>CAZJEH010000007.1:5308-40297 GCA_964544905.1 uncultured Gemmatimonas sp.
CCAGATGGCACCGCGGCTCTCCTCGGCTACCCCTTCCATGACCAGCGTGGGCCAGGCTGCAGTCACCACCCACCAGCCCAGCAGCCCCGTCAGGAAAGCGGGCATCAGCCACTTCATCACGAACTTGAAGAAGCCGGGGATCCGGAGGTCAGCGCCCTGGTGCAACTCTTCCCACATCGCGTCGACGCCGAACGCGAGGCGTATGATCCAGACCTCGATGAACGCGAACAGCACGAGGCCGAAGGTCCCGGCCCAAAAGTCCCATTCGCCGAGGAAACCGTAGCGCAACCAGTAGATGTTCGCCAGCCCGAGGATCAAAGCGAGCCCGCCCAGTCCCAAGGCAGCACCCCGCCGATCGATACCGAACTCCTCCTGAATGAACGCCATCGCCGGTGAGGCCAGCGCCACCGACGAAGTGATCCCGGCGATGAACAGGAGGAAGAACCACATGAAGGCGAGGATCTGCCCGACGAGCTGACCGCCCGGCAGGTTCTGAAACACCACGCCCATGGCGACGATCCCAAGATCGAAGCTGCCGCCGGCCGCGATGGCCGTTGCGCCCGTCACGCCGAAGAATGTCACGGCTGCCGGAATCGCGATCGTTCCGCCCAGCACCACCTCGGCGAACTCGTTGGTCGAGGCCGTGGTCAGGCCGGTCAGAGTGATGTCGTCGTCTTTCGAAAGATACGACGCGTAGGTCTGGATCGATCCCATCCCCAGCGAAAGGGTGAAAAACACCTGCCCGGCCGCGGCCAGCCAGACCCGCGCGTTGCCGAGCGCGGACCAATCGGGCGTCCAGACGAATCCAAGCCCCTGCGACACGCTGCCGACATCCGTGGGCGGGAGCGTCAGCACGCGAAACATCAGGAGGAAACCGAACACGAACAGTACGGGCATACCGTACAGCGCCAGTTTCTCTATCCCGCCGGAAATCCCGCGCGAGAGCACCCACACGACCGTCGTCAGCGTGATCCCGTAGAACAGGAAGCCGACCCATCCCCCGTGGATACTGCTGTCGTGGATATCCTGGAAGCTGCCGAGGAAGTTCCGCACGCCGTCCGCGTCGAGGCCGAAGTACGATCCGGTGAGGCTGAAGAAGGCGAAGCCGAGAAGCCACCCGACGATCACCGTATAGTAGACGAAGACGATCAGCGGCATCACCACGCCCAGAACGCCCATGTACTTCGCTACGGGGTGACGCCACAGTCGGTCGAACATCCCCGGCACTGTCCCGTGTCCGTAGCGGCCTCCGTACCTGCCGACCCCCCACTCCAGCCACATCAGGGGGATACCCAGCAGGATCAGGGAGATGAAGTACGGAATGAGGAAGGTACCGCCGCCGTTGTTCGCGGCCTGCACGGGGAAGCGCAGGAAGTTGCCGAGGCCGACCGCGTTGCCGGCCATCGCCAGGATGAGCCCGATTCGGGTGCCCCAATGCTCGCGGCGGCCGGTGGCGACCTCAGTAGCCAATCAGGACTCCTTGTGCGTGGTTCGCGAGATGGTAGGCGAGGCCCGTAGCGTAGGACGGCGCGGCTCGGGCGTCAAGGGCGCGGCGCGGTGGAACGCGTTGCCCCGGATACGGATAGGCGCGGATCGACGATTGACCTGGATCTGGCGGTCGTTCACTCGTGAGACGTCGCCGCCCCCTCGGCTGCTCATCCCTGGAGATCGAAACCCCCAGGGAAGCGTCTCCTGGGAAGTTCTCAGTCCCCGCGGATCACCGCTCTGCCGATCTCCAGCTCGTCGACGGGGAGTTCTTCCGGCAGCAGCCGCTCCAGCGATTCAACGTCGAGTGGGTCCGCCTCCAGCGCCAGATCGACGAACCGTGGGGGATCGCCGGTCAGGATTCCTCCCCGCCCCGTCACCCGGGTGCCAGGGAGTTCGAGCAGGAGGTCACGGGCATAGACAAGCAGCTCGTCTGGTTGATCCTCGACCCAGATCCGGCCCGAGCCCCGCCCCTCGTTCGGGTCCGGCGGCAGCCACGGGTAGAGCCACCGCAGGTCGGCCAGCGCGAACGCCTCCATGGTGAGCACGACGTCGTACATCGGCCGATCACCACGCAGGTCGATCCTTCCCACCATCTCACCACGCGAGTCCGGCAGCGCGAAGGAGCGCGATTCGAGGTTGACGATCCCCTCCCGCAGATGGAGCCTGGCCTCGGCCTGTCTCACCTGTAGCGGCGGATCGCGCCATAGGTAGATGTCCGCCACGGCGTCGTTCACTTCCAGGTAGGTGCCGCTACGCTCATCGGGTGAGATGAACAGCTCCGCGAGATCCGCCATCGCGACGTTCACGTACATGGTCCGCAGGTATCCGCCCGGGACGGCCTCTACCATCCAGCGCGCCGTGTCGGCCAACGCTTCCTCGATCGCCAGCTGCTGCTCGTCCGGCGTGAGGCGTGGATCCGTGCCGAATGGACTGCGGATCTCGACCCGTGAATCGTGGAGGGTCAGACTCTCGATGAGCGTCGCGCCCGGGGGGCCCGGCGTGGGTGATGGCGTCGGATCGGCCAGAACGCGCTGGTAGTTCCAGATCGTGTCCCCCGGCATGCGGAAGATGCTGATGGTGGCATCGTAGACGTCCACGCGGGGGATGACGATGTCGCCGCCGAGAAGGGTCGGGACACGGTAGCGGATGTATGCGCTGTCGACGAGGGCCAGCGGCTCACCGTCCGGATCGGTGAGACTCAGCCCGTAGACCCAGGCTCCTGTGAGCAGGTTGCCGGCGATCCGCTCGACCTGGAGGTTGCCGTTGAGCCGGCCACCGAGCGCGCGGAGGGTAAAGGCCAGCACCTGGGAGCGTCCGCGATCCGACTGCGTCAGGAAGACAGCGCCCGCGAACCCGACCGACAGAGCGAGAAGGACTCCGAGCGCGACCCACCGAGCGCGGCCGCGGAAGAGGCCGCCGGCCATCCGCTCACGGGCGAGCCTGGGCCGCTCTTCCTCAGGTAGTCCGACCGGCTCGTCCGGGTTCATCGTCTAAGTAGAAAGCCCCTTCCTCGGCCGCCTCGGGAGTCATCGGCGGCCTGCCACCCCGGAAGAAGATGTGTCGGCTGGTCGGGATAAAACCCCCGACGGCATCGAAGTACATGTAGTGCGTGACGCGGATGAGTCGTCGGTCGAGCCGAAGAAGGTTGAAGCTGTTCTTCTCCCGCTCCCTCGCCCGCCCCCGGCGCGACGTCGTGGTCCCGGACTGGACGATTACGATCCCGTGCTCGCGGTCGACGCCCGAGTACACGTCCAGCGAGTTGCCGATGTACGCTCGGTGCAGGTGCCCTCCCAGGATGAGATCGACCCGCATCGCCGTGAACGCGTCCAGCGCACGCTTCGCCCGGGGCATCACCTGGGCCCCCTCGAAGTCCGGAGGCGGAGCGAAATGGTGATGGGCGACGACAATTCGCTGCACATCCTCGGGTGTCCCCTCGAAGGCCTCCCGGGCGAACGCCAGCTGCCACCGATGAATGCGCCCGTTCGTAATCGCGCGGTGGGGCGCCGTCGAGTTCAGCGCCACGATCACCGCCCCCGGTACCCGGGTCACCGTGTCCAGCTCGCGGGAGATGTGCCGCTGATAGTTGCGGTACGGCTCGAAGAGCCGCTCGGCCACCCGGTAGAGGGGCACGTCGTGGTTCCCCGGCGTGACCACCAGCGGAACCGGCGGCAGACGGTCCAGAAAGTCTCGTGCCTGCCGGAACTGCTCGTCCTTCGCGCGCTGCGTGAAATCCCCGGAAGCAACGATCACGTCCAGCGACGCTTCCTCCGCGAAACGCAGAAGAGCCTCCCCCACCTCCGGATGGTAGGGCGGCCCAAAGTGGATGTCGGAGATGTGCAGGATCGTCAGCATTCCGCGGACTGGCGTCAGGCTGGCCGGGTCGGAGGACGGATCAGCCCGGGGAACGGGAGGTCGGCCCGAGCGGTGAGGTCGAGCGTGGCCGTCTCACCGCGCTCGAAGCGGAACCGAGCCGCGCGAGCGATCATCGCCGCGTTGTCCGTCGCAAGGCGGGGCGACGGGAAGAACAGCTCGCCACGCGGCAGAGCCGTCGCGAGACGCTCGCGCAACATACGACTGTTGGCCACTCCACCCCCGAGGACAACGCGCTCACATCCCACCTGCCGCGTCGCCCTTTGCGTCTTTGCCACCAGCACCTCGATAGCGGCTTCCTGGAACGCGGCGGCGAGGTGAGGCACCTCGCGGTCGGCCAACGGGCCATCGCCTACCGCTCGGAGCCGGTTGCGGAGCGCCGTTTTAAGCCCGCTGTACGAGAAATCGTAATAGTCCGGGTCGTCCGGGGGAGTGTTCGCCGCCAGCAGTGGACGCGGAAGCGGGTGTCGCGAAGGATCCCCAGCGCGAGCGGCCGCCTCGATCGAAGGGCCGCCGGGGTATGGCAGCCCGAGCAGCTTGGCCGCCTTGTCGAACGCTTCGCCCGCCGCGTCGTCTCGGGTCTCGCCCAGGAGGTGGTACTCGCCCCAGTTCGGCACCCACAACAGGAGGGTATGCCCCCCGGAAACCAGCAGAGCGACGAAAGGCGGACAGGCGGCGGGATTCTCCAGCTCCACCGCGAAGAGGTGGCCCTCCATGTGGTGAACGCCTACCACCGGCCGCTCGAGCGCCCACGCCGCAGCCTTGACCCAGGCGACTCCGACGAGGAGCGCGCCGATCAGCCCCGGCCCGGCTGTCGCGGCGAACAGGTCGACGTCCCGGATGTCGACCTTCGCCTCGGCGAGGGTAGCCGCGACCACGTCATCCAGCGTTCGCAGGTGCTCGCGCGAGGCGATCTCGGGGACCACCCCGCCATATACGCGATGAATGTCCTGCGAGAGGACGGTGTGCGCGAGCAGATCCCGGTCGCCGCGCAGAACGGCGGCGGAGGTCTCGTCGCAGGAGGTTTCGACGGCGAGCGTCAATGCGGCGCTCATCACCTGGCCGCTACGGGGTCCCCTCCCAGCGGAGACGCACCCGGCGCCGGAGACGCGCTCGCCGCGTCTTCCCGCTCCCGCGGATAGATGCGGACTTCGTTGGGCTCGACCGTGCCGCGAACACCCCGAGGGAGATCCTGCAGCCGAACCGGTACGGGAAGCCCCTCCGGTGGAACCGACGCAGGGATGCTGTCGATGGCCACCACGACGCGGAAGCTCTGTCGGGTCATGTCCTGGACCACTCTCCGGACTCCCCGCACAACGACGTACACGCGATCCGGGCGGATGGTGACGCCCCCGCCGATATCGACCGGAACGTCCGTGAAGCCCCGCTCGACCACCCGGTCGAGCACACCCCGGACCCGAACGCTCGTCGACGAAAGCTGCAGTCCCTGGAAGCCGGTCGTGTCCAGGGCCACCACGCGCTCGAAGAGTGTGTCTTCGGGGATAACTCCCACCGTCTCGGTGAAGATCTCGGTGGCGGCAGCCACCCTCTGCGGGGGACCGGTGACACGGATCGCCGCCGGTTCCGGACTGAGGCTGTCGACCAGGGCCCAATCGCGCCCGAGCAGATCGTTCATGCGCACCCGAACCGGGATCATACGGCTGTCGACCCGCGCGAACTGGAGCTGTACGGTCGACGGACGCACGTCGACTGCATTGACGGCGAACTGCCCGGGCATGGAGACCATGCGCGGACTCAGCTGGAAGGTGGCGTCCTCGCTGGTGACCTCGTCGATGACCAGGCGGAGGGGTGGCCGACGGACGACTACCTCGAGAAGGTCGTTTCGGGGGCCGGAGAAGAGGACCTCGACGTCGCGGGTCTGGACGCCAGTCAGCTGGTAATCCGGATCATTCAGCTGGATCTCCAGTGGCACGGAGAACCAGTTGCTCGCCACCTGACCCGACGTGACCACCACCCATAGCAGGACCGCCAGCGCCAGCGCCAGCGTTTTCAGCTTCCAGTTCTGGGCGACGCGACGGAAGAAGGATCCCACCTCAGCCCTCCAGCAGGCGGAGGAAAAGCTCCCGATTGGCCTCGGAGTCCCACTCGGTCGGACCGATCACCTTCTTCACGATCGTGCCGTCGCGATCGATGACGAACGATTCCGGAACTCCGGTCGTTCGGTAGATGCGGCTGATGTCGGCCTTGGGATCGTGCCAGAGCGGGAAAGTGAGCTGCATCGCCCGCGCGAAGGCGGCGATGTCGCCCCCGGGACGGCCCGCCATGTCCACGGAACCGGGTGCCGCATCAATACTGACGGCCACGATCCTGAGCCCGCGCGGCCCGAGTTCCTCGTACAGCCGCTGCATCGAGGGCATCTCCTCGCGGCACGGCGGGCACCAGGTGGCCCACACGTTCAGCAGGACAACCTCACCACGAAGATCCGCGAGATTCACCGGTTGGCCGCTCAGATCCGTCGCCACGAAATCGGGTGCCCGGGAACCGACCTCGACCGGGGCGAAGCGATCCCGCACGATCCAGCCGACGCCGATGAGCGAAACGATCAGGCCGATGACGACGGCAACCGCGTACCATTGTCGGTTCATCATCATCCTCGCGCGCGTTCAGTTTCGTTGAGGATCCCCTGTGTGACTCCACGCTCACCACTACTCACGCCTGTGGGGTTCGTGACGCGAAGACGCACGCTGGAGCCCGGAGGGACGCTGTCGCCGGGTGCGGGATCCTGGCCGACGACCCCCTCGGACAGGCCGAATTCCGTAGTCTCGTAGAGCACTTCGGTGACCCTGAAACCGGCGGCCTCGAGCGTGGCTCGGGCGTCGCCCTCCGCCATGCCGATCACGCCCGGCATGGCGACGAGCGGCGGCGGCGCGCCGACTCGCAGGTGAATGGAAGCGGGGATCGCAAGAGCGACCCCAGCTGCCGGTTCGGTCCCGATCACGCGTCCTGGCCGGCCTTCCCCCGGAACCTCCTCGACCGTCACCTGGAACCCGACCGCCTCGAGGGATCGCGTTGCGAGCGCCAGGGGCATCGCGACGACGTCAGGCACGACCTGCTTCGGCTGACCCGTGCTGACGATCACCCGAACCGTGGCGCCCAGACTCACTTCCTGCCCAGGAAGCGGACTCTGGGCCAGGATCGTTCCGGCTGGCGCGCTGGCGTTGGCCAGCGAATCGCCCAGTTCCAGCACCAGGTCGGCATCCTCCAGCTCTTCCGTCGCCTCATCGACCGTCATTTCCCGGATGTCCGGGACGAGTGTCACGTCGGTCGGAGCGTCGGCGGCCCGGAAAGCCAGCGCGGACGCCCCATACCCGACAATGAACGCCGCGAACGCGACCGTGACGAACAGCGCCCATCTCCGCTCGGTCAACGATTTCAGCAGGGAACGCAGCTCGACCGTGCGGCGTTCACCGGTTGCCTTGGATCTCGCTCTCGCTCTCACTCGATTCGCTCCAATCGCGCGGCGAAGGCCCCGTCGAAGCCGTGCCGGTGAGGTAACAGGCGAAGATAGAAGCCATCGAGCATCGTACCATCGATGGCGCTGCTCGGTGCCGTGAGGCGAAGGTCGGGTCGCTGGCCAAGCAGCCAGTCGATCTGATCCTCGTTCTCCTCCGGTTCCAGCGAGCACGTAGAATACACGAGCACGCCGCCAATCTCCAGCAGGTTCGCGGCGCTCGACAGCAGTTCCCGTTGCAGGGCGACGAGCGCCCACAGGTCGGCTTCCGTGATTCTCCAGCGTCCGTCGGGATGGCGGCGGAAGGTGCCGGTGCCCGTGCAGGGGGCGTCCAGGAGAATGGAAGAAGCGGATCGGAAGGGGGGTCTGCGAGCATCACCGACGACCAGGCTGACGCGGTGCCGGAGACCTACGCGGTCGACGTTCTCCCGAACGCGGAGGATTCGCTCGAACGAGGCATCGTGGGCCGTGACGAGCGCACCGACATCCGCCATCGTCGTCGTCTTGCCGCCAGGAGCTGCGCTGAGGTCGATCACGTGCGTGTCGCGCGGGAAAGCAGCGAACCGCACGACCATGCTCGCGGCAGGGTCCTGCACGACGGCGGGTACGATCGCCAGCACGTCCGCGGGATTTGCCGGAGAGGTGACGCGCACCGAATCCGGAAAACCAGGAACAGGCTCCGCCTCGATACCCTTGCGGGCGAGCCGCTGCACGACGGCGGCCGGATCGGCCCGGATCGGACGGATGAACAGCCCGGGGCGCTCGTTGTTCCGTTCGACGAGCGCCCGGACGTCCTCCATCGTCCATCGCTCCGCCCATCGTTCGAGCATCCAGCGCGGGTGAGACCCCCAGGTAGCTAGGTGGTCGATGGGGTGAGTCGCGAAGTCCGGGAACTCGACCGATTCCCAGCCTTTCGCGAGCGACTGGAGCACGGCGTTCACCAGCCCCGCCGCCCGCGGCGCCCCGCCCGCCCGAATCAGCTCTACCGATTGCGAGACGGCCGCGTACGGGGGCACGCTCTCCATCTCCAGGATCTGGTAGGCACCTAGGCGAAGGACGTCGACGACCGCCGGCTCGAGGATCTCCGGACCGCCCCGGATGAAGCGGTGCAGATAGTGATCGATCCGCCCCCTCAGCCGCGCGGTGCCGTAGACGAGCTCCCGCAACCAGCCGCGATCACGTGAATCGAGATGGGCGCCCGCCAGGGTGACAGCCCGGTCCGCCAGTTCACCGCGGCGCATCCGGGTCATCGCCTCGAGCGCCGCCAATCTCGCGGGGGTTACCCGGGGCACCTGTCTAGGTGAGCATACCGGTGGTGGGACTCGAAGGAACGGCGCGTTCGCGACGAGGCATGCGACCCGCGAGATAGGCGAGCCGTCCCGCCTCCGCGGCGAGCCTCATCGCCCTCGCCATCCGTACAGGATCACTCGCCTCCGCCAGTGCGGTATTCATGAGGATCCCGTCCACGCCCTGCTCCATGGTGATCGCGGCATCGGACGCCGTTCCGACGCCGGCGTCGACGATCACCGGCACGCTGAGCCGCGCCTTGATGGTACGAACGTTGTACGGGTTGACGAGCCCCAGGCCGCTCCCGATCGGGGAAGCAAGCGGCATCACCGCGGCGCACCCGGCATCCTCCAGCCGCAGAGCCGCGACCAGGTCGTCATTGGTGTAGGCCAGCACCTGGAACCCATCCTTCACCAGCTCGCGTGCCGCTTCGAGCGTAGCCGGAACGTCGGGGAGGAGTGTCTCCTTGTCGCCGATGACCTCGAGCTTCACCCAGTCGGTGAAGCCGGCGGCGCGGGCAAGGCGCGCGTAACGGATCGCCTCCTCGGCGGTGTAGCACCCGGCGGTGTTGGGCAGAAGCAGATATCGGGAAGGGTCGAGGTGGAAGAGAATCCCCTCTTCGTTGGCACGGTTCAGGTCGACCCGCCGGACCGCCACCGTGACCACCTCGGCTCCCGAGGCTTCGATCGCTTCGACCATCTCCTGGTTGGTCCGGTACTTCCCGGTCCCGACCATGAGGCGAGACCGAAGGGGCCGCCCCGCGATCACCAACGGCTCGTCCCAGACCCTCTCATCGACTGCAGTGTCCATCCGATCTCCCCGGCTCAACCGCCGCCTACGAAATGGACCAGCTCGAGCGAATCACCAGCATCGACCCCTACGCTCGCGTACCTCTCGCGCCGCACGATGTCGCCATTGTGCTCTACGACGACCATCTCCGGCTGCAGGTCCAGGCTGCGCAGAAGCTCGTCGAGCGTCAGGCCCGCGCGGACGCGCCGCGTCTCTCCGTTTACCCGTACCTCGATGATTTCGGACACGTTCACTCCAGCTCGGTAAGGTAGGACTCCATCGCCTCTACCGGCGACGGAGCCATCCAGATCCCCCGGATCACCGCGACGCCGTATGCTCCCGCATCGCGGACTTTGCGAACCCGCGCGGGGGTGATCCCCCCGATCCCCAGCATCGGGATGCGAAGCGGCTCCTGGGAGGAAAGCCAGGAAATCCCTGTAGCCCTGCGTCCCGGGTGCGAAGGCGTCTCGTAGAGAGTACCCGCGACTACGAAGTCGGCTCCATCCTCCTGCGCGCGAATCGCCTCCCCGCTGGAATGAATGGAAGCGCCGATCCAGCGATGCGTCCCGACCACCGACCTGGCATCGTTGATCACGAAAGACTCGCCACCCAGCTGGACTCCGGCGGCATCGCATGCGACCGCTATATCGAGCCGATCGTTGATGAGGATCACCGAGCCCGAGGTGCGTGCGACCTCGGCGCAGGCGGACGCCATCTCCCAGAGCCGCCGCCCTCCAACAGCTCTTCCGCGTAGATGGAGCGCGATCCGTTCACCACCGGCCGATAGCAGGTCGGCGGCGGTTCTCTGGAAGCCCTCCGCCCGCAGCACTTCGTCGTCCGTGACGATATGCAGTCGCGGAAGCGTCCTGGTCACCGCTCAGACGAACCTGTCGCCGACGGCCACTCCACGTCCGCGCACCCATTCACCGGCATCCATCCGCCGCTTGCCGGCCGGCTGGACTTCGCGCACGCGGACGGCTTCATGTCCGGCGGCGATGAGCACCCCCACCTCCTCCTGGGCGTCCAGCACCTCGCCCGGCGTACCCGTGTGGATCTCGACCCGCGGATGGAACAGCTTCACCGGCTCCTCCCCCCGCAGCATGCTCCACGCGCCCGGGACCGCGTCGAGGCCGCGGATCCAGCGAGCTACCTGGATTGCGGGCAGGCTCCAGTCGAGGCGCGCCATCTCCCGGTCGAGCTTGGGAGCGTACGTCGCTCGTTCGTGATCCTGGGGCCGCTCCTCGAGTTTTCCCGCTTCCATCAGGGCGAGGGCCTCCACCAGCGCCCCGGCGCCGACCTCCGCCAACCGCGCAGACAGGTCGGACATCACTTCGTCCGGTCGGATCGGTTCCTTCACCTGCAGGAGGATGGGGCCGCTGTCCAGCCCCGGCTCCATCCGCATGATGGTGATCCCGGTCTCCTGATAACCGAGGATGACGGACCAATGAACGGGGGCGGCACCTCGCAGCTCGGGCAGGAGCGAGGCGTGGATGTTGATGGAACCGTGCTTGGGAATGTCAAGGAGGTTCTTCGGCAGGATCTGTCCAAAGGCGACGACGACGGAGACATCCGGCGCGAGCGCGGCGACCGCTTCCTGGAACGTGGGGTCCTTCACGCTCTCCGGCTGGTAGACCGGGATCATCTCCTCGACCGCGACCCTCTTCACGGGCGATTCTGTCGGTCGCCGTCCTCTACCCGCGGGGCGGTCCGGCTGCGTCACGACTCCGATGACGTCGTGACCCTCGTCCGTCAGTGCCCGGAGGGCAGGGAGCGAGAACTCCGGCGTACCCCAGAAAAGCACCCTCATCCGTGACGCCGCGCGGTCCCGGCCTCCGAAGACCCATCCTCCTCTTCCGCGCGGAGCTGCTGGTACTTCTTCAGGAGCATGCTGCGCTTGAGTGGCGACAGATGATCGATGAAGAGCACTCCGTCGAGGTGGTCGACCTCGTGCTGCAGACACCGCGCGAGAAGCCCCTGCGCTTCGATCCTGACGGGGTGGCCGTTCTCGTCCATTCCCTCGACGGTAACCGCCACCGCCCGATCGATCTGCGACGAGACACCAGGGATGCTGAGGCACCCCTCTTCCGCCTTCTCGGTCTCCTTCGCCTTCTCGACGACGCGCGGGTTCACCAGCGCGAACCGCGGGTGCTCCTCGTCCTGCAAATCCACGACGATGACCCGCTTGGACACGCCGACCTGCGGCCCGGCAAGTCCGATACCTTCCGCGGCATACATCGTCTCGAACATGTCGGCGATGAGCTCGCGGAGTTCCTCGTCGATGGTGCTCACCTCCGCCGCCTTCTCCCGGAGCACCGGCGATCCGAGGAGTTCGATTTTCAACTGGGCCATGTCGGATTCAATGCCTTCTGGATTACGCGTTCACCGGGCTCACGCTTTGAGGAGCCTGGCGATTCGCAACCGTTCGACGACGACCCGTGAGTCGCCGGTCTTGAGCGTCACCTGGTCGTCCTTCAATTGGACGATTTCGCCGATCAACCCGCCTGCGGTGACCACCTCGTCACCAGGACGCAACGCGCTGAGCATCTCCCGGTGCTTGCGCTGTTCTCGCCGCTGTGGAGCGATCACAAGGAAATAGAAGATCGCGACGATCAGGACCAGCTGGATGATCATCCCCGTTGCCATCGGTTCCTCTCGAGTGCGTGAGTCGTCAGTGCGTTCATTCAGGCGCGCCCCGCTGCCGGCGCTGGAGCTGGCTCGATCGCGCAGCTCCACCGCCGGCGCGGAACGCCGCCAGCCAGTCCTCGCTCCACTGGCGATACCGCCCCTCGAGGACCGCTCGTCTGGCGAGCTTCGTAAGGTCCACGAGAAACTGCAGGTTATGGAGCGTCAGCAGGCGCATGCTGAGCCATTCGCCCGAGACGAACAGGTGGCGGAGATACGCGCGTGTATACGTCCGGCAGGTATAGCAGTCGCAATCCGGATCGAGCGGCGCGGGGTCCGTCCGGTACTCGGCGCGCTTGATGTTGATGCGTCCACCCGCCCGCGTCCAGACCGTGCCGTTGCGGCCATTCCGAGTCGGGGCGACGCAGTCGAACATATCCACGCCGCGGCCGATCGCCTCGACGATGTCATCCGGGTAGCCCACGCCCATCAGATAACGCGGCAATGCGGGAGGGAGCTCGGGCTCGAGAACTTCCAGCATCTCGTACATCGCGGGCTTCGGCTCACCGACGCTCAGCCCTCCGATCGCCACACCGCGCCAATCGTCCATCGCCAGGGTTCGCCTCGCGGCCTCCCGGCGCAGGTCAGGATAAACCGACCCCTGGACCACGGGGAAGAGCACCTGGTCCGGGCCCTCCGGATCGGACTCTCGCAGAGACCGGAAGTGCCGCCTGCAACGTTCCAACCAGTCGATGGTCCTGCGGGAAGCCTCCGCCGCAAGTGAACGATCCGCCTGTCCCGGCGGGCAGTGATCGAACGCCATCACGATGTCCGCCCCCAGCGCGCGCTCGATCTCCATTACCCGCTCGGGAGTGAAGAGGTGCCTCGACCCGTCGATGTGACTCTGGAAGGTGACGCCTCCCTCCGTCACGGTCCGGATGTCCGCCAGGGAGAAGACCTGGTACCCCCCGGAATCGGTGACGATGGGCCCTGACCACCGCTGGAACTCATGGAGCCCGCCCATCTCCCGAACCACCTCGTGACCGGGGCGCAGATAGAGGTGATACGCGTTGTTGAGGATGATCCGCGCCCCGACGGCCTGAACCTCCTCGGGTGTCAGCGTCTTGACGGTGGCCGCCGTTCCCACGGGCATGAAGACCGGGGTCTCGACGACACCGTGAGGGAGGATCAGCCGGCCGGCCCGTGCGGGACCGTCGCTGGCTTCTATCTGGAAGATCGGGTTCATCGGTTTCGGGACCCGCGGACGTGGCGCGCCGGGACTCCCGCCGCGGCCGATCCATCGGTCGTTTTCGTCGTCACGCTATCGCGCCTCGCTATCGCCCATGCGGGCTTTTCGCCCGGTCCAGCGGAAGGCGGTGTGGATGCTAACGCTACGGAACGATCGCCGCCCCGCCCCTTCGGTTCGCGCTCCCGAGCTCGGCCAGCGAATCTCCTCCATCACGCGGCCGCTGTCGAGCATATCCCGTCCGGCTACAACACCGCCATTGCATCACCGTAGGAATAGAAACGGTATCCCTCCTGAACCGCTTCGCGGTACGCGGCCATGGTCCGCTCGTAGCCGGCGAACGCGGCGACGAGCATGATGAGCGTCGACCTTGGCAGGTGAAAGTTCGTGATCAGGCGATCGACGACGCGGAACCGGTAAGGCGGGCGGATGAAGATATCCGTCCAGCCTTCCCCCGCGGCGATCCGGCCGCCGCCAATGGCAACCGTCTCGAGCGTGCGGACGGTGGTGGTGCCCACGGCCCATACCGCGCCACCGCGCTCGCGAGTCCGGTCGATCGCCGCGGCCACATCCGGTGGGACACGATACCACTCGCTGTGCATCCGGTGCGCGGACGGGTCGTCCACTTCCACAGGTCGGAACGTCCCGATCCCAACGTGCAGGATGATGCGGGCGAAGCGGGCACCGCGGTCCTCGATTCGTCGCATCAGCGCCGGGCTGAAGTGCAACCCCGCGGTGGGCGCGGCGACCGATCCGGTCTCCCGCGCATAGACGGTCTGATAGCGCTCCAGATCTTCCTCGGTGGCTTCCCGGTCGATGTACGGCGGGAGCGGCACCGCTCCGAAACGGTCGATGGCCTCGAGAGGGGAAATGTCTCCCGATTCGAGGCGCACCACTCTATCCCCGTCTGGATTCGTATCGAGGATTTCGATCCGCAGCTGAGGTGCGATCTCCACGACCCGCCCCGGCTTCAGGCGGGCTCCCGGGCGAACGAGCGCGGTCCACGTCCGACCGTCCTCGGCGAGCGGGCGAAGGAGCAGGATCTCCGCGCCGCCACCGCCTGACCGCCTTCCTCTGAGCCGCGCCGGGAATACGCGGGTCTCATTGACAACGAGGAGGTCGTCCGGATGCACGAGATCGACGATGTCGGCAAACCGGAGATGACGACTCGATCCTGATGCGCGATCCAGAACCAAGAGTCGACTTTCATCCCGCGAGGCAGTCGGATACCGAGCGATCCGATCGGCCGGCAGATCGTAGTCGTAGTCCGCGGTCCGCGAACCTGGGATTGCAACCGCATCCGGCGGCGTGGGGAACCCCGCGGCAGGCATGACAGGCGTGTCGGTCACGCTGGCCTTCGCGCTCCCGTCCGGCTGTGCACTCAAGCTCCACTCTCCGCCAGGAGGCCGTCGATCTCCTCGCGAACCGCGGACACCAGCTGCCTCTTCTCGTCCCAGTGCAGGAAGGCGCTCTCGAAGCTCATGAGCGAGACCGCCGCCAACTCCGGGACGGTGAAACCCTGATGGCGATGCGCGAGCCAGTACTCGCGGGTCATCGTCGTGCCGCTCATCAGGCGGTTGTCTGTGTTGAGGCTGAGGACGATTTCCGCGTCGAAGTACCTTCGCAGAGGGTGCTCCTCGTAGCTGGGGACGGCCCGTGTCTGCACGTTGGACGTAAGGCAGATCTCGATCGGCACACGGAAATCCCGCACGTATTCCATCAGTTCTGGATCCTCGTAGAGCCTTGTTCCGTGCCCGATCCGGTGGGCACCGCAGTAGTGCAACGCCTGGTGGATCGACTCCGCCCCGTATGCTTCGCCCGCGTGAATTGTCGCCCCCATGTTCCGGTTCCGCACGGTCTGGAACGCGTCGCGATGCTTCCTGGCGGGATAGTTGTACTCGGCACCCGCGAGGTCGAACGCGACGACGCCGCGGTTCTTGTATGCGACGGCGAGGTCGGCCAGGTCCCGCGACGTCCCAGGGTCCATGTTGCGGATCCCGCATATGATGATCCCCGTCCGGATGCCGAATCGCTCGCGCGCCCTCCGCAAGCCGCGCAGCGGAGCCTCCACGGCCTCCGTCAACGGAAGTCCTCGGCGGGTGTTCAGGATAGGGGAGTACCTTATCTCCGCGTAGCGGACGTTCTCGGCGGCGAGGTCCTCGGCCAGCTCGTACGCGATCCGTTCCAGAGCCGAGGCCGTCTGCAGGACCGACAGGCTCACCTCGAAGCGGGCAAGGTAGTCGACCAGGCTGCGCGCATCGCGGACGTGCATGTATTCGCGCAGTCCGTCGGGTTCCTCGACGGGCAGCCGGACTCCCTCGGCCTGGGCCAGCTCGATCATCGTTTCCGCCCGTAGGGACCCGTCCAGGTGGACGTGCAGCTCCGCTTTGGGAAGCCGGAACAGCAGATCCCAGAGCCGGTCAGAGTCCTTCCCCACCGCCGCATCGAGTGGAGCACCCGCCCTCCCGGGAGTTCCCCGGGCTTGGTGAACCATCCAGCTTCTCCTATTATTCCAGTCCACCCACAGTGACCGAGCGGTATTGTAGTGGATCGGCGTAAGGATGCGAGCGGTCCCATGGGTGCGCACGTGTGCTCCAGGGCCGCGGGACGTCGGCAACCTGTGGCAATCCTGGTTCCAGCAACGGCAACGCAGATGAAGCGAGCTCGTGGGATGGACTCGTGGAAGGTGTTGGTGCAGGTGGCGGCGGCCGTCTTCCTGGCGGGTACCGCGCCCGCCCAGTCGGATGGCTTCGCGCTCGAGAGTGCGGCCTTCGAGGAAGGAGCCGCCATTCCGACGAAGTACACCGCCTACGGGGACAACGTCTCGCCCCCGCTCTTCTGGAAGAACGCACCCGAAGCGACCCGCAGCTTCGCCCTCATCCTCGACGATTCGGACGCACCCGGCCCCCTGCCTTTCATCCACTGGGTGCTCTACAACATCCCCGCTGGAGCGTCGGAACTGCCTGAGGGAGTGCCGAAGAAGCTCGTACTCGAAGGTATGGGAGGGATGATCCAGGGGCCGAACGGGGTCCGGCAGGTCGGCTACTTCGGCCCCCGCCCGCCCCCGGGCGAGCTGCACCACTACAATTTCCGGCTCTATGCCCTGCATTCCCTTCCCGAGCTGCCGGAAGGGCTGGACGGGCAGACCCTCCTCGACGCGATCCGCCCGCACATCCTCGCTGAAACCGTGCTGACTGGAACCTATCTGGCTCCCTGAGTAGTCGACGCCGCCGATCTGACCCGGGATTCGATCAGCCTCGCCATTGCCGGGTGCGGAAGCAGCGCCTCTCCCTCGTAGACCACCGGCAGCCCATCCAGGTCCGCCGGGAACTTCTCGCGGCTCACTGAACCGCTGGCGATCAGCACCGGCACAACGACGACCGGTTGTCCCGTCAGTTCGTACTGGAGCAGAATCGTTTCGCGGATTGCGCGGACGGCCTCCTCGCGGACGTTCGGCGGCGCATCGTCGCGGACCAGCCCGACCTTCACATCGCGGAAACCCGTGAGCTTCTTCACGCGTTCTGCGACCGGCCGGAGGTTCCGCATCCACTCGGCATATGCCTCGGAATCGTTAGGCCCGTGCCCCATGATGAAGAGGGCACGCCCTTCCGTATCCGGAGCCAGCGACCGTGCGCGATCGGCGAGCACGTCGGCCACTTCGGGTGCGTCGTCGAGCGCCGGGAGCAGACGGATCGGGACGTCGACGTCGGGCGGTTCGATCCCCGCCATGTGAAGGTGGTGGAGCATCACCTCCTCGATCTCGTCCGTCTCACCGGCCAGATAGCGGATCTGCTCGTAGTGACTGCTGTGGCTCGAGACGAGCAGAGGAACTACCACGATCCGGTCGGCTCCCTTGTCGACCAGGCGTCGCGCCGCATCCTGGAAGCGGTGCTCGGCCGCCCCCGAGCCCATCAGGAGGCTGACCTCCACGGGCCCGCCGGTCTCGACCATCTCCGCGACGGCCTGCACCTGCCCGTCCCAGGCTGGACCGCCTCCGTGAGCCACGATGAGCGTACCCACCGTCGCATCCTGGGCAGGCAGAAGGGCGGGCGCGAGGAGCACACCCACCGCCGCGACGGTACCGCCAATTCGCCGGATCCAGTTCTGAATCATCCTTCGCGCCGACCTCAGTTGGCGCCGGCGGCCCACGTCAGTCCGACGTAGAGGTGCCGGTCATTGAACCCGGACCATCCGTCCGGGGCACTGTCGAGCAGGTTGCGTCCGCCGATGGCCAGCTCGAAGCCGCCAGGCAGACGTCGCGCGACACGAGCATCGAGCCGCAGATACGACTCACGCGAGACGATCCCCTCCTCCGTCCGCTGGATCGGCGTCTCGCCCGTATACACGGCACTCAGCAGTGTCCGGAAGCCGAAAACCGGGGGCTGCTCGGTCGTGAAGCGAGCCGAATGCTTCGGCCTGCCGAGCAACGGGGCGCCGCTGGCGCCCTCGCCGGTATCCAGGAGTGCGTAACCGCCTTCGACCCGGAATCCGCGCGCGGCCCACCCGGCCTCCACCTCGAGACCGCGGGTGAATCCGTCCGCCACGTTCTGGTAGGTGTAGACGACGACCCCGTCCTCCTCCGCCGCCAGCTGGGTCTCGATGAAGTCATCAAAACGATTGTGGAAGGCCGAAACGCGGAGGTACGAAGCGCCTGGAGCCCACTCGATGTCGGCCGACAGGTTACGCGAGGTCTCGGGCTTCAGGTCCGGGTTGCCTCGTATCCGGTAACCGCCCCCCGGAGAAGCATTGAGGAACTCCATCCCCAGTTCCTTGAAGGAGGGAGCCCGGTATCCCTGGCCCACGCTGGCGCGCAGCGCCAGCTCCGGGACGGGACGGTACATCAGCGCCGCCCGTGGCGTGAAGCGGTTCCCCCATTCCTCGCTGACCGTCAGGCGAGCGCCGGGGATGAGACGCAGGGCGCCCCCGCCGATCGTGGCCTGCGCGAACGGTTCCACGGTGTCCATCGTCCGCTCGCCACCCTCCACCCGGTCGGATTCGATGTGCTCGCGCTTGGCCTCCACGCCGAGGTCGAGGGTGAACCGGTCGAGCTCCACCCCGTACATCACCTCGCCCTCGAGAAGGCGCTGGTTTTCCAGATCACCCGACCCGTCGACCGGGCGCGGGGAAGTCGCCTGCCGCGAGAGATGCTCGAACCCCGAGTATGAGATGGACGGAGCCAGGCGATGCCGCCCTCGCGACCATTCCAGCGCCAGGCGGCCGTTCGTCTGGCGATTGTCGGAGAAAGTGTACAGCGGTCCCGAGCGCCACCGCTGGCTCTCGTCGATCGAGAGGCCGCTCACCTCCATCTTCACCTCCGAGGATGGGCTCCACCCGAGCTTCACCAGCCCGTCCCATCGTTCGGCCTCCGCCCCGGGTGCGCTGCTGAAACCCGGCGTGTACTCGATCGAGCGACGACCTATGTCGGCCAGGTACTCGACTCCGCCGGCCGCGCCGCCGATCGTTCCCGACCCATCAAGCCGGCCCTGCGTGCCGGTCGTGACGGCGACGGAGCCACGGACCTGGCCCGGTGGGGCCGAACGGGTGATGATGTTGATCACGCCACCCATCGCCTCGGATCCGTAGAGCGATGACTGGGACCCCTTGACCACCTCGATCCGCTCGATGGCCGAGGTCGGCACGCGCGTAACGTCGAGCGTCCCACCGATCCGGCCTACGAGCGGTTGCCCGTCCACCAGCACGAGCACCCGCTCCGAGGACAGCCCCTGCAGCATCGCCCCTTCGCCGCCCGGAGGGCCGCTCTCCAGATGCACGCCCAGCCTTTCCGAGAGGACCTGGGCCACATCGGATCCTCCTGTGGCGATGATCTCGGCACGGCTGATCAGCTCTGTCGCGATGGGGGCATCGGCCAGCCGCTGCACTCTGCGCGACGCCGTCACGACCACGGCGTCCAGCGGGAGCGCCCGCCGCGTCATCGCGATCTCGACACGCCCACCCCGCCCGACGTCTATCTCCCGGCTCTCCTCGGCGTACCCGATGAAGCTCGCTGTCAAACGGTGCGAGCCAGGGGTCAGCTGCAGGCGCCACCGGCCCTGCCGATCGGAGATGACGGGTCCTTCAGCTCCGGTCGCCTCGATCAGCACACCCGAGAGCGGCTCCCCGGTGTGGGCGTCGGTAACCCGCCCTTCCACCGTGCCCGCCTGCTGCGCAGCTCCGACGCTTGCGTTCAGGAGCGCCGCGATCGCCAGCGGGAGGGCGCTAAGCGTGCCGAACCCACGGGCGCTCATTCGGTCAGACTCGCGTAACGGAGTGAGATCTGCCGCGGCTCGCCAGCCGGGCCGTAATAGCCCGTGATCTGCACCTTGTAGACGACATTGCCCCGCTTGATCAGGTAGACGTCGAATGTAGGGAAGACGTGGTGCTGGCCATCCAGGTTGTAGCGATACCAGCGCTGCGAGTCGAAGACGCCGCCAGTCCCCTCCCATCCCGTCTTCCAGACCTCCGGGTCGGTCGGGATGTCAGCCGCGGTCACGGCTTCGAAGTCCGCCAGTTCGCTTTCCGGGGTCATCGCCATGATCTGCTCGTCGGACGATGCCGCGTTCTGGCAGATGCAGTACGACCCCACGCCAGCCGGTCCCCCTGCCCCTCCGTTCAGCCGCACCGATGTCGCCTGGAAGGCCAGGTCCCAGTCGTGGGAAGTATCCGGGGACTGCACGCTCCGCTGCACGGGCACGCCTCCGAGGCCCACGAACGCCCACTCGTCCGCGGCATCCACGGTGACGGTCTCGACCTGTTCGATCTGAGGCTCCGTAGCGCTCTCCGAGCACCCGGCGACGACGAGGGAAAGAACCAACAGCCGTGATGTGAATCTTCTGAGCATGGCGCGCCGCTAGCAGTTGAGAATGAATTTCAACCGCAAGGTAGCGGCGGTCACGTACGACGTCAAGAATGGGGCTCACATCGCTGGAGAGCCTGCCTCTAGGCCGAGTCAGACACAAGCCGAGGAGGGCGATTCGGGTGCAGAAATTCAGGGAATAGGGGTGCAAGCCAGAGACGCCCAAACCGGCGGGACCTTGGCGTTCAGTGCAGGAGGAACCAGGACGGAGCAGACGATCCTGGGCGGATCGCCCCGTCGGCCCGGGGGGTCCGAGGTTATGGATCCGGTACCGTGGACGCGCCCGTCGCCAGCCTGGACCTTTTCTCCCGGGCCGCCGCTCGTATCGCCTCAGCCAACGGGGCCGTTGAGAAGCGGACGGGATCGGTAGCAGGCAAGCCGGTCTCGTCCGCGATCCGCTCGACAGCGCGGCGCGCGTCCTCCTCGGTGAGATCGGCCGTGTTCAGGGCAACGCCGATGACCCGCGACTCGCGCAGCGGACGGATCGCATCCTCGTAGATCCGGATCATCTCCGGGACCGGGGGCAGCGTCACCCAGGCGTACGCGCCGTTTCCTCCGTAGGCGCAGGTGCGCGACGGCTGATGGCAGAGGATCATCACGTCCGGAAGCGAACCGTGGAGCAGCCCCAGTGTCACGCCGGAGTAGGCGGGGTGGATGAGGGATCCCTGGCCCTCCACCATCACGATATCGGCGTTCTCGGCGGCCGTGAGGACGAGCCTTTCGGCGGCGCCGGCGATGAAGTCGGCAACGACCGCGTCCACGGAGATCCCCCACCCTTCGATGAGGATTCCCGTCTGGCCCGTCGGCGCGAAGGCAACCCGCTCGCCCGCTTCCTCGAGGGCCCGCCGGATCTCCAGGCCCGCCGTCATCTTCCCGATGTTGCAGTCCGTCCCGACGGTGTGGACCACGAGTGCGTCGACGGATCGTGCCCGGCCGTACGAGACGCCGAGGTCGGCGGGCGGCTTCCTGAGGTCGTGGATCGGCACGCCTCTCGCCGCGGCCACTTCTGCCAGCTCCGGGTCGTCGCTGAGATGGAAGTGAAGCCCGCTGACGATCGGGAGCCCGGCATCGAGCGCGGACAGGAGCACAGGACGCCAGTTCAGCGGCAACTGGCCACCGGAAGGCGCGATGCCGATCAGGAGCGCAGTCGGCCCGAACGACAGGCCCTCCGCGAGCGTAGCGACAACCGGGATCCGACCTCCGAACCCCAGCACCTGTTCCGCCGTAGACCCCGCACGGGTCGAATCGAGCACACCGACGACGCGCTCCCCGAGGTATCGGATCGCGCTGTTGGCCGTCTTGGAAGTGAGAGGCCCGAACGCCCCCTCGGCGAGGATCAGGTACCGATAATTCAGCATGACGCTGAAACCTGTTTCTCTACAATTACTTATGCGATTACCGGCACGGCGATTGCCATTTTTGTACCCCGATCGCGATCGGATTCCACCAGAAGACTGCTTCATGACCGCGAAACCGCTACTGCCCGTGCTGGCGCTGCTCATAATCGGATGCAACCGCGAGGCCCAGTTGGAGGACTCCACGCCGACGGGGACCCTGCCGGTCCCTTCGGAAACGATCGGCCTCCGCAATTGGGACGCGCGGCTGGATCCGGAGGAGTTGGAGCAAGCCCGGCTGGACAGGGCCTGGACCCGGGTGGTGGAGCTGGACACGGCCGATCTCGAGGCTGACTCTCCGGCCGATGCGGGACTGGAGCGCTGGGAGGACATCTCTCGTGACCGGGTGAACGCCGGGCCGATGCACCTGCCGCTGTTCGGCGATGTCGAAGGTCCCTCCGTGCTACGAACTCAGATCCTGCTCGATCGCGTGCTCTTCTCCCCCGGCATCATCGACGGTCGCTGGGGGAAGAACACGGAGAAGGCGGCATTCTGGTTCCAGCGTCGGGAGGGGCTGCGGGCAACGGGGCGGATCGATCAGCCGACTTTCCAGCGGCTGGTGGAACTGGTCGGGGAGAACGCGGAGCTCATCCGAACCCACCGGCTGAGCGACACCGACGTCGCGGGTCCTTTCGTCACCATCCCCGAGGACATCTACCAGATGGCGACCCTGGACTGCCTGTGCTATCAGTCGCTGACCGAGAAGCTCGCGGAGCTGTTCCACACCAGTCCGGAGCTGCTGGCACGCCTGAACCCGGGCGTGAACCTCGATGCGGTGACTGCCGGTACCGAGCTGAACGTGCCTGGAGTGCGATCCCACGACGCCGCCGCGGATGCTCGAGTCGCGCGGTTGGTCATCTCAGCCGAGGGCTTTTACGTCCACGCTCTCGACGCCGCCGGGCGGATTCTCTTCCACTTCCCCACCACTCTGGGGTCCAGCTTCGATCCGTCGCCCACGGGCAGCCACCATATCGTCTCCATCACCAGAGAACCCTGGTGGCACTACCAGCCCTCGATCCTCGAGCACGTGAATGACGACGAACTGGACGCGAAGATCCCTCCGGGACCTAACAATGCGGTGGGTGTGGTGTGGATGTCACTCTCGATCCCACACTACGGGATCCATGGGACGAGCGCACCCGAGACGATCGGATACACGACATCGGCGGGTTGCGTCCGCCTGACCAACTGGGATGCGGTGTTCCTCGCTGGACGGGTGCGGGCAGGTACGCCGGTCGAGTTCACGGCCTCCTGAGAACGACGGCCGGAGGCACGGGCGGGGGTTCAGGATACGGGCGCGCCCGCCGTCCGAGCCAGCATCGACTGCATACGCTCGCGCACGTGGGTGATCAACTGATCGACGTCGTCCGGTGTCATCCCGTCGACCTCGACTGCCTCCCCGAAATAGAGGTCGATGGTTCCGGGTTTGATACGCCTCGACCCTGAGGGCATGATCCGGTCGCTCCCGACCACAACGGCGGGGATGATGGGGACCTGCGCCTCGAGGGCGAGCATGAACGCCCCTTTCTTGAAAGGCTGCAGATCTCCCGTCCGCGAGCGGGTACCCTCGGGAAAGATGATGACCACTCCACCATCACGGTGAATGATCTCCGCCGCGTGACGCAGGCTGGCCAGCGCCTTCTGGCGGTTCTCTCGGTCGATGGAGATGTGCCCCGCGTTCTTCCACGCGGGCCCGAAGATGGGAATCTTCTCGAGTTCCTTCTTGGCGACGAAGTGGTAGGGCACGGGCACGCTCGCGGCCAGAGCGAGGATGTCGAATGCGCCGATGTGGTTCGACACGAGGACCTGCGGCCGCGTCCAGTCGACTTTGTCGACGCCGTGTACGCGCACCTTCGAATTGCTCGCCCAGAGCAGCGATCGGCCCCACTGACTTGTCGCCCAGAAGTAGATGCGGCCCCGAATCCGGAACATCGCCCCGAAAAAGACGACGGAACCGAAAAAGAACGTGGAGCAGGCCGCGAACAGGTAGGCCCAAGCCGTCCGAATCAACCTGTACCTCCGAAATGCTGAAACCCCCGTGGCGAGAGGGGAGAGCGAACGCCCTCCAAGTCGACGCCGAAGACGCCTGCGCCAGCCTCACAGTAGCCGACCCGGGTCAGCCCGATCCCGAACTCCGCATGGAAGGCGTCCTCATGGACCGCAACCGTCCCGGGGCGGGCGGCGAAGAGCAGTTCGTAGTCCTCGCCCCCGGATCCGGCAAGCCGTAGCGCTTCGTCCGGCGGCCTGAGGCCGGCAACCGTGGGGTGGATCGGAACGTCGTCCAGATCCAGAACGACAGCGAGGCCGCTGGCCCTGGCCAGGTGGTGCGCGTCGCCGAAGAGGCCATCCGACAGGTCCAGCATCGCGGTCGGGATCCCCTTCGCCGCCAGCCAGAGCGCCTCGCGGATTCGGGGCACGGGGGCCGTGAACCTCGTCCGCACGAGGGGATCAGGGACTTCGCCGCGGGAGAGTTGCTCCAGGGCCAGGGCGCATCCGCCCAGTTCTCCCGTCACCCAGAGCTCGTCACCCGGCCGAGCCCCCGCACGCGCCACCGGCGCCGCGGTCTCACCCACCACGACGACGTCGATGACCATCGGACCCGGCGAGCTGGAAAGATCACCTCCGAGGAGATCGCCCCCCACTGTCGCCGCGGCCTGTCTCGCTCCTTCCATGACCAGGGTGGCGAACGCACCCGTGTCCCTCTCCGGTACGGCCAGGGATACGAGGATGCCGATCGGGCGCGCAGCCATCGCGGCGAGATCGCTGAGGGCTGCCGCCGACGCCCTGTAGCCGATCTCGGCGGGCGTCAGCCAGTCGCGTCGAAAATGCACGTCCTCGACGCTGAGATCGGTGCTGAGGATCGCACCCGCGAGGTTCAGCGCCACGGCATCGTCTCCGGGGCCGATGGATACGGCCGGTCCGTGCCTCGCTCCCCGCGGGTAGAACGTGCGGATCAGATCGAATTCGGGACCGTCACCGAGCCGCAGATCGTCGGAAGGGGACTGCGGGCCGATACCTTCCGACGGATCGACTTTTCGCATCAATAACCGGGCGGATCGCTCGCTGGGAACGACTCGATCGAGCTCTCCGTAACCTTGTTCCGGTGGGTCGTCGGCTGCGGCTCGGCCGCCGGGGCCGGGCCCGCCGCCGGGGCCGGCTCGGCGGTTCCGAGCAGGTGGCGCAGGACGTACTGCAGGATCCCGCCGTGGCGATAGTAGACCGCCTCCTTGGGCGTATCGATGCGGACGATGACCGGGAACTCGAAGGTCTCGCCGCCGGTCCGCCGCACTCGCACCCGGACTTCCCGACCATCGGCGAAGCTTCTCGCGAAGGCATCGCGGACGCCCAGCACGTCGTAGGTCTCCGTACCATCCAGTCGCAATCTCGACACGGAATCTCCTTCGACGAACTGCAGCGGGAGAATACCCATTCCGATGAGGTTCGAGCGATGGATGCGCTCGTAGCTCTCGGCGACGACGAACTTGATCCCCTGCAGGTAAGGACCCTTCGCAGCCCAGTCCCGGCTCGAGCCCGAGCCGTATTCCTTGCCCGCCAGCACGAGGAGCGGGGTCTTCTCCTCCTGATAGCGCATCGCCGCATCGTAGATCGTCATGATCTCGTCGGACGGCAGGTGCCGCGTGAATCCTCCTTCGACCTCGGGCACGCGCGCGTTCCGGATCCTGGTGTTCGCGAACGTACCGCGAACCATCACCTCGTGATTCCCGCGTCGTGAGCCGTACGAATTGAAATCCTTGGGCTCGACCCCGCGTTCGATCAGGAACCGACCGGCCGGACTGTCCTTCTTGATGCTTCCCGCCGGTGAGATGTGGTCGGTGGTGACACTGTCCCCGAGGACGGCAATCGCTCGCGCGCCCAGAATGTCCTCGACGTGTTCGGGCGCGGTTCTCGACATGCCTTCGAAGTAGGGCGGCTTCTGCACATACGTCGAGTCCTCTCTCCACTCGAAGCGATCGCCGGCCGGCGCGGACAGGGAGCGCCACCTCTCGTCCCCCTCGAACACCCGGCCGTACGTGCGACGATACATCTCGGATTCCACGCTGCCTTCGATCGTCCGCTTGATCTCCTCCTGCGTCGGCCAGATGTCTTTGAGGAAGACGGACCTCCCCTCCCGGTCCGACCCGATCGGTTCATTGTAGGGGTCCCAGTCCATGTGTCCCGCGATCGCGTAGGCGACGACCAGCGGCGGGGACATGAGGAAGTTCGCCCTCACCTCGGAGTTGATCCGCCCTTCGAAGTTCCTGTTGCCCGACAGGACGGACGCCACGACGAGGTTATTCTCCGCGATGGCCTCTGAGATCTCGGCGGGAAGCGGGCCGGAGTTGCCGATGCACGTGGTGCATCCATAGCCGACGACGCTGAACCCGAGCTTCTCCAGATACGGTAGGAGCCCCGACTTCTCGTAGTACTCCGTGACCACCTTCGAGCCCGGAGCCAGGGACGTCTTGACCCATGGCTTCCTTTCCAGCCCCAGTTCGACCGCCTTCTTCGCGAGCAGCCCCGCGGCCACCATGACCGACGGGTTGGATGTGTTGGTGCAACTGGTGATCGCCGCGATGACGACGGAGCCGTGGCCGATGCCGTCCGCGCCGTTCTCGGCCGTGACGGCCGGCGATTCCGGCCCGCCCTCGCCCCACACTCCAACACCGGACTCCTCTGCCGCGCCCTTGCCCTCGCTTGCAGGCACCGTGACTCCGGCCGGAAGCAGCGAGGGGAGAGCGGTGCGGAAGGCCTGCTTCGCCTGAGAAAGGCGGATCCGATCCTGCGGCCGCCGCGGGCCAGCGATGCTCGGTTCGACGCTGTTCAGATCGAGCTCCAGCGTGTCAGTGAACATCGGCTCGGGCGAGGTAGCCGTGTGGAAGAGGCCCTGCTCCTTCATGTACGCCTCGACGAGCGCGACCCGCTCCGCGGGCCGGCCCGTGAAGCGGAGGTAGTCGAGCGTCACCTGGTCGACGGGGAAAATCGCGCACGTCGCCCCGTACTCTGGCGACATGTTGCCGATGGTCGCGCGGTCAGCGAGGGACAGGCTGCCGATTCCCGGCCCGTAGAACTCCACGAATTTCCCGACGACGCCCTTCGCGCGCAGCATCTCCGTCACCGTCAGCACGAGGTCCGTGGCGGTCGCACCTTCGGGAAGGTCGCCGTGCAGGCGGAATCCGATCACCTCCGGGATCAGCATCGAAACCGGCTGACCCAGCATCGCCGCTTCCGCTTCGATTCCACCCACGCCCCAGCCCAGCACACCGAGGCCATTGACCATCGGCGTGTGCGAGTCGGTCCCCACGACCGTGTCCGGATAGGCCAGAGGCGTGCTCGACCCGTTAACCTCGTCCGCACCGAACACCACCCGCGCCAGATACTCCAGATTCACCTGGTGAACGATGCCGGTGTTCGGCGGAACGACCTTGAAGTTGGCGAACGCCTGCTGACCCCACTTCAGGAAGGAGTATCGCTCCCCGTTTCGGGCGTAATCGAACTCCTGGTTGATCGTGAAGGCTTCGGGCGTGGCGAACGCATCGACCTGCACGGAATGGTCGATAACCAGCTCGACCGGCTGCAGCGGAT
Source organism: uncultured Gemmatimonas sp. (assembly GCA_964544905.1). Lineage (GTDB taxonomy): Bacteria > Gemmatimonadota > Gemmatimonadetes > Longimicrobiales > Longimicrobiaceae > WHSP01. Next base: position 32,413 of record CAZJEH010000007.1, read on the forward strand.
TGATCTTCCGCGGATCGCCCCCCAGGTCCGCCATGGCGTCGCGCATCGCGGCCAGGTCCACGACTGCCGGCACGCCAGTAAAGTCCTGGAGGATGACCCGGGCGGGAGTGAACGCGATCTCGCGGGTGCTGACGTCGCCGGGTCTCCAGCGGGCCAGCGTGAGAACATCCTCCGCGGTAACGGATACGCCGTCCTCGTGACGCAGGAGATTCTCGAGGAGAATGCGAAGCGAGTAGGGAAGCCTGGAAACGTCGATTCCGGCTGCGCTCAACGCGTCCAACCGGTAGATCTCATATGTGCGATCGCCGACCCGGAGAGCCGTGCGGGCACCAAAACTATCCGTCATGCTTCATCCCCCTTGCGGAGCCCAACTTCGTTGGCATTGTCGTTCGCTCAAGATACCGACTGTCAACTACCTCGGAAAGCGAGCCCGACGCGAGCCCGACGGAGCCGCGATCGATGCGCAGGGCAAGCTCTACGGCTGGCACGCGGCATCGGCGACAACCATATTCTCATCAATCCGATTCGTCGAACCATCGTGCGGCACGACGGTTCCGCGGCACACGATCTTCTGGCTCGCAGATACCGGTCCGCCGCGCGGCTCGGTTCCTCACGAAGGGTAAGGATCATGACACGACAGGTCATCGTTGTCGGAGACAAGGTGCTGATCAAACCGGAGGAGGAGTCCTCAAAAACTCCCTCCGGGCTGTACCTTCCCCAGGGTGTAGCCGAGCGCGAAGCCGTGCTGGGCGGCTATATCGTCAACGTCGGTCCGGGATACCCGACGGCCGAGGTCGCCGGGGGCAGCGAACCGTGGCTGTCGGGACACCGCCCCGAGCTTCGCTACGTCCCTCTCCAGGCGCAGACCGGAGACTACGCGCTCTTCCTTCGCCGCGACTCCACGGAGGTCGAAATCGACGGCAGCCGGTACATGATCGTGCCGCACGCCAGCATCCTCCTTCTCATCCGCGACCCTACCCCCTGAGAACCCGCCGGTCAGGCGCCGGATTCCGGGCAACGATTCCGGCCGGCGCTGGCCACGTTCCGTTACTTGCATCCCGGGCTGCGCCCGCCGTGACACCCGCCGCGGCTACCCGTAAGGCTTTGTAGGAAGCGCGCTTTCGTATCTTCGACCGGCGCGGCCCGGTACCTGCTTGTGCTACCTCCGCAGTCTCTTTCTTCGCTCGGGCGCCTGTCCGCGCCCGGACCGGAACCTGGACCAACTGCAGGATGTTCATCGGCGCGACCCCTCACATGGAATCGCGGCGGGTGCGAAGCGATACCAGCTCCCGCGAGCGGCGGTGTGTGTTCGCACGCGGCGTGTCCGCGGCGAGCGGCGTGGGCAAGGAGGAGGTTCCCCGCGGTTGTGACTCCGGGGCGGACCTCATCGTCTCCACTCCGAATCGTCGATGAACGGTCTGGCGACCCGCGCCGTGCGGCGCCCAGCAAGCGAAGAAAAGCGTGGAATGAAATCGAGTACCCTGGTGCCGCCGACCCGGAAGGCGCCCGGCGGCGGTGGCCAGCGCACGCCACCGCCAGCCACTGCTTCCGTCGAAGCGGCATCTCGCGTCCTGCCACCCGGCGGCTATCAGCCCTTCGCGCTCGAGCTGCTTCGGATCACCGATGCTTTCATCGCGGGGGCGATCCTCGTCGCGGTATTCATTGGCGTCAACGTAGACAACCTGCCCGTCGCCCTCACGGACTTCCTGTTGATGCGGGTGTCCGTGAAGAACCTGCTCCTCATGTGCGGGTTCATCGCGCTCTGGCAGTCGCTATTCTCGGTCGCGGGCCTCTACGATTCCCGCGTCACCCGGTTCCGGCGCGATGAGCTGAAGCGGCTCGCGGTGGCATGCACGCTCGGCAGCCTCGTGGTCCTGGCCATCTCACTCGCCGGCTTCAGCGACGTCTTCCCCGCGTATTCGGCGGCATACTATCTCTTCCCCGTCTTCGGTTCGATCGCGTTGACCCGCGCCCTGATGCGGGAGATCAGCATCCGAACCCGGTCATCGGCGCCGAAAGAGGTCATCATCGTCGGCAGCGGGCCCAGGGCGTACAAGCTGTTGCGGGACCTCGAGGGGGTACCGGACTCGGGCTATCAGCTCCTCGGGTTCGTCGACTCCAACGACGACGTGGACCTGGAGGAGATCCGCGAGCGGCTGATCGGTCGGCTCGAGGACCTCGAAGGCCTGCTGATGCGCCACCCGATCGACGAGGTCCTCATCGCCCTCCCGATCCGTTCGTGCTACTCGCAGATCGAGGATGTCATCCGCACCTGCGAGCGGGTGGGCGTCGAATCGAAGTACTTCGCCGACGTATTCGAGAACGACTTCGCGCGGCCCGCCTATGATGCCGCCGGGGACGTGGGCACCGTCTCGCTGAAGGTCGTCCACGACGACGCCAGGCTGCTGGTGAAGCGCGCCTTCGACATCGCCGCGGCGACGATCGCGCTGGTCGTCCTTTCGCCCCTGATGGCCCTCATCGCTCTCGGGATCAAGCTGACGAGCCCCGGACCCGTCATCTTCTCACAGTGGCGGTACGGTCGGAATCGGCGGCTCTTCAAGATGTACAAGTTCCGCACGATGGTGCCGGACGCCGAAACGCTCCAGGTGACCCTCGAGCATCTGAACGAGCTCGGCGGCCCCGTCTTCAAGATTGCCGACGATCCCCGGGTGACCCCGTTCGGCCGGTTCCTCCGCCGCACGTCGCTGGACGAGCTGCCCCAGCTGGTGAACGTGCTTCGCGGGGAAATGTCCTTCGTGGGCCCGCGGCCTCTGCCGACCCGTGACGTCAGCCGGTTCAATGAGGGTCGGCTCATGCGCCGGTTCAGCGTCGTCCCGGGCCTCACCTGTCTGTGGCAGATCAGCGGCCGGAACCAGATCGGGTTCGACGAATGGCTCCGGCTGGACCTCGAGTACATCGACAACTGGTCCCTGAAGCTGGACATGCTGATTCTCCTGCGGACCTTTCCGGCAGTCATCCGGGGAACGGGAGCGCAGTGATCGGCAATCGAATGGCGGGAGCGCCGCTGGCCGATCCGGGATCCGCGATGGACCGCGACTGCTACATCCTCGGGACCCGAGTGGATGCATCGACCTACGAGGAGACGATCGAACAGCTCCTCGAGTGGGCCCACGCCGGCGAGTCTCGGTACGTCTGCGTCGCCAACGTCCACATGGTCATGGAAGCGTACGACGATCCGGCGTTTCGATCGATCGTCAACGGCGCGGACTTCGTAACGGCCGACGGGATGCCCCTGGTGTGGGTGCAGAGGATCCTCGGCTTCCGGAACGCCCGGCGGGTGTACGGGCCAGACCTCACGCCGCTATTGTGCGAGGCGGCTGCTCGCGAGCGGCTCCCGGTCGCCTTCTACGGCGCGACCCCGGAGGTCCGGGAAGCGATGGTCGCTTCGCTTCGACGTACGTTCCCCGGGTTGCAGGTCGCCTACTCCGCGAGTCCGCCCTTCACGGACCTGTCGATGGCGGAGGAGCGGGAGGTGGTGGAGGCGATCAATGCCAGCGGCGCGCGAATCGTCTTCGTAGGACTGGGCTGCCCCAAGCAGGAGCGATGGATGGCACGCAACGCCGGCCGAATCCACGCGGTGATGCTCGGTGTCGGGGCGGCCTTCGATTTCATAGCGGGGGCCAAGCCCAAGGCGCCGCCCGTTCTGCAGTCGGTGGGATTGGAATGGCTTTTCCGTCTGCTCAGCGAGCCGCGTCGGCTGTGGAAGAGGTACGCGTATCACAACCCCCGGTTCGTGGTCGGGGTTACCCGCGAGCTGCTTCACCGCTCCCTGCCGGGGGGTTCGGTACGAGCCTGGGGGCTGACCAGGAACATTGGCGACTCGGCTGCGAGGCCGTCGCGAGAGCTCTGCAAATAAGGATTGTCATGGAGATCAACCGAACGGCGCTGCCACCGGATGCCGAGGAGAGGGAGCTGAACCCGTCGTTCTGGCGGGGCAGACGCGTGGTCGTCACGGGTGGCTCCGGTTTCCTCGGCTCGCACATCGTGGAGCGGCTGCGGGCGACCGGATGCGAGAACATCTTCGTCCCGCGCCGGTCGCGGTACGACCTTACGGAGCAGGAGGCCGTTCGGCGGCTGCTCGCCGACACCTCTCCGGACATGGTCATCCACCTTGCTGCGGAGGTCGGCGGCATCGGAGCCAATCGCCGCAATCCCGGGCGGTTCTTCTACGCCAACGCCGCGATGGGAATCCACCTCATCGAGGAGTCCCGCCGGGCCGGGGTCGACAAGTTCGTCCAGGTCGGGACGATCTGTGCCTACCCGAAGTTCACGCCGGTCCCGTTCCGTGAAGAGGAGCTCTGGAACGGCTATCCGGAGGAGACGAACGCCCCTTACGGAATCGCGAAGAAGGCGCTCCTCGTCCAGCTGCAGAGCTATCGCGATCAGTACGGCTTCAACGGAATCTATCTCCTGCCTGTCAACCTTTACGGGCCGCGCGACAACTTCGACCCGGAGAGCAGTCACGTGATTCCGGCTCTGATCCGGAAGATGGTCGAGGCGAAGGAGAATGGATCGCGCGAGGTTGTGCTTTGGGGGACGGGGCGCGCCTCCCGGGAGTTCCTGTACGTGGACGACTGCGCGCGGGCCGTACTGCTGGCAGCCGAGCACTACAATGGTAGGGAGCCGGTCAACCTCGGCACCAGCATGGAGATCACCATCGGCGAACTCGCCAGACTGATCGCTGACGTTGTGGGGTTCACGGGCGAGCTGACCTACGATACCTCCCAGCCGGACGGTCAGCCGCGCCGCTGCCTGGACACGTCGCGCGCCCGGGAGTACTTCGGTTTCGAGGCGAAGGTCAGCTTCGAGGAAGGGCTCCGCAGGACCGTCGAATGGTTCATCGCCGAGCGGGGGCAGCTCGACACGGAGATGCTCCCGGCGGTCGCGCGACTTTGACGGGACGGGGTTTCCGAGCCTGGGCGGAGCCGTTTCACGCGACAAGGTCGGTAAGGAGCCGCTCCAACGCGATGGCGACGCAGGTGCGGAACTGAGCACTTCGGCCGTCGGCGGCCGGCACTCGGGCATGATGGCCGCGATGTCGAGAGGCTTCGGTCCCCAGGATCGAAGCCTTTCGCCTACATTGGATCTGGTCGCTCCTGGAAGTGACTCTCGAGGCCAACCGTTGCGCGTCCCGAGACCCGGGCGCCGATCACGGGGAACCCTTGGCGCCGGGCAACTTCGCCCTGCCTGTGGAAGCGAGCTGGCGATGGCCCCCGGCGTCCGAGGGCGTACTGCGTCGCGAGTCGACGCGCCTGCAATGACGGGACGTACAGACGAGAGCGGATGATCGTCCTCAGCGTGCACAACCACTACCAGCAGCCGGGCGGGGAGGACCTTTCGACCTCTCTCGAGGTCGCCCTGCTGCGCCGGTACGGGCACGAGGTCGTCGAGTACCGCGAGCACAACGACCGCATCGACTCGATGCCGAAGCTGCAGGTCGCCGCGCGCACGGTCTGGAGCCGGGAGTCGCACCGTCGGATTCGCTCGATCATCCGCGATCGGCGACCCGACATCGTGCACGTGCAGAACTTCTTCCCTCTCATCTCCCCATCCGTCTTCCACGCCTGCCGGGCGGAGCGCGTTCCCTGCGTGTTGTCCGTCCGGAATTACCGGCTAGCGTGCGTCAACGGGCTGCTCCTGCGCGATGGCCAAGTGTGTGAGGATTGCCTCGGACACGCGGGGCCGCTGCCCGGCATCGTTCACGGCTGCTATCGTGGCAGTCGTGCAGGGTCGGCCGTCGTAGGGACGATGCTGGTCAGCCATCGAGCAGCCGGTACGTGGAACCTCGTCGACACCTTCATCGCGCTGAGCAACTTCGCGCGGGAGAAGCTGATCGAGATGGGCCTGCCGGGCGATCGAATCGTCGTCAAGCCGAACTTCGTCGATCCGGATCCTGACAGGGTCCGACAGGGATCGGGTTCATACGCGCTGTTCGTAGGGCGGATCTCGCCGGAGAAGGGCGTTGACACCATCGTCGAAGCCTGGAGGCACGTGCCCGATCTGCCGATGAGGATCGTCGGCAGCGGACCGATGGAGACCGCCCTTCGGGCCAGAGTCGCCGCGGCCGGGCTGGAGGAGCGGGTGGAATTCCTCGGCCAGCGCTCACCCGCCGAAGTCGCCGAGTTGCTTCTCGATGCGCGGATGCTCGTCTTCCCTTCGGTCTGGTACGAGACGTTCGGGCGTGTGGCGATCGAGGCGTTCGCCGCAGGGGTACCCGTCATCGCCTCTCGACTCGGCTCCATGGCGGAGATCGTGGCTGATGGTGTTACCGGTCTGCACTTCCGTCCCGGTGATGCGGAGGATCTCGCGGAGAAGGTTCGGTGGGTTGAGGCACATCCGGATGAGTGGCGCCGCATGGGGGAACGCGCGCGGGCGTGCTTCGAGTCGGGGTACGCGCCGGCCACGAACTACGCACGGCTGATGGAGATCTACACCGCGACGTTACGGCGCGCGGGACAGCGTGCAGCGAGCGAATCGATGGCCGACCCATCGCGGGGCGAAATATCCCCGCGCGAAACGCCGCCAACCCCGGCGGAGGTGAGTACGGAGTGATCCCGCCGCGTCGTTCGCCGATGGTGACCGGTTCAGCAGGCTCCTTGCTCCGCGCCTCACAGCCGGACGGGACCACCGCCGAGGGTTCGACGCCGGGGGTGGTGGTCGCCATCTGCACTTGTCGCAACCCGGCTGGTCTGCGGAAGCTGCTCCAGACCATCGCCGGTATGACCTCGCAGCTGCGGCCCACGGCCGTCGTCGTTGTCGACAACGACCCGGCCCTCGAGGGACTCGCGGTCGTGAAGGAGATCGCCCCGTCCTTTCCCTTCCCCCTGCGCGCGGTGGTCGAGGAGCGCGCCGGGATACCGTTTGCCCGCAACCGCGCGATTCGCGAGGCGCTTTCCTCCGATGCGGACTACGTCCTCATGCTCGACGACGACGAGTATCCCGCCGACGGTTGGCTCGACGCGATGGTTGCGGAGGCTGAGGCGACCGGCGCCGACGTCGTTGGCGGCCCGGTCCAACCGGTCTTTACCGAAGCGCCACGGCCGCCGGTCGATATCTCGGACTACCGAAAAGCTGGGGGACGTATGGTCGGCAACGCCCCGCTGGTGGAGTCCAGCGCCAATGTCCTGCTGACGCGCAGGCTCCTGGAAGCACACCGGAAACGATGGTTCAGTGAGGAGTTCGCGGTCAGCGGAGGGTCGGACGCCGAGTTCTTTCGCCGGACAGCCCGGAGCGGGGCGCGGCACTCGATCGCTCGCGGAGCTGTGGTCTATGAGGACATACCCCCGTCACGGGCGAACCCCGGGTGGCTCGTACGCCGCGCGTACGCTCACGGGAACGTGATTGCCCGGATCCGTGCGCTGACCCACGGCCGGTTGCCCGGGACACTGCTCGAGCTACCGAACATCGCCGCGCTCGTCGCGATCGCCGCCGCGAAGTTGGTGGTGCGACCGCTCAGCGCCCGCGCTCGGCTCGAGGCGCGCATCAGGCTCGCGAGGGCAGCCGGGAAGCTCACCGCCCTCGCCGGCCGGGGCTATGGTCAGTACACCCCGGATCGCTATCGCTGACGGCATCCGGAGCTTTATTGAGTCGGCGCTATCTGATCCTCCGGGTCGTGCGGCTTCGGGTGCCGACCCGACACACTGTGTGTGGCTCCCATCGGGACTGCGGACTGACTGCCTCGGGGGCCGATTGCGGCTCCGCAGCGTCACACCTGCCGTCAGAGGCCTTGACGGACGTCCGGACTCCGGACACGCCGGCTGAGTACGAAGAAGACGGGCGAGGTTACCCCCCCCCCCCCCCCCCATTTATTCCGGTGGCCCCCCCCCGCAGTAGGGGGCGGTGCCCCGGCAGCCCCCCCGCCCGC
>CAZJEH010000008.1:0-39612 GCA_964544905.1 uncultured Gemmatimonas sp.
CCGAGAAGCGCTTCTGCCCGAAGTAGGTCTTGTGCAGGTACCGCTCGAAGCCCTCCACCTGCGACAGCCGCTCGAGGATCGCGATCTTCTCCTCGCGGGATACCGGTTGGCGCAGCTCGCCGGATTCGATCTTCTCCCGCATCCACCGGCGCTCTTCCGGGTTGGGGATGTGACCGAACTCGTAGCCGACGGTACCCGAATAGATCTCGCGCAGCAGCCGGATCCCTTCGGCGGCCGTTCTTGTACGAGACGCGATGTGCCCGGTGAGGCGAACGATGCTGGAGGGAAGGCGTTCGAGGGTCTCTTCGTCGATCCCGTACGCCGAGGGACTGAGGGCGGGGTCGGCTTCCGGTTCGCTACCAAGCGGGTCGAGGCGCGACGCGGTGTGCCCGCGCGCGCGGATCGCCTGTCCAAGCCGATGGGCGGCCAGGACCTTGTCCAGGTCTGCTCCGCCCACCGGGGAGGCCGTTCCACCTGGTACCGCCCCCGCGAGGGTCGGGGCCGGTTCGTCCGCTACCGAGAAGGTCTCGAAAAACGCCCGCCACTCCGGATCGACCGACTCGGGATCCTGCTGATACCGCTCAAAAAGGCCGAGCACGTACGCCGCGTTCGGCCCGTGGAATGACCTCAGGTCGGACATGATGTTTGGATCAACCGTACGGTGCAGCGGTCGGAACTTCCCGACCAGATCTTTTATAGTAACGCGGCTGTGTGCTCGCCGCTACCGGCCGATCACGCCGGGGATCGGATGATCACGCCGGCGGCGACCGCCTCGGGAAGTCCGCGTGCAATGTGCAGACCGCCCGGTCGAACGTGCGCTCCCATGTACCCTGCAGCGGTGCGGACGATCCCTGGAATGGACCGTGCAAGGCGTTGCGACACGCGATGATGCGACTCGTCCCGACTTGCGTTGTCCGCGCGTGTCCGGTCAGCGAACGGGCGAGCGACCGCGTCACTTCCGGCGAGGCGTTTCGCCACGACGCAGGCTGAATGCGCGTTCCGGAACGTGTCCGATCTCGATCGCTACCGTTTCGCTGCTCGTTCCTCGTCTGGACTGGCGCTAAATTGCGCTGATCGGGCACTCGGCGCCGCCGCGTGAATCTCGGCTGCTACCTCGGCAACGATTGCGAACCATCTCCGGCAGCGTAGACAGACTGAACCAGACCAGGGTGGCGACCAGACGGCTGCCGGCCCTGGTCCTCGTGCTGTTGGTGCTCGGTGGGTGCATCGGAGGCGGGGGGGCTGGGGGCGGTCCCTTTCCCGGCTTCTCGGAGCACGAGGGAAAGCAGATTCGCCGGGTGACGTTTCTCGGCGACCTCGTGGTTCCGGAAGACTCCCTGCGCGCCGTCGTCGGCACCCGACCGAGCAGCTGCCGCTTCCTGATCCTGCCTTTCTGCCCATTTGATCTCGGCAGGGAGGAGCACCGGCTGAACCTCAACCAGCTCGCAACCGACGTCGCTCGCCTCGAGCTCTATCATCGTGACCACGGTTACTACGGCACCCTGATCCAGCCGACGCTCGAGCCCATCGACGACGAATGGGTGAGCGTGGACTTCCGCATCGCCCCCGGGCGACAGGTCCTTCTGCGGCAGTTGTCGGTCCAGGGGACGGAGGAGGTCATCCCCGAGGATTCACTGCTGGAGATGATCCCGCTCGAGGTCGGTCAGCCATTCGGTCGGCTCGACTTCCTCCGGTCGGCGGACACCATCCGGTCGCGCCTCCTGCAGCGCGGCCACGCCTACGCGGATATCCTGCGCAACTACGCGATCGACACCATCCAGGGGATCGCCGAGGTGGAGTACGTCGCGCTGCCGGGGCCCCTCGTCTTCGTCGACACGATTCTCTTCCAGGGCAACGAAAGGCTGGCCGATCGGACGCTCCGCCGGCAGCTGACGGTCTCGGAGGGAGATGTCCTCCGGCAGACCGAGCTGGAGCGCAGCCAGCGGAACCTCTACAACCTGGACATGGTGAACTTCGCCTCGATCCGTCCGGCGCCGGACACGCTGCAGGTGGATCCGGAGCTGGAACGGGCGACGGTGCTGGTCCAGGTGGTGGAAGCGGCGCAGTTCGCGGTGGAAACGGCGGCGGGTTTCGGGACTGTCGAGTGCATCCGGGCGAACGGGCGGTGGATCAACCGGAACTTCCTGGGCGGCGGGCGGCGACTGGAAGTGCTCGGATCGCTCTCGCGGATCGGCGTGGGTTCGCCGGCCGACTTCGGCCTCGCCCGCTCGAGGCTCTGTTCGGCGATGGGCGAGGAGGGGTTCTTCGGCATCCAGGGCTTCGGTGTCGAAGACCGGCTCGACTATCGGCTTGCGACGACGCTGCAGCAGCCGAGCGTGCTCGGCACGCAGAACCAGTTGGCGGTCAACCTCCACGTCGAGCGGATCTCCGAGATCTCGGCATTCATTCGCGAGTCGGCTGGTGGTAGCGTCGCCACCGCACGCCAGATCTTCGGCGGGTCGACCATCCTGAGCGCCACGTTCGATGTGGAGCGCGGGCGAACACTGGCGAGTCCGGCGATCCTCTGTGTCGGCTTCGACACCTGCACGGAAGAGGACCTGAACCTTCTCAGCCGGAGCCGCTGGTCGAACTCCCTCTCGGCGGCGATCGTCCAGGACCGGACGCGTACCGACGGTCTCGTCAGCCGCGGGTTGCTCCTGCGGGGCAACGTGGACTGGGCGTCGGATGTGATCGGCTCGGATGACAAGTACCTGCGGGTGCTGGTGGAAGCCATCGGTTATCGACCCCTGAGCCCCAGTTGGATGCTCGCCGCCAACGTGCGCTACGGGCGCTTCCTCGATGGCTTCCTCGGGCAGGAGGAAGGCTACATTCCGCCCGAGCGTCGATTCTACGCAGGCGGACCCAACAGCGTTCGGGGGTACACGCGAAACGCCCTGGGGCCGATCGCCTATGTCCAGCTTCCGGCGTCGATCGGCCAGGACACGATCGGGTCCGCCACGGGCGGAACGCAGATGGTGGTCGGGTCCGTCGAACTGCGGATGCCGTCGCCCTTCATGTCCGAGGCGCTCCGACTCGCGACCTTCGTGGACGCGGGGCTGGTGTCGGCGCCCGGGTCCGACATCAGCGACCCCAGCGGTATTCGTTTCACGCCCGGTGCCGGCATCCGCTACATCACCCCGGTAGGCCCCTTCCGCCTCGACGTTGCCTACAATCCCTACCAGTCGGAAGCCGGACCCCTTTACCGGGTCGATCCGGAGGAGGGGCTCGTACTCGAGGACCCCTCCTATCGTCCGGGCCGGCGGAAGTGGTTCGAGCGCTTCCGGTTCCAGTTCGCCCTCGGCCAGGCGTTCTGATGTCAGCCGCCTCTCGCCTCGCCCGCCGCCTCGGTCTCGTCGTAACCGGGTTCGTGATGGGGATACTCGGGCTGGCGCTCGGGGTGTGGTTCTACCTCGAGGCGGGACGCGTCGAGCAGGCGCGAACCGATGTCGGCGAGGACGTGTTGCTCGCGCGCGAGCGGGCGGAGCGCATCGATGCGGTGGCCGATACGGCCGTGCGATTCGAGCTCGCCGACGTGGTCTTGCGCGAAGCTCGCGATACCGTGCTGGCGAGCCGCGCCCTGACGATGACGCTGGACCCCGAAACGCTCGGGGGAACCGGCCCGATCGAATTCCGCGACGTCACCGTTGATCGTCCGGTGGCGCGCATCATCCAGTCGCCGGACGGAGAGTGGAACTACGAGCGGGCGTTCGGCCTCACCGATCCGGCTCGCACGACCGACGGCGACGAAAGCCGCCCGCTGCTCTTCCGGAACGTGACCCTCGCTTCCGGTCGGCTGCGCCTCCTGATGCCGGCAGGCCCGCCGCCCGAAGAAGTCGCTGTCTTCGTTCCCAACCTCGCGGCGACCAACCTGGGCGGCATTACCTACAACCTCTACGACGTCAGTGGAGTCGCGGGCAACCTGTCCAGCGCGCGCATCGGCGGGCCGGATGGTTGGCGCGTCGAGTTCACCAGCCTTCGCGGCGACCTCGCCCAGCCCGACATGATCCTGAGCGCGCGCGGCTGGGCCGAGCAGGAGGGGGTCGACGCGGTCGTGTTCGATATCGATCAGGCCGAAGTGGGAGGGTCGACCCTCGCCAGCGAGGGGATGCTCACCTTTACCGAGAATGGCTTCCTCTACGATCTGCGACTCGTCGGAGCGCCGCTGCAGTTCGTCGACTTCCGGCCCCTGCTGCCGAACCTCCCGGCCGAGGGGGGCGCCGACTTCGACGTAGACATCCTGTCGATATCGCCAGAGCGTCTGTCCCTGGATTTCCGCGAGCTGGACGTGGACGCGATGGGGTCGCGGATCGTCGGGCGGCTCGGAGTCGCGGTCGGTGGGGAGATCGGTCCGTCGCTCCTGAGCGCCGAAGTCGACCTCGCGCCGCTTCGGCTGGCTGCCCTGGAAGAGCTGGGGATGGTCCGGGAACTTCCGGTCACGGGCGTCGTCGAGGGGCGGCTGACGACCGCCGGAGTCGACGAAGGATTCGCTTCCGTCGATCTCACCGCGACCCTCGTTCCGCGCGACGAACCGGAGGCCGCCCCATCGGTCGTGCAGGCGGACGGCGCGGTTGCCCTCGCCGGCGCCGCGGAAGAGCTGACGCTCGACGGCATGACCCTGGGCTTCGTCCCGCTCCGCCCGGCCACGTTCGCGGCGCTCATGCCCGAGCGCCGTGAGATGCTCCGCGGCATCATCGACGGGTCGATCGTCCTGGGCGGCACCCTGCGAGAGGTACATTTCGCCGACGGAATCCTCGAGTACGAGGTCGGAAACGCCGCTCCCACTCGCCTTTCGGGCATCACCGGCCGCGCGACCCTGTCGCCCGAGTTGAGCTACGAGATCAACGCCGTCGCCCAGCCGCTGTCGCTGGCGACCGTCAACGAACTGTTCCCCGCCGCCCCCTTCCGCTCGGCGACCGTCACCGGTCCGGTGGCCATCGTAGGGGGGCCGGAAAGCATCACGGTGGATGGTGATCTCACCGGACCGGCCGGGGGGATCGATTTCCAGGCCGCGATCCGTCTTGGCGACCCTCTCGGCTTCGATGTGGCGGGTACGGTGAGCGCGCTGGAGACCGGGATGCTCCTGCGGCCGGAACTCGACGTCGAAGGCCCGCTGAGGGGGACGTTCGCGGCGAGCGGGACCACCGAGAGCCTCACGTTCGACGTGGACCTGGAGCACCGTGACGGACGCTTCGACCTCAGCGGATCGGCTGTCCCGACCGCGGACCCGCCCATCGTGAACGTCCAGGGCGATGTGGCCGCCTTCAACATCGGAACGCTGCTCGGCGATCCGCTCCTTTTCGCGGAGCGGATGAGCGGACCGATCGTGATTCGCGGAGGTGGCGGCACTCCGTACACGTTCGACCTCGACCTGCGCGGCGACAGTGCCTTGCTGGAGCTCGAGGGCTTCTTCGAGCCCGGCGACGTGCCGAGCTACCGCGTTACGGGCGAAGTGGCGGGTCTCGACCTGAGCCGTTTGCCGCTGGCCCGGCAGCTTCCTTCGTCCTCGCTCTCGACGACGATCGACGTCGACGCACGCGGGGCCGACCTCGAAACGCTCGAAGGCACGTTCTCCTTCGACGCCTCCCGGTCCATCCTGGGAGGACGCCAGCTCGACGCCGCGCTCGGGGACGTCGAGATCCGCGCGGGCGTTCTGTACATCGACACGCTGGACATCACCTACGACAGGAACCGGTTCGCAGCCACCGGGACCTGGGGGCTGCGGACGCCCTCTCAGGAGCCACTCCGCTATTCCCTGACCGCGCCGGATCTGGCATCTCTCGGACGGCTGCTCACCCCGATCGGGTCGCTCCCCCTGCGTCTCAACGGAAGCGTGTCGACGTCGGGCGTCGTGGCGGGCTCGATCGAGTACCCGGTCATCGATGGGGTCGTGGACGTGCGGGAAATCCGTTACGGAGACTTCAGCGCCACCTCGATCGGGGCCGACCTGGACATCTCTCACACTCCGGACGGTGGCTGGAGCGGCGAGATGGTCGTGGAGGGGACGGAGGTCGTCTTCCCCGGCGGCGAGGGGCTTCAGTCGCTACGGCTCAACGCAACCGGGGATCGCAACTCAATCGCCTTCGACCTCGATGCCGCGCTGAACGGGCAGACTTCTCTCGCGGCTTCCGGCTCCCTCGAGGTCGCCGATCTCCGACCGCGGGCTGCCGCCCTCGATCAGCTATCGCTGAGTCTCGCCGAGGACACCTGGTCGCTCACCCGGCCTGCCGGGATCCGCTTCAGCCAGGAGGAGGGCCTCGCCGTCGACGACCTGTTGCTGCAGCGCTCGGGCCCCGGCGGCGGCCTCATCTCGGTCGATGGCCGCATCCCGCCGACGGGAACCGCCGACCTCGCAATCCACGCCGAGAACCTCGACCTGAGCAACCTGCAGTACATCAGTCGCCGCATGCCGGTCGTCGAAGGAGTCTTCTCGCTCGACGCGGTAATCACCGGGCCTCAAGCGAATCCCGAGATGACGATCGCCGGACGGCTCGCCGACTTTGCCTACGAGGGCGCGTCGGCGGAAAGCATCGTTTTCGACGGGACGTACGTGAATCAGCGTTTCGAAGGGGCGGCCGAAGCCAATGCCGCCGGGGCGCGGCTTTTCCGCGCCGACGTGAGCGTCCCGATGCTGCTTTCCTTCGAGCACCTGGTTCCCTCGCTCGAGGACGTACCTGACGCGCCGCTTCAGATGACGATCGTCGCGGACTCGCTGCCCCTCGACCTTCTGGCGGCACTCGCGCCGGGGATGCGGGAGGGGACCGGGGTCGCTCGCGCACTCATCAACGTCACCGGGACGACCGATGCCCCCGAACTCGAAGGCTCGGCGCGCCTCGACGACGGGGCCGTCTTCATCGAGCCCCTCGGCGTTCGCTACTCCGACATCGATGTCGATCTGGAACTGGCCGGAAGCCGACTGAGCATCAACAGCCTCTCCGCACGCAGCGGCGGTACGCTGGTCGTGAGCGGCGTCATCGATTTTCCGAGCGGTGTCACCCCCCGCTTCGAGCTCTCTGCGAGCATGGACGGCTTCCGAGTGATGAACGACCGGACCAAAGCCGAGTTGTCGGCGTCGGGGGAGCTCGCCATCGCCGGCCCGGCGGACGAGCCCGTCGTCACCGGGAACGTCTCGATCAGCGAGAGCACCATCTTCGTTCCGGAGCTTGCCACGTCCGAACCGACGCTCGAGCTCGGCTATCTCGACGCACCGGCGGTCGGTCCGCTTCCGCCGCAGGAGGTCGCGGTCGGGCCCGGCTTCCTCGGCAACCTGCGCATCGACGGTGTCGAGCTGCGGGTCGGCGAAAGCGTCTGGCTACAGTCGAACGAGATGCGGGTGCAGATCACGGGGGACCTGATCGTCTTCCGGTCGGGTGAGGACCTGCGGGTGTTCGGGGGGTTGGAGGCCATGCGGGGCACCTACACACTGGAGATCAGCGGCATCGCACGGTCGTTCGACGTCGTCAGCGGTCGCGTCCAGTTCTTCGGAACGGGGGACCTCAACCCGTCGCTCGACATCACCGCCGGCTACCGGGTCCGGCAGGCCACTGTCGGGTCCGGCGGAGACGTGACCATCCTCGTACAGCTCTCCGGAACCCTGCTGTCGCCCCGGATACAGCTGACCTCGGACACCGCGGTTCCGCTGGCCGAATCCGACCTCATCAGCTACCTCATCTTCGGTCGGCCTAACTTCGAGCTTGGTGGCGTGAACGCCGGGTTCGCGCAGCAGGTCCTCGTGCAGGAAGTGGTGGGCGGCATCGTGGCGAGCCGGATAGAGCCGACGATACTCAGGAGAGGGCTGTGCGACTGGGTACGCGTTCGCGCGGGCGCGCCCAGCACGTTGGTGGGCTTTCTGCAGGCCGGCACCTTTACCAACGCCGCGATCGAATGCGGTTGGGAGCTCGCATCCGATTTCTTCCTCACGGGGCAGACCGGATTGGGTCTCTTCAGCGGCGAGCGTGCGGAGGGAAGGCTCGGCCTCGAATGGCAGATCGACAGCCAGTGGATGTGGGCGGCGTCATACGGTGCCGTGCAGCGTAGCCCGCTCGCCCGGATCTTCGATACCGGCGTCCGCACCCAGTTCTCGACGGACATCCGTCGCCAGTGGGAGTACGGACGGCCCAGCCCGAGTTCCTCGATCGAGCTGCTCACCGAGGACGAGCCACTACCGCCGCCGGTCGAGGAGGATGCGCCCGGCGGGCCGGTGCCGCAACCGTAGATCTGCCCACACCCGCCTGGGCGCGAATTCCATCGGAAGGTCCACACAGGCCAGACCCCGGGTTGGTTACGCCTGTCGGCGCGGGAAACCGCCGGAACCGCAAACGCCTTCGCGGCATCGCGACTTCGCGCGCCCTTTCTCGTTGCTCGATTTCCGAAACGCGAAAGGGGCCACCCGCGGGCGGCCCCCTCGTACCCGGGTCGCGATCCCCCGTCCGCTACAGAACGGGACGGATCTCCGCGTTATCCCGGTTCAGCTGAATGTGAAGGCTGTCGCCGGTCACCTCGATGGGGATATTCCAATACAGCTCCTCGTAGGGCAGCGTGTAGCGGCTGTACACCCACCACTGGCCCTTGGGCACGCGGAACCTGGCGAAGCCCTGGGCATCCGTCGTGTCCGCGAGTTCCTCCTCACCACGCTCCTTGAGCTTCGCTGCGACCACCGTGTTGAAGTCGGCGAAGGCGTCGTCGGCCCAGAGATCCCGCAAGACGCGGATTGAGTCCGCTGCGGCGATCACCTGCTCCTGAAGCGACGTGAAGCGCTGGAAGGCCTCCTGGCGCTGCCGGTTGAGCGCCTGCTCCTGCGGCTCGAGCTGCGTGAACCGCTGATAGGCCTGGGCGTACTGAGGGGTCTGGCGGTTCATCCCCTGGAGCTGCGTCGAGATCTGCCGCAGTTCGTCACGGACCGTGGCCCAGCGCTCCTCGGCGGCCGTCCATTCCGCCTGGGCCTGCTGGACGGCACGCTGCTGGTCCAGGATCTCCTGGGGGATAGGCGGCTCTGGCGTGCCGTATGCCGCTTCCAGGGAGTCGAAGACGGCATCCCGGTCGTACGGGAGGAGTCGAACCGGGAGGTCGCCCAATGCGAGT
The DNA here is from genome assembly GCA_964544905.1 of uncultured Gemmatimonas sp. GTDB lineage: Bacteria > Gemmatimonadota > Gemmatimonadetes > Longimicrobiales > Longimicrobiaceae > WHSP01. Next base: position 9,079 of record CAZJEH010000008.1, read on the forward strand.
CGCTCACCCGCTTCATCCGTTAGCGCGGCCTCGACGACTACCTGGGGATCGCCGCACGCGACGGTGATCGGAAGGGTCACGGCGACAAGCATGAGGAAACGCTTCATCGGCAGCTCCAGCGTGGGAAGTGGCTTGGTGGCCGGGTGAGACTTACCTTGGCGACTCGAGGCGAAACGAAGGCCGCGGGGGCTCGCGGGGCCGCCCCGACCGGACCCGGCGGGAACGCCCGGTATACCCGTCAGAACCGGGCCCCAGGCAAACTCGGCAGCAAGGTATGCGCGCTTTTCGGGATTATCAAGTACTGCGGCGGATCGCCCGCGCAGCCGCGAGTGGCGTCGCCATCACGTTTTCCTGCCTCGGGGCAACCGGGCAGGCGAACGCACAGCCGCGGATTCCCGACCCGGTCGGTTACGTCAACGACTTCGCCGGCATCCTCCAGCCTGCTGACGTAAGTCGCATCGAGCGCGTCATCGACGAGGTGAGGGCGAAGTCCGGGGGGGAGATCGTCGTCGTTACGCTACCGTCGCTGGAGGGACGCTCGCGGGACGAGGTCGCACTGACCATCGGGCGCCAGTGGGGTGTCGGCGCGGGCGGGGATCCCGGTGATCCTGCCCGCAACACGGGCGTCATCATCCTGGTCGCGGTCCAGGACAGGGCCTGGCGCATCGAGACGGGGCTCGGCACGATGACCTTCATCACCGCGGCCGAGGCCGGACGCATCGGCCGGGACTACATGGTGCCCCACTTTCAGCAGGGCGACTACGGCACCGGCCTGCTCATGGCGGTAACCGCGATCGCCCAGGAATACGCTGAGCAGTTCGGGTTCGAACTTACGGGCGACGTGCCCGAACTGGTTCAGCCTCGGGGCGGGAGGGGCGGTTCCGGTATCGCGATCTGGGTGCTCATCGTCATCATCATCCTGATGGCACTGGCGGCGCGCCGTGGTGGCGGCGGGGGTGGCGGCGGGGGTGGCGGCAGGCGGCGCCGATACGCCCCGGTCTTCATCCCGTTCCCCATGGGTGGCAGAGGATGGGGCAGGGGAGGGTTTGGTGGCGGCTTCGGCGGTGGGTTCGGTGGAGGCGGGTTCGGCGGCTTCGGCGGAGGTGGTGGCTTCGGTGGCGGCGGCGCGGGAGGGCGCTGGTAAAATGGCGACGAAAACCCTTGTGGATCCCAGGCAGGCGGCTGTCGACTTCTCCGGTCGCCTGCGCGAGGTGCACGGCGCGGATCTGGTTTCCGCGGTGCTATACGGCTCGGTCGCCCGCGGCGAGTACCGTCCGGGCGTCTCCGACATCAACCTGCTGGTGCTTCTGCGACACCTCGACGTCGACCGCCTGAGGCGGGGCGCCAGCATCACGCGCGACTGGCTGGAGGCCGGCAACCCGCCTCCGCTCATGATGACGCTCGACGAGTGGAGCTCATCGGCCGACGTGTTCCCGATCGAGTACACCGACATCCGCGGCGCGCACGAGATCCTGCACGGCGACGACCCGTTCGTCGGGGTGCAGATCCACCGCGAACACCTCCGCCTCCAGCTCGAGCACGAGCTACGGACGCGGAAGATCCAGTTGCGCGAGGCCATCCTCTCGCTGAGCGACAGGCCGGAGGAGCTGGGCTCGGTGATCTGTCGGTCCATCCCCAGCCTGGGCACCCTGTTCCGGGCCATGCTCCGGCTCGCCGGCCGCGCGGCGCCCGCGACGAGCGACCCGTTGATCTCCGCGGTGGCCTCGGAGGTGGGGTTCGATCCCGATCCCGTGCAACGCGTCCTCCGTTGCCGCGACAACGGGGGGGGCAGCTCCGAGGCTGCCCAGGAGCCGGTGCTTTCCGGCTACCTTGACGCCATCGATCGGACGGTCCGCTGGCTCGACCGCTTCCCGGCCGGTGACGCCACCGTACTGATCTGACCGCGTCGCATGGAGGCCCCGCGACGCGTACTGTTCGTCTTTCTCGACGGGGTCGGACTCGGATCGAGCGATCCGTCGGTAAACCCTCTCGCCGCGGCCCGTCTCCCGGCCATTCGCCGGCTCCTCGACGGCGCACCGCCGGTTCTCGGCTCCTTCGCGCTCGGGACGATCCTGACGGGCGGCGCCGCATCCCGCCCCATCGACGCCACCTTCGACGTCCCCGGCCTCCCCCAGAGCGGAACCGGTCAGACGGCCCTGCTCACCGGCCGCGACACGCCAGGCATACTGGGGCGCCATTTCGGTCCGTGGGTGCCCACGGCCCTCCGCGAGCTGCTGGCGACGCGCAGCATCTTCAGTATCCTCCTCGAGGCGGGGCTGAATGTTGGCCTCGCCAATGCGTTCCCGCGTTCACACCCGGTGCGTTCCGAGGCTGCGAGCCGCCGACCGGGGGCGATCCCGTTCGCGGCGGCGACAGCCGGCATCCTCACCCGCGATGAAGACGCGCTGCGTGCGGGCGACGCGATCGTTTCCTCCATCACGACCGATGGATGGCGCCGCTATGTCGATCCCGATGCCCCGGTCGTCCAGCCCGAGACGGCGGGGGAGCAACTCGCCCGGATCTCGCGCGAGCACGACGGTCACCGGGGCACGTTCGGCGATGCGGTGGAGGTCCTCGAGCGGATCGACGCGTTTCTGGCGGGGGTGCGCGCGCAACTGCAGCCGGACACCCTGCTCGTGATCACGAGTGACCACGGCAATGTCGAGGACGTGAGGGCGGGGCATACCCGCAACCCGGTCCCTCTCATCGCGGTCGGACCGGGAAGTGCAATGTTGATCGATCGTGTGGAGCGGCTCGACCATCTCGCTCCCGTCATCGTGTCGATGCTGGCGAGCGGTCAGCCGGTGGGGCCCTGGTGAGGCTGGGGCCGGAGGAAGATCAGCCGCCTACTTGAACCGGTAAGTGATTCGACCGCGTCGAAGGTCGTAGGGCGACAATTCGACCGTCACCCGGTCACCCTCCAGGATCCGGATGTAGTTCTTGCGCATGCGGCCTGAAATGTACGCCAGTACTTCGTGCCCGTTCTCGAGTTGCACCCTGAAGTTCGTATCGGGGAGCACCTCGGTAACGGTCCCCTGCATCTCGATTGCGTCCTTCGCCAAGCAGTACTCCTTTTTGCCCATTGACGACGAAATAGTGGAAACCACGGCAATATATAGGGCTACGGAAGGCGAGCGCAAAGGTTTGGCGCGACGGTGGCGAACATGAGACTGCTGGTGTTAGGGGCCGGACAGCAGGGGAGTGCGTGTGCATATGATCTGCTCACGCATACGGACCACGATGTGGTGCTGGCGGACATCCGTCCCGGAACGTTCGCTCCTTTCCTCCAACCGTTCGTCGGCGAACGGCTTACGCCGCTTCAGCTCGATGCTCGGGATGCCGCTCGCGTCCGTTCCGCGATGGAGGGCGCCGCGGTCGTGATGAGCGCGTTCCCGTACTATCACAACCTTCGGCTCGCCGAGATCGCGGTCGACGTCGGGGTCCACTATTGCGACCTGGGCGGCAATACGGAGATAACGCGGCGGCAGAAGGGACTGCACGAGCGCGCGGTCGCAGCGGGTGTCTCCGTCGTGCCGGACTGCGGGCTCGCTCCGGGGATGGTCAACATCCTCGCGCAGGACTGCATCAACCGCCTCGACAGGGTCAGGGAGGTGCAGATGAAGGTCGGCGGTCTGCCGCAGCATCCCGAGCCGCCGCTCAAGTACCAGATCGTCTACAGCCTCGAAGGGGTGATCGACTACTACACCACCCGCTCGTGGGTGCTGCGGGACGGCAAGCTCCAGCAGGTCGATGCACTGTCGGAGGTGGAGGAGGTCTTCTTCGACGACATCGGCGTGCTCGAAGCCTTCCACACCGCCGGCGGGCTGTCGTTGATGGCGGAGCGCTACGCGGGCCGGATCGAGCGGATGGAGTACAAGACGCTTCGCTACCCCGGGCACGCCGAGGCGATGCGCACCGTGCGCGAACTCGGGCTGCTGTCGGCCGAGCCGATCGAAGTGAAGGGGATGCGGCTCGCGCCCCGCGACATGTTCATCGCCGCCGCGGGTCCGCGGCTCCGGAAAGACCCACAGCGCAGCCCGGATCTCGTCGCGCTGCGGGTTGACGTCCGCGGGGAGCGTGAGGGGCGGCGGATTACGCTCCGTCGCGAGTTGCTCGACCGCTTCGACCCCGCTACCGGCATCACGGCGATGATGCGTACCACCGGCTTCTCGCTCGCGATAACGGCGATGATGCAGCTCGATGGGCGGATCCCGCCCGGCGCCTGGACGCCGGACGAGATCGTGCCGCCGGAGGAGTACGTGCGGGAACTGGCGCTCCGGGGGATCCGCGTGCGCGCGAGTGAGTTCGAGGAGGACTGAACCAACCAGGCTGGCGGGGGGCGCATACGAGCGCGTGGCGTAGGCGCGTGACGGTCACAGCTTGCCCAGCGCGTCGTTGAGTTGCGCGACGTCGACCCGTAACGGGCGAGGAACTGGCCTACCTGATGGTCGGGAGATGGCAGAAGCGCGCGTAGGACGTCCGCGGCATCGAACAGTTCGCGATGGCGCGCCACGGCCAGCGCGCGGGCCCGATCCAGACCCTCACGCCTTCAGCCCGGACACGAGCAGCTTCATCCGCTCCGCCGCCTCGCGCAGCTGACCCGTCGCCGCGGTCATCTCCTCGGTCGCCGCGGATTGCTCTTCCGCCGCTGCCGATACCTGCTGCGCGCGGGCCGCGTGTGACTCCGCCGCTTGCGACACGTCGGTCATCGCGGTCTCGACCTGCACGAGCGCCTCGCGGTTCGCCGCCAGGGCGTCGTTGACCGCGATGGTCGCATCCCGCACCCCGTCGATCGTCTGCATGATGCGCTCGAGGGCCGTCTCCGCCGCTCGGGCCGCGCCCTCGACGCCGGCCACCTGCCGGGCGCCCTGCTCCATGCTGTCCACCATGCGGTCGATGCGCTCGCGGACCTCCTGCACGATGGCGGCGACGTCGCGAGCCGCCTCGGCAGACCCGTCGGCGAGCTTCCGGACCTCTTCCGCGACCACGCCGAACCCGCGTCCGTGCTCTCCCGCCCGCGCCGCCTCGATGGCCGCGTTCAGAGCCAGCAGGTTCGTTTGCCGCGCCACGGTCGAGATGGTCTCGACGAAGCGATCGATCTTGGTCGATGCCGCCGCGAGCTCGCGCGCCTCCTGTTCCGACTCCGCCACCGCGCCCCGGACCTGGAAGACGAGCCGGACGGCATCGGCCATCTCCGTCCGATGGCGCTCGGCGAGCTCACGGATCTCTTCGCTCAGCTCGACGACCCGGTGCGCGGCCTCGTCGATCCTCCGCCCGCGCCGTCTCATTTCCTCGAGCGCCGCCGAGGTCTCCAGGATTCCGGCGGACTGCCCCTCCGCGCCCTGGCTGATCTCCGCCATCGCGTTGGCGACGTCGCCGCTCGAGCCCGCCACCTGCTCGCTGATCTTGGCCAGATCCAGTGCCGAGCGGGCCACGTGGTCGGAGATGACCACCGTTTCCTGCACCAGCCGACGGAGGCGTCCAGCCATCACGTTGAACGTTTCCGACAGCGCGTCGAACTCCCGGACCATCGGGCCTTCGACCTGGACGGTCAGGTCGCCCTCGCCCATCCGTTCGGAGGCCGCCATCAGCTGCTGCAGCGGTCTGTTGATCCCCCGGATGATCGCCAGCATCAGGATCGTCAGCACCACCAGCGTGACCGGGATGACGATGATGAGCCAGAGCTGACCCTCCCGGCCCATCTGTTGGAGGTCGTCGGCGGCGGCGTTCAGGCGGGCGATAGGGAAGGCGTTGAGCTGCTGCGCGGCGGCCGTGAGCTCGGTGACCGCGGTCTCGGCGGAGGCGAGCGCCTGCCGGGCTTCCGCCTCGGCCCCGCTGTCGCGGAGCGAGATCGCGGTGTCCAGCTCCTCCTCCACGACGCTGTGGAGCCACTCGAGCTGCTCGAGCTTCGCTCGTTCCGCGGGAAGGAGTTCCGTCGAAGCGAAGAGGTTCGCGACCCGCTCTCCGAGGGTCGTGTAGGCCGCGCGGTTGGGCCGGTCGCCCGAAGCGATGTAGACCCGCGCGGCGGCGAGCTGGTCGCGGACCGCGACCTCGAGGTTCGCCACGGCCTCGGTTTCCCGTTCGACCTGCGCAAGCTGCTCGGAGATCGCGCTTGTGAGGTTCCCCACGGTCGTGTAGCCGATCGCAATCGCGAATCCGAACACCGACATCAAGCCGACACCACCGAGGAGCAGCCAACCGTTGAGTGTGGCGGGCCGCAGGCGCAGCCAGCCGCGCCGGAACGCGGAAAGGGGAGTCGCGCTCCGCCGAGCGGGCGGAACGTCGAACGCCTGGTCGATGTCTCCCTCGAAACCCGTCGAACTCATGAAGTCCTTCCCCGCCGATCACCTGAATCCCCGGGCCGGATGCTACCGGCCTGCCTAGAGCATCGTCAGAATCATCGAAATCGATAGTCGGCAACCGGTTGCCACACGGGCTCAGACCGGGCTAGTCTCAGCCTGCCGCCGGGACCTCGCGGTGCTCCATGTATCTCGAACCGCGCGGCTGAGACGTACGAGCGTGCAGCGACGTAGCCAGGAATCGTCTCATCTCTGCCCCTGCCACGACCGCCACAAGGGGCGGTCGCTGACCGGGCGTCTGATTGGTTCCGACTGATCGCGGGCGTCACAGGAGCTGGCGAAATGCGCGGTTCGTGGGATTTGGAGACCGGGCGGAACCTTTCTTTGCCGAGGGCGACGGGGATGCAACTGACGGCGAGATACCGATTCACACTCAAGGCTCGTGACCAGACCGCCGGAGCATACCGGCCCTGGTCACCGCGGAAGCGGCACGCGTGACAGGCATCCACGAAGAGGAACGGGAGGACAGAGCGTTCGACGCGCATCTGACGCGTCGTCTCCTCGGCTACCTGCGGCCCTACAGGCTGCAGGTAGTCGGGGCGATCGCGCTGCTGATGGCGGGTGCCGCCGTCGAGATGATCGGGCCGTACCTGACCAAGGTTGCCATCGACGAAGCGATCCCCGCGGCCGACATGCGCCGCCTCACCATGCTGGTGGCCATCCTCGTCGCCTCGCTCGTCGCGGCGTTCCTCCTCGAGTACTTCCAGACCATCCTCACCACCTGGATCGGCCAGCGGGTGATGCTCGATCTGCGCATGGAGCTGTTCATGCACCTCCAGCGGCAGAGCCTGCGCTTCTTCGACCGGAACCCGGTCGGTCGGCTGATGACTCGCGTTACCAACGACGTCGAGACGTTGAACGAGATCTTCAGCTCCGGCGTCGTCGCCCTTTTCGGCGACCTGTTCACGGTCGTCTTCATCGTGGCGGCGATGATCCTGCTGGACTGGCGGTTGGCGCTCGTGACGCTGTCCGTGATGCCGTTCGTGTTCGTCGCCGCATTCGTTTTCCGGGGACTCATCCGCAAGGCGTCGTGGGAGATCCGTATCCGCCTGGCGCGGATCAACGCTTTCCTGCAGGAAAGATTGACGGGCATCCGCGTCGTCCAGCTGTTCGGCAGGGAGCAGTCGACGGCCGAGCGGTTCGACGAGATCAACCGCGCCCACCTGGACGCCAACCTGAAGTCCATCACCTACTACGCCGCCTTCTTCCCCATCATCGAGATCCTGACGGCGGTGGCCTTCGCGCTCATTCTCTGGTACGGTGGGATGAACACGCTCGAAGGCACGATGACCGTCGGGCTGGTCGCGGCGTTTCTCCAGTACGCCCGGAGGTTCTTCCGCCCCATCCAGGATCTCTCGGAGAAGTACAACCTGCTCCAGAGCGCGGTGGCCTCGTCGGAGCGGATCTTCCAGCTGCTCGATACGCCGCCGGAAATCGTCGACCCGCCGGATCCGCTGCCGTTGCCATCACCCGGGAGGGGCGAGATCGAGTTCCGGAACGTCTGGTTCCACTACGGTCCGCCCGGGGATACCGCGCCCTCGGGTGAAGGCGGTGAGGGCCCCGCATGGGTCCTCCGCGACGTCAGCTTCCGCATCGAGCCGGGTCAGCGGGTTGCCATCGTCGGCGCTACCGGGGCCGGAAAGTCGACGATCATCAACCTGCTCATGCGGTTCTACGAGCCGCAGCGGGGTGAGATCCTGTTCGACGGCGTGCCCATATCGCGCGTACGCCTGCGCGACCTGCGTGCGCGGATCGGACTCGTACTCCAGGACGTGTTCCTGTTCAACGACGACGTCCGCGGGAACGTCACGCTCGGTCGGCCGGACATCGGCGAAGAACGACTGACGGAGGCGCTGGCCCGGGTGGGTGCGGACGACCTCGTTCGCCGGCTCCCGCTCGGGCTCGATCAGCCGCTCGGCGAGCGCGGTATGTCCATCTCGGTAGGGGAGCGCCAGCTGATCTCTTTCGCTCGGGCGCTCGCGGTCGACCCCCTCGTGCTGGTTCTCGACGAAGCCACCAGCTCGGTGGACAGCGAGCTGGAAGCACGCATGGACGCTGCCGTCCGCGAGTTGATGCGCGGTAGAACCGCGCTCGTCATCGCGCATCGTCTTTCGACGGTCCGCGGCGCGGATCTGATCCTGGTCCTCCACCGGGGGGAGATCCGCGAGCGGGGTACGCACGAGGAGTTGCTTGCGGCTGATGGCCTCTATCGTCGTCTGTACGAGCTCCAGTTCACGCGTGGCGACGATAGCGCGCGCCCCGCGAAGGCTCCGGCCGCAGGACGATAACAGACGCTACAGCATTACTTTGCGCCCACTGCATGGCGTGCTTCTTGCCCTCTCAGGGGAGACGCCGTACGGGCCATCAGGCCGGCCCGGAGGCGCAAAAGCCAGGTTCGCTTTGCGGCGGATCACGACCGATCGTTGCTCGCGTGGCCGCCGCCGGACCAGGTAGCCATCCGCCTTGGAAAGTGGAACCGATACGTTTTGCGAAGGGTTCCGCGGCGGATCAGGTGTTCGTCCCCATGGATGGATCCCGGAGCGAGATGGGGCCCGGCGGCCGAGGCTGTTCGCCCGGGGCGCTCCCAGCGAATAGCTACGCGCCCGCGAAGCGATTGGCCGACGCGGTCGCCTCACCCTCTGCCGAGAGTTCACGTTGGCCAGGTCAGAAACGCTGCTCGTCGTCGATGACAACCACGACAACGTCGAGATCCTCACGACTTTCCTGCAATCTCGGGGATATCGGGTTGTCTCCGCTCCGGACGGAAGGACGGCCCTCAGTCGGCTGGAGGAGGTGAAGCCCGCTCTCGTCCTGCTTGACGTGATGATGCCCGGAATGGATGGTTGGCAGGTCTGCCGAACGATCAAGTCCCACCCGGAGTTCGGTTCCACGCGCGTGATCATGGTGACCGCCAAGGGCGGCTACGAGGATAAATTCGAGGGGATGCGCTCCGGCGCGGACGACTATGTCGTCAAACCGCTGGACCTCGATGAGCTGGCCGACAAGGTGGAGCGAAACCTTGCGGCTGCCGGGGGCAGGCCCTCGTGAAGATCGTCGCGCGCGTGCGAGACGAAGGTCTCCATGCGTCGATATTGGCCGCCGCCGCTGAACTTTCCGCCGAGCTGATCGTCATCGGCGGCGAGGAAGGGACCAACGGCGTCCGGCTGAGCGACGCTCTCCGCACGCACCCGGACGTGATCCTGGTCGAGGAGTCGCTGGTCGATTCCCTCCAGGAGCTTCGCGCCGAGAGTCGGGCTCGCGGCACCGCCCTGGTCATCGCCTGCGTGGACCAGGATGGCGCAGCGCGGGCTGCCGCCGCAGGAGCCGACGAATGGATCCTCGGCTCGGCAGACTCCGCCGAGATCGTGGCCCGCCTCAAGGCAGCCGCCACGCGCGTCGGCCGCGCCAAGCGAGGTGCCGAGCATTCCCGGGTCGCGGACTACCTCCGCTACGAGGAGCTCCTCTACGACCGCTTCACCGGCTTCCCAACGCTCCCCGTGATGATGGAGCGGGGCAGGGAACTGCTCGAGCGAAGCGGGCGCATGACCATCCTCTACATCGAGTTCGTCCGCTACTCAAAGCTCGAGGAGATCTACGGGTGGCAGAAGCTCGACGAGGTGCTGCAGACGACCGCGAACGCCATCCGGGACTTCTACGCCCGCCAGCACGGCCGCGAAGAGAACCTGCTGATGGTATCCCATGCCGGCGATGACGACTTCATCTTCTTCACCGATCTCGGCACCGAACCCCAGCTGACGGAGATCCGCGTCAACGAGGTCGCCCAGCAGCTGGAGACGGAGTTGCGGCGCCGGCTCGAGGACGAGCACGGCGAGGAGATCGCGGGGCTGTTCGCGATCTACGTGGGCGCGTCCACCATCTTCCGGAACCCCAAGATCCGCACCGAGCGGAACATCTACCGGGGCATCCGGGAAGCGGCTCATGCGGCGCGGAGCGTCGAGCACCGGGAGCGCAGCCGCAAGGTTGCGGACCTCAAGGCGACGCTCCGGGAGGGCGCGGTCTACATCGAGTACCACCCCATCGTGGTCACCGCCACCGGGGAGGTGTACGGCTACGAAGCGCTTGCTCGTGGCTCGCTTCGCGGCCTCCGTTCGCCGGAGGTGCTCTTCAGCGTCGCGGAGGAGGCCAACCTGATCTGGGAGCTGTCGCGCCTTTGCCGCCGCCGGGCGATCGAGGGGATCGATGCCAACCTCGAGCCCCAGCAGCTGCTCTTCCTGAACATCGACCCGCACGACTTCCGCGATCCCACGTTCCGCTACCTGAACGTGGACGAGCTGGGGATCGAGCAACCTGAACGTATCGTCCTGGAGATCACCGAGCGCACGGCGATCACCGACTACCCGACCTTCCAGGAGTACCTCCGCGCCTTCCGCGAGCAGGGGTTCCGCTTCGCCGTCGATGACGCGGGGTCGGGCTACGCCGGCCTCGGCAGCATCGCCAACCTCGCCCCGGACTACATCAAGCTCGACATCTCGCTGATTTCCGGCATCGACACCAATTTCATGAAGCAGAACCTCGTGGAGACGATGGTGACGTTCGCCGACGACCACGGTATCAAGGTGATCGCGGAAGGCGTCGAGCAGCCCGAGGAGTACGAGACGGTGAAGTCGCTGGGCGTGCATCTGACCCAGGGGTTCCTCTTCCACCGTCCCCGCTACACGGGCAAGCGGCGAATCGAGCAGGCCACGGAGTGATTCGCCGAAATGCGGGACCGCCCGGCTAGCGGGACTGTAAACGTCCACCGGTAGACAGCGATGGCCCGACCGCTGAAACAGGGGGGAACGGATAGCAACCTCGATCTGGCCACCGACGTTGCCCGGACAAGACCCAGGCAGCTGCCGGCGCTGACCGCGGAGCCCGCCCGGATGCTGCACGATCTGATGAGCCAGCGCACCGGGCAGCGCCACGTGGTCGCGATCCAGGACTACCCCGACCCCGACGCCATCTCGTCGGCGCTGGCCTATGTCGAGATCGCCTCCGTCTTCGAAATCGCCGTCGACGTGATGTACGAGGGGCACGTCAGGCACCCCGAGAACCTCGCGCTCGTCATCCACCTGGAGATGGAGATCATCCCCTACGAGGAGGGGATGCCACTCGCCGGGTACGACGCGGCGGTCTACATCGATAACCAGGGAACGACGACGCGGCTGACGAAACGCCTGTCGGATGCGAACGTCCCGGTCTTCGCCGTCATCGACCACCACGACCTGCAGGATCTGCTTCATCCCGTCTTCAGCGACATCCGGCCCGTTGGCGCGGCGGCGACGATCTTCGCGGAGTACCTCGAATCCGGGGTCTTCCTGGACATGGAGCCCGGCAACGACCGGCACGTGCGCTTGGCGACCGCCCTCCTCCACGGGCTCCACAGCGAGACCTCCGGCTTCATTCACGCGAGACAGCCCGAGTACCGCGCGGGGGGCTTTCTGAGCACCATCGCCGATCAGGCGTTGCTGGAGAAGGTCCTCTGCATCCCGAAGTCCCGCGGGACGATGGAGACCATCCAGGCGGCGCTCGGCCGACGGATCATCCGTGGCGGCCTCTCCATCGCCGGCGTCGGCTACCTGCGCTGGGCGGATCGGGACGCGATCCCGCAGGCAGCGGATTTCCTTCTGCAGGAGGAGAACGTCAACACCGCGATTGTCTACGGGATCGTGACGACCAGGGAGGGGAAGGAGTCGGTGATGGGAAGCCTCCGGACCAACAGCGCCACGCTGGGGGTCGATGCGTTCCTGAAGCAGGCGCTCGGCGCGGATCCCACTGGGCGGTTCTACGGCGGCGGCCGGTCGCGCGCGGGCGGCTTCGAGATCGATCTGGGCTTCCTCGGCGACGGGGCGGTCGACCAGGAGGAGCGCGAGATGAAATGGGCGCTCTACGACCGGGAGATCCGCCGGAAGTTGTTCGAGGCGGCGGGCCTGGAGAAGTCCAGCAGCGAGGAGCGCCCTTAGCGACGCTCGACCGACTCGACCGCGCTCCGGCCCGCTCGCCACCCGGGACGCTTCAGCCAGCTCGACCTGTGGATCCGAACCGACGCGGCGACAGCTACGTGGCCGCCCCGCCGTTGAGCGTCTCAGCCGGCCGGTTCCGCCACCCAGAGGCAGTGCGAGTCGGCCCCCCGCGACCGGCAGATGGAATGCTCTACGAAGTGGGGCTTGCGCGTGTAGAGCAGGAGCAACTCGCTGAGCACGCCCGAGTAGAACTCGCAGGCCATACCGCCGGGATCGGCGCGAACGGTCAACGGGTCCTCGATCTTCAGGGTGAGCGGTCGTCGGCTCAGCTTGAACCGGGACCGCCCGGAAAGCTCCCGGATCATCCGCTTGCCGGCCCGCTGCGCGGCCATCAGCGCCACCGTGCGCGGCATGAGGTGGATCATCCGCCGCGTGCCGTCGGGGCGGTCCTCCCAGAAACGGCGCGCCACTCGTCGCCCTGCCTCGTCGAAGATTTCCTCCGCGTCCGGACGCTTGATGACCAGCCTCACGAGGTCCTCGACCTGGGACGGCAGCTGGGCCCGCCGGTGCCGCACCTCCTCCTCGAAGCGGTGGATCTGGACCCTCACCACCTCGCTCAGCCCCAGACGCCGGGGAAGACTGAGGGTGATGTCCTCGTCCTCGAGTACTTCCTCGGGACGGTCGCGGTCGCGCATCGTCTGCAACAGCAACAGCGGAAAAACGGGCGAAACGGAGGGCGTCTCCTTGCGTCCCGTGGATCGCGCAGGACTCTTCACTGACGTGCCGCTCAATTTCTCGCTGTGTTCGGGGGGTGGTCCCTGGTTGGACCGCCAATCTCGCACGCGGGCCGCCGGTGCCGCAAGCCTTGCGCGACGCGCATTTCCGGGTGCATCTCTTGCACCGTTTCGCCGCCGTGCCGCCCCCATCGCGATGAGGTGATGATGTCCGAGCCCCGGAACCCGACGTGCGTTTTCTGCCGCATCATCGGCGGCGACGAAATGGTCAGTGTCATCTACGAGGATGACGAGATCATCTCCTTCCTCGACATCCATCCTCTGCACCGCGGGCACGTTCTGGTGCTGCCGAAGGCGCACTACAAGAACCTCTTCTACGTGCCGGAAGCCCTTGCGGCGCGAACCTTCGCGACCGCGCGCAGGATCCTTCCCGGGCTCCGTCGTGCGACCGGGTGCCGCGCCATCAACCTCTTCTCCCCCAACGGAGCCGACGGCGGCCAGGACGTCTTCCACTTCCACCTCCATCTCATCCCCGTTCCGGTCGGCGAGCCGTTCCCGCTCCAGCTGCCCGATCCGTCCTCGCGCGTGCCGAGCCGCTCCGAGCTGGACGTGATGGCCGCGCGAATCACCCAGTGCATTCAGGACGAGGTTCGCGTAGACTGATGCCGGCCCCGGGATCCCCGCCCGAGACATGAAGGTCGGCGGGGAGTGGGAGCTGATCCGTGGCCACGCGGAGCCGCGAGGCCGCGAATCGGCAGCTCTCTTCAGCACTACCAGATCGAAGCCCACTGGAGACTCTGACTCGACCTTTCTCTGCCGCGCCCTCCCCCTCGGCTGGCCGCTACGACGCCATCGTGATCGGAAGCGGGTTTGGTGGGTGCATGACCGCGTTGCCGCTGGTCGAAGCGGGCATGCGCGTGCTGATGCTCGAGCGGGGCGACTGGGTCGCGCGCGGGCAGGAGAACTGGGGGGACGAAGGCCCGTTCGTGCTCACGCCCCACTACACGACCGCTAGTGACTACAGCCTCCGAACCCGGCTCGGCTGGCGGCCACAGGGGATATGCGCGTGCGTTGGAGGGCCGTCGGTCTTCTATGGAGGTGCCTCGTTCCGCTTCCGGGTCGAAGACTTCACCCCGCCGCCGGAAATCCGCGCGGATGATGGGATCGCCTGGCCGCTGAGCTACGACGACCTCGAACCGTTCTACACGCGGGCGGAGTGCCTGCTCGGCGTCTCGGGGGAAGCCGGCGGCGACCCGACGGAGCCTCCCCGGTCACTGCCGTACCCTCAGCGCCCGCCCCCGCTGGCGCCGCCGTCACAGCGCATCGCTGGAGCTGCCCGAGGGTTGGGCCTGCGCCCGTTCCCCATCCCCATGGCCATCGATGGGGGGCGATGTGTCGCCTGTACCACGTGCGACGCTTTCGCCTGCGCGATCTCGGCAAAGAACGACCTCGCCACGCGCCTCGTCCCCCTCCTTCTCGAGAAGGGGATGGAACTCCGACCCAGCTCGGTCGTCGCACGAATCGCGGCCGATGGCGCGCGTGCCCGATCGGTAGAGGCGGTCGATGCGCGGACGGGGGAGCGGCTGGCCTTCTCCGCCGATCGCTTCATCCTGGCCGCCGGGGCACTGGCCTCGCCTCATCTGCTACTCGCCTCCGGCCTCGAGCGGGCGAACAGCGGCGGCAGGGTCATCGGCCGCTACCTGATGCGGCACTGTAACGCCATGATGTACGGGTACTTCCGGGACCCGCCCAATCCCGACGACCGGCATCACAAGCAGCTCGCCGTGCACGACTTCTACTTCGGCGACGAGCGTGTCCGGGAGCTGGGAAAGCTGGGGAACATCCAGCAGGTGATGGCGCCGCCGGTCAGCCTCATCCGCGCCATGTTGCCGAAAGCCCTGCACGGGGTCGTCGGCGCGATGGTGGGTCACCTGACGGGCCTGCTCGTCATCGCGGAGGATCAGCCCCGGGCCGACAATCGCGTCGAGATCGTTCCCGGGCGGCGTGATGGCTACGGACTGCCCGCGGTCCGCATTACGCACCGATACTCTCCGCGAGATCTGGCGGCCCGACGCGCCCTCCTGTACCGTGCGCGCCAGATCCTGCGCAGGGCAGGCGCGCTCTTCACCGTCACGTGGCCTGTGAACACATTCTCGCACGCGGTCGGGACCGTCCGCATGGGTTCCGATCCGTCGACCTCCGCCCTCGACCCGGATTGCCGGTTCCGGGGGATCGACAACCTATGGGTGACGGACGGTAGCGTCTTCCCCAGCAGCGCGGGCGTGAACCCCAGCCTCACGATCGCGGCCAACGCGCTACGCGTCGGCCACGCCATTGCGGAGGGGCGCTCGTGACGTTGCGACTCGCGTTCCTGGGATGCGGCTTCGCGACGCGGCTCCACAGCCGGACCCTGCGCCGCTTCCCCGACGTCGAGCGAGTGTACGTCAGCCGCGATCCCGCGCGCGCCCGCGAGTACGCTGAGCGCTACGGGGGCCGGGCTCATGCCGGCTCCTATCGCGATGCGATCGAGGATCCGGGGATCGACGTCGTCCTAATCGCCACGCCGCCGGAGTCCCACCTCGACCTGACCACGGCCGCGCTAGCCGCCGGGAAGCACGTCATCGTCGAAAAGCCACCCTACCTCCGAGCGAGCGATTTCGACGACGTAGCCGCCCGCGCTGCCGCGGCCGGTCGTCGGGTGTTCGTGGCCGAGAACTACTTCTACAAGCCACTGCTCCGCGAGCTTCGGGAATTGATCCGCGACCGTGCGGTGGGCGAGGTGCGGCTCGTCACGGTGAACGCGCTCAAGCATCAGCGCACCGGCGACTGGCGCGATCACGCGGGCGTGGCGGGCGGTGGCGCCTTCTTCGAGGGCGGGATCCACTGGGTCAACTTCATGGCCAACCTCGGCCTGGAGGTGCTCGATGCCCACGGATATCGGCCCGGCGGACACGAGGGCCTCGACCGCTCGATGGTGGCCGTCTTCGAATACCGCGACGGGGCCATCGGAACCCTCCTCCACTCCTGGGAGATCGGCTCCCCGCTCAAGGGGCTGCGGCTCTCGAGCATCTATGGTACCGACGGCGCCATCACCTTCGAGTCGAACGGGCTGCTGCTCGCCGTTCGCGGCCGGCGCAGAGGAATCGGCATCCCGCGCCCCACGGACCTTCTCGGCTACCGCGCCATGTTCGAGGATTTTCTCGGCGCGATCCGCGAGAACAGGCCCGCCGAGTTCGAACTACCGGCCGCCCGGCGCGACCTCGAGCTCATCGAGCGGATCTACGCGACCGCCCGGCGGGATTGAGCGGCTTGCGTGCACCCCCATATTACCGCACGTCCGAACCGGCGCATTGTGGGATCGCGGCGGTCAACCGACACACCCGAAGGCTTGATCCTTGGATTTCATCGTCGCGATTCTGATCGGAGCCGTGGCCGGCACCCACATCTCCACCTGGGGGATGTACAAGGACTCCATCCACGAAGGCTTCACCTGGCCGAAGTACTTCCGCAGCGTGATCGTGGGGGCGACGATCGCCGCCATCGCCTACCAGGTGGTCTCCGTCGACCTCGCCACCCCTGGCGGGATGGTCGTGTTCTTCGGGATCGTCTACGCCTTCGAGCGGCTGACGCTCGAGCTGTGGAAGAGCTTCATCCGCGTCGAGGACCAGTCGAAGTACTTCATCCCGATGCAGTTCGGCATACGCGGGAAGCCCATCCACGATCGCCGGATCCGGTGGAGCGTCGGACTCGCGGTCGTGCTGGTCCTCATCTTCTCGATCTGGGGGGTGCACGCGCTCCAGCAGGCGCATCCCGACCTTCCGCCCTGGCTGGTGCTCGTCACGATCGGGAGCCTCGGCGGGTGGCTGACGGCTTTCGGCGGGGCATGGAAGGACGCGCCCGTCGAAGGGTTCGAAACCCTCAAGTTCTTCCGGAGCCCCGGCGTTTCGCTGTTCTGGGCGATTCTCCTCGCTTTCTTCACCGACGACTGGACCTACATCGCGATCGGGGGGGCGGGATACAGCGTCGCAACGATCGAGACGTACAAGACGTTCTTCTTCCCGAGCAAGCCGCGCGGGAAATTCGCGGGCAAGCCGATACTCTACCCCGAGATGTTGAAGGTCCGGCAGTACTTCGTTCCCGTGTACGTGGCCATCTGGCTGCTGATCCTGGGGACGTACGCCGCCGCGTTCAGCCGGCCGAGCAACGGTCTGGTGGGGCGCGGTGGCGCGGAAGTGTCGCTTCAGGAGGTGGCGGAACCGATCTGACGGTCACGCGCGGAATCACGCGTTCGGGACCGTGGTCGATGCCGTTCGGGGCCCCGCTCTCCGCCACGATCCGCTCGTCCGGTATCTTCGAAGCATCCAACGAAGCTCCCGTCCCGACTGTATGGCAGCGCGACGGCCGAAACCGCCACCCGTCTCCGGTGTGTCGGCATCTCGAGAGGATGTTCTCGAGGTGAGCGCGGCGTCGCGCACGTCGGCAGTAAGGCGGGAAATCACACGACATGGAGACCGTGTCCGACGCGGCTGGAGCGCAGCCGGCTCCGACCCGTCGGATGCTTATTTGGTTGGACTTCCACCGGGGCCACGCGCCTCTCATCATGACCCGTAGATCGCTTCACAGGGGATCCTTCGAAGGCCATGCGCGCCGTCCGCCTGGCGCGCTTCGACTCGCAATCGCAGCCGCGATCATCGTGGCGACCGCCGCACCCGCCGCGGCGCAGTTCGGGGCCGGTATCATGGCTGGGCCGGCCCCCCGGGTCTTCCTCGACTGTCAGTCCGGCGTTCCCTGCAACCAGAACGATCTCCGCACGGCGATCCAGTTCGTGAACTGGGCGCGCGATCCCGCGGACGCCGACGTCCACGTCATCGCGACGGGCGAAAGCGTCGGGGGCGGCGGGCGGCGTTACACGCTCGAGTTCATCGGTCTCGGCGACATGGCCCACCTGTCCGATGTGCTTACCTACACGGCCGGCGGGACCGATGTCGCCCGCGAAACTCAGGACGGCATCGCCCAGGTCCTGCGGGTCGGGCTGCTTCGCTACGCGGTCCAGGCCGGCCGGGGCGGGGAGTTCGACGTCCGCTACGTCGGAGCCGCGACCGACGCGGACGAACCGGCGGCGTCTCCAGCCGCGGTTCGCGATCCCTGGAACTTCTGGACGTTCCGCGTCGGCCTCTCCGGCAATCTCGACGTGACGGAGAACCGACAGAACTATCGAACCAACCCCAGCTTCGGCGCGGATCGGGTCACCGAGGCCTGGAAGTTCAACATCAACGTGAATGCCAACCTGAGGTGGGAGAAGATCGTTCTCTCATCGGGCAGAGAGGTCCGGAACGACGTGACGAACTGGGGCGCGAACATGCTGCTGGTCCGCAGCATGTCCCCGAACACGTCCACCGGGATCACGATGAGCGCCGGGAGCTCGGTAGCGGGCAACACCCGGACGAACTTCGAGATCACTCCCGGGCTGGAGTGGAACTATTTCCCCTACGCACAGGCGAGCCGCCGGCAGCTGATCGCCCACTACGGCGCCGGCATCCGCCACAACCAGTACCGCGAGGAGACGGTCTTCGGCGTGACCGAGGAGACAGTGCCTCTTCACAAGTTGGGCATCCAGTACCGGGCCGTCGCCCCCTGGGGGAACGCGGGCATCGGCGTCGACGCGCGACAGTTCCTGCACGCCGGCGGGCTGTACAACTTCGGCGCAAGCGGCAACATCTCCCTTCGCGTCACCCGCGGGCTCGAGCTGAGCCTGTCCGCCCAGGGATCCCGAGTCGCGGACCAGATCCACATTCCGGCGGGGACGATCTCGGAGGAGGACATCCTGCTGGGCCGGCAATCGCTCCCGACGGGGTACAGCTACGATGCCTCGATCGGCCTGAACTACCGGTTCGGGTCGGCGTTTTCCAACATCGTCAACGTGAGATTCCCGGCGAGCGTGCGGTAGCGCCGCCTGCCGGGATGAGCGAAGCGGGGCGGGCGTCGACGGCCATCAGGGGTCGCCGGCGCCCGCCCCGCTCGCTATTGTTCGCACTCCACGGGTTCCGAGTAAAGGTTGCTCTACCTGCAAGGAGTCCCCGCCATGTCCACGATCCGCCTGACGTTCGCGACGCTGCTCATCGCGTTTCCGCTGTGCGCCCAAACGACGAACGATCCTTTCCCTGATCCCATCCCCGTGTCCGAGGGGGTGATCCGCGTCAACGTTCGCGAATTCGCAACGCTTCCGGACATCGACGGCGTTCCCGCGCGACCGATGCTGCTCGTGGACGAGCCCGGCACGCGCCGCCTGTTCGTCAACGACATGCGTGGGCCGCTCTACGCGGTGAGCTACGACGGATCGGCGGTGACCGAGTACGTCGACATCAACGACGCGCGGTGGGGTGTCCGGGTGCAGTCCAGCGGACGCGAGCGGGGATTCCAGAGCTTCGCCTTCCATCCCCAGTTCGCGCAGGCCGGCACGCCCGGGTACGGCAAGTTCTACACGTGGACGGACACCGAGAACAACACGCAGCCGGCCGACTTCACGCCGGGTGGCGGAACGAACACGCACCACACCGTGCTCCTCGAGTGGACCGCCCGGACCCCCGCGGCCGCCACGTATGACGGCGACCCGCCGCGGGAGTTGATGCGGTTCGAGCAGCCGTTCGCCAACCACAACGGGGGGCAGATCGCGTTCAACCCGACCGCGTCGACCGGTGACGCCGATTTCGGGATGCTCTACGTCGGTATCGCCGACGGTGGCAGCGGCGGCGACCCGCTCGAGTTGGCGCAGAACCGGGCCAACGGGTTCGGGAAGGTGTTCCGCATAGATCCGCTCGGTCGGAACAGCAGGAACGGAAAGTATGGAATCCCGACCGACAATCCGTTCGTCGACACGCCGGGGACCCTGCCCGAGATCTATGCCCTCGGTGTCCGCAACCCGCAGCGCTTCGGGTGGGATCCCGCCAACGGCCGGATGTACCTCGCCGACATCGGCCAGAACACGGTGGAGGAGGTCAGCCCGGTGACGCCGGGCGCCAACCTCGGGTGGAACGACTGGGAAGGGAGCTTCCGCTACGTCGGCCGGGAGGGGGTCTCGCTCGACAATCCACGCAGCGACCCAGCAATAACCTATCCTGTGGCCGAGTGGGGGCAACCCGATCCGCTTCTCCAGCCCAGCTCGATGGCCACGGGCGTTGTCGTCTACCGCTCCGATGCCATCCCGCAGTTGAATGGCCGCCTGATCTTCGGCGATGGGCCGAGCGGCGAGATCTTCCACGTTTCCGCGGACAACCCGCCGAACGGGGGACAGGACGCGATCCGCCGGATCCTGCTGGTCGCCAACGGCGGCGAACCCCGAACGCTGCTCGAACTGATCCAGGAGAAGAACCGACAGCAGGGCAGGAATCCCGCGAGCCGAGCGGACCTGCGCTTCGGGACGGGACCCGACGGTCAGCTGTTCTTCCTCAACAAGGCGGATGGTACCATACGCGTGGCGGTGCCGTGAGCTGTGGCGATTCCGCCATCCGCTTGGCAGCTGGATGCCGACTGGGATCCTTCTCGCCGCCACGAGAGAGATGATGGTAACACGTTGCGAGACAATGGCTTACGTCCGTGGGTCACAGTGTCGGAACGGCGGCGATCCCGCCCGTCACCCCGGCGCAGGAGGTTGTGTGAACACTGCGGGATGGTCCGCCATCCACTGATTCGGTGTGCGTGGGTGCAGCCGAAAAACCACCACCATCATCCCGACGCAGGAGACTGTGTCAATACTGCCCGATGGTCCTTCGTCGCACGGGCCCGGTGTTCGTCGGGTGCAACCGAAACCACCATCGTCATCCCGGCGCAGGCCGGGATCCATCCGCCTGTCGATGCGCGGATGCATACTTATAACGCGTTTCACAACAACGCAATGCGAGCTCTCGGCGACCGAGAATCCATTTGCGCTTTTTCTGAATAATGGGTCCCGGCCTGCGCCGGGACGACGTCGGTGGGGACGGTAGCGAAGGAAACCGTTCACGGTTCCTTCCGAGTGTGACGGACTGGGACGACGGGGCAGGTAGGGTGGTTTCGAGGCTTCCCTCATTCCCGCTGTTGACATATCAGTATCTGTTGATGTACCATGCCATCCATGGACACGATCACCGCGATGCAGACCAGCAACGCCCGGACCGCCCGACTCTTCCACGCGCTGTCGGACGAAACGCGCTTGCGGATCGTGGACATACTCCAGCGGGGCGAGTGCTGTGTGTGCGATCTCCAGGGATCCGTCGGCGCGGCGCAGTCCCGGCTCTCCTTTCATCTCAAGGTCCTGCGGGAGGCCGGACTGGTGAACGACCGAAAGCAGGGTCGTTGGAACTACTACTCCCTGCGTCCGGAGGCGCTCGAGGAGCTGGTGACCTATCTCGAGGAGCGGAAGCCGGAAGAAGCGTCCCGGGATTGTGGATGCGCAGGCGCGGGGGCAGAGGGCTGCTGCGGTTGAACGCGGCTACCCGGGTTTTTTTTTGAGGTAATCCATCAACATTTGTTGATCAGAGGCACCAATGGACGAGGGTGTGCGGGAGATCGTGCGGGAGCGCTATGCGCAGGCGGCTCGGCGGGTGTCTCGGACGGGTGAAAGGGCGTCGTGTTGCGGGGGCGGAGACTGCTGCGAATCCCCGGACCCCATCTCGCGGGACCTCTACGACTCGGTGTCCACAGCCGGGCTTCCGGAGGCGGCGGTCCTGGCTTCGCTGGGGTGCGGCAATCCGACCGCGCTCGCGGAGCTGAGGGAGGGAGAGGTGGTCCTGGATCTCGGTTCCGGCGGCGGCATCGACGTGCTGCTTTCGGCGAAGCGGGTCGGCCTGAGCGGCAAGGTCTACGGGCTCGACATGACCGACGAGATGCTGGAACTGGCCCATGCCAATGCGGCCTCGGTGGGCGCGACGAACGTCGAGTTCCTGAAGGGTCACATCGAGGACATTCCCCTCGCGGACGAGAGCGTCGATGTGATCATCTCCAACTGCGTGATCAACCTGTCGGCGGACAAGCTGCAGGTGCTGCGCGAGGCGTTTCGGGTCTTGAAGCCGGGTGGGCGGTTCGCGGTGTCCGATGTCGTCATCGACGGGAAGATTCCGGCCGAGGTTCGGCGATCGATGGAGTTGTGGGTGGGCTGTGTGGCGGGGGCGCTGGAGGTGGGCGAATTCGAGCGGATGCTGCTGGAGGTCGGCTTCGAGAAACCGTCGATCGAGCCGACACGCGTCTACGAAGTGGAGGACGCCCGCGCCTTTCTGGAGGAGTCCGGGCTGGATGTGGACGAGGTCGCGGCGAACCTCGGCGGCAGGGTCATGGCTGCCTTCGTGAGGGCGGCGAAGCCCGTGACGAGCGCAGAGTCCGCTGTCGCGGCCTCGGCCTGCTGTTCGCCGGGTTGCTGCTCCTGAGCCATTCCGAGGCCGGCGGCGCGAGATCCTTCGCGCCGCCGGCGAGCATCGGGCGGGCACCGCATGCGACCGCGCACGTTGGCTGACGCCTACGCGGGCTGGAGCTCCCCGCTGGCAAGTGACGAGCGAATCCGTCCCGCCCCGCTGCTCCGTTGCCCGAGTCGATGTCCGGCGGAAGCGGGCCTCGCTGCGCGAGCCGCGATCCTGTCGGCGAGGAACTCCGCGTCACGGCCAACCCAACCGATCAGGGCCGATCCCCGGGTATGCTGCCAGGGCAGGCCAAGGAAGTAAAGTCCCGGGTACGCAGTGACCCCGCGGGTGTGAATGGGAAGCCCGCGTCCGTCGAACACCGGAGCGTCGACCCAACCGTACTCGGAGCGGAATCCGGTTGCCCACACGATGGCGGAAGGTCGGAATCTCGCGCCGTCGGCGGTGCGGATGCCACTAGCCGAGACGTCCGCTACCCGGCCGACGAGGCGCACGCCGCGTTCCGTCGAGATCATCTCCGGGCTCATGCCGATGAGGAATTCGCGGCGGCTGGCCTTCGCCCCGAGACGCGACGTCACGGTCATGTTCATCAGCCCGGTCGTCTCCAGCCAGTGGAAGATGCTGCGGCCGAGGAAGCGGTCGGGGAGTCGGACCTGTCGCTCGCCGACCGCGAGGGTCGTCGGCCGCGTTTCCGCCAATTCCGCCGCGATCTGGACCCCCGAGTTCCCGGCACCGACCACGAGGACTTCGCCGGCGGGGAGCTGCTCGGGGCGGCGGTATTCGCTGCTATGAAGCTGGACGGTTCCGGGATCGATCGACCTCGCGAAGGACGGCACCGCGGGCCGCTGGAACGGGCCCGTGGCAACGACCACCTGCGCCGCATGATAGGTCGTGCCCGCGCACTCTACCTCGAACCCGCCAGCTGCGGCCGCGCGGAGCGCGAGCACATTCGTGTCGAGCTCCACTGGCAGGTCGAAGACTCGCGCGTACCGCTCCAGGTAGTCCGCGACGTCGTCCTTGCCGGGGTACCGTTCCGGATCGCCGGGGAAGGGGAGACCGGGAAGCGCGCTGTAGCGGGCCGGTGTGAATAGCCTGAGCGAGTCCCAGCGTGTCCGCCACGAGTGGCCGACAGCAGGAGCGCCATCGAGGATCGCGAAATCGATCCCCTTCCGCTGGAGGTAGTAGCCTATTGCGAGTCCCGCCTGCCCGCCTCCGATGACGATCACCTCATGCTGGCTGTTCATGAGCGCCTTCGCTGGTCGATAGTTTCTGGATGATGGTTGATGCTCGAGCGACGCCCGCCTACTGTTGGGCCAACTTGCGCTGTCCGGCCCGTCGTCTTCAGGGCCGGACGCGCAGCGCAGCCGGACTCTGCTCGCTGGTAGTCGCAGCAGCACGAGCCCGCGGTGCAGGATCGGGCCGCGTCGCGACCCTGCCGGACGCAGCGCCAACACGGAGACAGGGGCTCCTCCGCCGTCGGCAGCCCGAGCAGCCGCGCCGCGGCCGCACCGGCGCCAAGTACTCGATCGCGGACGGCCGGCCGGCCCAGCGCGTCGAAGGAGAGGTCCGCCACGGTCGTGAACCCCGCCCGGTGGATGCCTGTCGCCGATGCGTGGTTCTCGGGCGCGTAGGCGATCCAGAAGCGCTCCGCCTCCGCCGATTCCCTGCGAACGATCTCGTCGAGGAGCCGAGGATAGATCCCCTGTCCCCGGTGCTCCGGCAGAGTGACGAAGTTCCACAGGTACCGCTCGCCCGCGGGAACGCTGAAGGTCGAGCGCAGCTCGCCGATCTCGGCCGTGTGGGTCGCGACCCATCCCCAGGCCGCGGGCTGTCCGGATCGCCAGGCGAAGTAGACGCGGTGACCGGCAGCGAACCGTCCGCGGATCTCAGCCTCGGGCTTGTTCATCACCGAGGCGACGAGCGAAGTGTCGCCTTCCCGCCGGATCGTCAGCGAGGGAACTGGTCGGGCGGCGGGAGCATTCTCGGTCCGGTGTCTGGTCGCGATAGCCATTGTCGTGCGCGTTGGGAATCGGTTTCGGTTAGTCCGTCTGTTCGCGCACGAGTATCGCGCTTCCGGGGGCGTGGCCGATTGAACGAACTGGCTGGATCATTTGTAAAAACCGGCTATTCATCACCTCGCGGCTTGCGCGTGCCGGACGGTAGGCAGATCCAACCGGAGACTCAGGGAGGGCGGTGCTTGAGCGATCAGACGACGTGGAAGGGTAAACGGGGCTGGGAGGCGAGGTGGTATCTGTGGGACGGTGGGTTCATGGCTATCGGACCGGTCCCGGACAACGACATCGTCCCCGCCCACGCCCATCACGCGATTCAGGTCGCCGTGGGTCTCGATGGGTTCGTCGGCCTGCACGAGCCGGGCACCGAGTGGACACGCTCGCGCGCGATGATGGTCGCCCCGAACGTCCCGCACGAGTTCGATCCCATGCGTGCGCTGCTGACGATGCTGTTCGTCGACCCCGAAACCCGGGAGGGTCGATGGATGCTGCGCTCGTTCTCGGCGGCCATCGTGTCGGTGCCGGACGACGTGGTCGAGGAGTGGGTTCCACAGCTGAAGGCGCTCTGGGAGCGCCCGCTGGACGGTTCCGGCACCGCCCGGCTGATCCACGCGTTCATCAGGGCGCTCTGCGTCGGGCCGCCACCGCCGTATCGCCTGGATCCCCGGGTGGTACGCGCGCTCGAGGTCATTCGAGGGATGGATACCGCGAAGCTCTCACTGGAGGACGTCGCCCGAGCAGTGTTTCTGTCGCCGAGCCGGTTCGCGCACCTGTTCAGCTCCGAGGTGGGCATCCCCTTCCGGCGCTATCTCCTTTGGCGGCGCTACACCCGCGCGCTGGTGGCCGTCGGTGAGGGGCACACTCTCTCGTCGGCCGCCCACATGGCGGGCTTCGCCGACTCCGCGCATCTCACCAGGACATCGGTGCAGATGTTCGGGCTACCGCCGTCCATCGTCATCCAACCGGGCGAGTTCTACCAGATACCCGCCCCGTTCGAACTGCCGTTCCTGGCGGCGTAAGATCGGCGGTGTGGATCCGGCCGGGGCGCGCACCCGACTACGGATCGGGTGATCGGAGAAAGGCGGCCGGTGCGCTTTCGCGTCAGTTGCCGCCGGCTCAGAATCCGTCCCCCCAAAGAGGATCCAGGATCGGGGGCTATCTCGTTTCACCTCGGGATCCGATTCCTCAGATCCCCGGGCGCGAAGGGCCTGTCCGGCGCCTGAGGGCCGTACGCCCGCAGGACGAAGCCCGGTACCGACGGCGGCACTGGCGGAACCCGAGCGAGTGTGTCAAATACCTGCGCAGTCGCTGTCTCGTGACGCACGCCGTCCGGATCGGCCCTTCCGGGGCGGGCCCTCCTCCCTTTCTCACAGTCGACAACCGACTTCGGGAGCTCGGATGCTGTATGTCTACTTGGCGGTCGGCGGGATCGTCGGGACGCTGGCGCGGTTCGGGCTCAGCGGCCTGATCCAGACGTCTGCCGGGAACGCTTTCCCCTGGGGTACCCTTGCCGTCAACCTCATCGGCTCGTTTGTGCTCGGCGTCGCGGTGAGAGGAGCCGGGTTGACTTCGCTCTCGCCCGACTTGCGCGCGATGCTGACGATCGGCTTCTGCGGCTCGTTCACCACCTTCAGCACCTTCAGCTTCGAGACGTTCGAGCTGTTGCGCGACGGCGCCTGGACCCGGGCACTGCTCTACGCCCTCGGATCCCTGACGCTGGGAGTCCTGCTCCTTGCCCTGGGGTTCTCCGCCGCCGGAATCCTCTTCCGCGCCATGGACTAGGGCCGACCGCGGCTCCGATCCAAGGTCGAACCCGCACCGACGTCGCGTGGTCGCGGTGTCCGCATCGATTCTCTCCCGAAAACGATTCTCCACGGCCCGCCCACGGATCGACGTTGACTCTACGCGGGATGGGCGCTAACCGTCAGGGAGGGAAACATTCTTCTCCCTCCCGCGACCCGCCGACGGATGCGGGCGCTGTCCTCGATCGCCGCGTGGCCCATGGATGCTGACACCATCGCCCGGCGTCTCGCCGCCCGTCTCACCGCCGCAGGCGGGGCCCCCGCGGCGCACGTAATCGCCGAGGACCTCTGGGAAGCCGCCATCGATGGCTCCCTCGAGACGGGTGCCCGCCTCCCGACGACCCGCCAGCTCGCCGTCGCGCTGGGGGTGAGTCCCGCCAGCGTGGAGCGTGCTTACGCGGACCTGGAGAGCCGCGGCGTGATCGTCACCCGGCCGGGGGAGGGCACCTTCGTCGCGCTGACGAGCGGCGATAGCGGCGAGCTCGAGCGGCGGCGCGAGTTCCTCGAGCTGTGCCGCAGCACCGTCCATCGTGCCGGGGAACTCGGCTACAGCCTCGACGATCTCTTGGACGAGCTGCGCGAGTACCGATCCGTCGACCAGCGGTCACCAACCCGCGGAGGTGTGTGACGATGCTTCCCCCCGTCCCGGTCAAGAGGCGCCAGAACGCCCCGGTCGTAGCGGACAGCTCCCCGAACGACACCCGCTACCCGTTGGTGGCGGTGGCGGCCGCAGCGGTCGGTGGCGGCGCGCTGGCGGGAGGCCTGCTCCTGGCGGGTGCCCTGGCGCCGATCGCCATCGGCGTCGGAGCGGTGGCCGCCTTTCTCCTGGGGACCTCGATCAAGTACACGGACCAGTGGGAGAAGGCGGTCGTCCTCCGCCTCGGCCGGTTCCAGGCGCTCAAGGGGCCGGGCGTCTTCATGATGGTGCCGATCATCGACCGCGTGGGCTACCACATTGACCAGCGCATCCGCACCACCGCCTTCGCCGCCGAGTCCTGCCTGACCCGCGACACGGTCCCCGTGGACGTCGACGCCATCGCGTTCTGGGTCGTCTACGACGCCGAGCGGGCCGCCCTCGAGGTGCAGGACTATCAGCTCGCCGTCATGCTCGCCGCGCAGACGGCGCTGCGCGACGCCATCGGAAAGCACGACCTCGCTGAGCTGATCCAGTCGCGCAAGGAGCTGGGGATGGGGCTGCAGCTCGCCCTCGATCGGAAGATGCACGACTGGGGCATCCAGGTTCAGTCGGTGGAGATCCGCGACGTCACCATCCCGTCGGCGCTGGAGGACGCGATGTCGCGGCAGGCACAGGCGGAGCGCGAGCGTCAGGCGCGTATCATCCTCGGCACCGCCGAGACGGAGATCGCGGCGAAGTTCGTCGAAGCGGCGGAGCGGTACGCGGAGAGCCCTGTGGCGCTCAACCTGCGCGCCATGAACATGCTCTACGAGAGCATCGTGAAGCGGGGGTCGCTGATGGTGGTCCCGTCGGGGCTGGCGGATTCGCTCAACCTGCCGGGGATCATGGGGATGGCGGGCGCCGGGGGGATGAAGGTGCCGGAGGCGGATGAGCCGGAGGAGGCTCCGCGGGAAATCAGCGCGGCGACCGAACCGGTCGAGACGGAGGGCCAGCCGGAGGAGTAGGGGGTGGGGCCGCGGGGGTTTGCCAGACCGAAGCCTCGGGCGGGCAGTGGGCGCCTCGGGGCATGGACGGAAGCGCCGGGCGATGACGACGGGGTGATCGGGCACCAGCGTTCGTCGCGTTCAGTTCCGGTTCGTCGCCGGGGCGGAACTGCAGATCCCTCGACTTCGCTGGAGCGCAGACGGGCGAGGGAGTAGCCGAACGGTCAACCTCGGCTGTGTGTGATCCTGCGTCATCGCCGTCCCTACATCGAGGGCTTCCGAAGCGTCGATCCGCCCTACCTGGCCCTTGCGCAGGTCATGGACATCGGGATGACGGGCTGCGGGCGTGGCGATCGGCGGGGCGTTCGGTTGGCAATGGGTGGATCGGTATCTTCCTCGTGCGTTCGGGGTGCCATGTGCGCTTCCGTTACGAGTCGGATGGGAAAGCAACGCCCGGGTTCGCTCTCGGCGAAGACGGGGATTGCGCAGTCGAACCGATCAGCGAAACCCCCGGGTCGTCCGGGTGTCAGAGAGTGCGTCGACATGGCCGCCGGAAACCGATTGGTTCCGTGCGGCCTGTTTCGCGCATTCGAGGGGAAAGGTAGCGAAGGTGAGCTCGAGCACGTTGTCGGGGGACATGCCGGAGCAGGCGCCGCCGGCGTTCACGGAACTCAGCCCTACACGGGCGGCCCGGTTGCTCCTGCGAGGCATCCGGCTGCGATGCCCGCACTGCGGGGAGGGACGGCTGCGGGAAACGTGGCTGAAGCTCCGGTTCAAGTGCCCAAGTTGTGGTATCCGCACCGACCGAGGAGAGGAGGATTTCTTCCTCGGCGGGATGATGTGGAACATCGTCTTCGCGGAGGGAGTGCTGCTCATCAGCGGATTGGTGATCGGCATCCTCACCTGGCCCGATGTGCCCTGGAAGGCGATGCAGTGGCTCGGTACGGTTCTGATGGTCGCGATGCCGTTCGTGCTGTATCCGTTCTCTCTAGGCTTCTGGCTGGCGAACGACATCTGGATCCGACCGGTCACCGAGGCGGAGATGGAGTGGCATCGGAACAGCCAGCCGGGTGAGTTCCGGGAGAGGCATGATCGGTAGGTTGGTGAGCGGATTGGGAAGGTTGCGGCGGGTGGATGGCCCGTGAGGGTGGCTAGCTGAAGGGGCGAGATTGTCCGGCTCTGACCTGCGCGTGGTGCCGGCTTCGCGGGTGGGGTGGGGAAGTGCAGACCCCTCGGCTTCGCTCGGGGCGACACGGGAGAGGGTTTCGGTTGCCGGGGAGCGGGATTCGGCTGGTCCACGAAGGATTCCGGGTGACAGGGAGCTCAAGGAGCTGATCCGGGTGGACAACGGGGGCTGGGTGCTAGGGAGGGGATTCGCAAGGGTGCCAACGAAGGCAATCGTTGCGGTAACAGCTCGGCGGAGTCGTAGGGGTGACCACGAGCGGGATCTATCCGGGGTGACGAGAGAGCGCTGGCCCTGCACTGACGGCTCGAGAACATGAGCGACCCGCTATTGGCTCCAATTGCGGTCGTAACGGGTGCCGGGGCCGGGATCGGCCTGGAGATCGCCCGTCGGCTGGCACTGGGCGGCGGAGCGTCCGTGCTCAACGATATCGACCGTGAGCGGGTCGAGGCGGCGGTCGCCGGCATCCGCGAGGAAGGGGGCCGGTGCACCGGAGTCGCCGGCGACGCGGCGGACGTGGATTTCGCGCGGAGCCTCGTCGACCGGGCCGTGGCAGAGTACGGTCGCGTCGATGCCATCGTGGCCAACGCCGGCCTCACCCTCTGGTGCGACTTCTTCGACTGCGGGCCGGAGGAGTTCGAGCGCGTCGTCGGCCTGAACCTGCGCGGTTCGTTCTTCCTCGCGCAGGCGGGGGCGCGGGCGATGCGACGTCAGGGCGACGGCGGAAGGATCGTCCTCATGTCTTCCGTCCTCGGGGAACGGGGGGTGCCTTCGGCGTCCTTGTATGCGATGACCAAGGCAGGCCTGCGGATGCTCGCGCGCAGCATGGCCGTCGAGCTCGGGCAGTACGGCATCACCGTCAATGCCATCGCCCCCGGGGCGATCATCACTGAGCGGACGCTCGCCGAGGAACCGCGTTACGAAGAAACCTGGTCCGAGCGAAATCCGGTCGGCCGGGCGGGCACTCCGGCGGACGTCGCCGCGGCCGCCCTCTTCCTCCTGTCGCCGGAAGCGTCGTACATCAGCGGTCAGACGATCACGGTCGATGGGGGCTGGACCTCAGGGGCGACGTAGAGGGACGTAGAGGGTGGGGCCGGAGGCCGAGTCACCGTCCGCCGTTCCCTGCTCGATCCTCCATCGGCACGGTCCTGATCGGTGGGTCTGGCGGCGCACTGGCCGGTGTCCTCGCATCGAGCTTCCAGCGGCTGATGCGATGCGGCGAGTGACTCCCGCTAACAAGTGACAGCTCAACTACCTGAACGATGAAGCCACGCCGCTCCGCGCCGGGACTCGACGAGATACTCGACACGCCCACCGCGGCCGATGACGTCCGGATCCAGGGTGAAGGACCGGCCGGATCGCTGCCGCTCACTCCGGAGATGCTCCGTACCGAGCCCAGCGGTAATCTCTTCGGCCTGACCCAGGACGCCGGGATGGGCTGGAACCCACGCGCCCTCGGGGGGCCGGAGTTCCTG
>CAZJEH010000009.1:0-38784 GCA_964544905.1 uncultured Gemmatimonas sp.
CTCGCCGAAGCGGTGCAGCTATGCAACGTCTGACGAGCTGTTCGAGGGCGGTGCGGGCGGCCGCGGCCGGACTGGGGATCGCTGCGTTCGCGTTCCTGGCGGGCTGTGACCGGGGTGAGGAGGCAGGCGGACCGATTCCCATCGGGGCGGATGCTCGACCACCGAACAGTGACGTCGCGCTCGATCCAGCCGAGGCAGCCCGCCTGGCACGGGAGATCGCGGCCAGCACCAACGCGATCGTCAGTCCCGGCTTCGAGCTGACCCTGTTCGCGCCCGAGCCGCTCGTTGCCGATCCCATCGGTATCAGTGTCGATCCGGTGACCGGGCGGGTCCTCTACACGAAGACGAACCGGTCCAACCAGGCCGAGTTCGACATTCGCGACCACCGGGACTGGATGATCGAGTCGATCACCTTCCGCACGGTCGAGGACCGGCGGCAGTTCCTCCACCGCGAGCTGGCGCCGGAGCGGAGCGCGGAGAACGAGTGGCTGCCGGACTTCAACGGCGATGGCTCGCGCGACTGGCGCGACCTCACCGTCCCCCGGGAGGAGATCTACGCGCTGGAAGACACCTCCGGCGATGGCGTGGCCGACCTGGCCCGGCTGCTGATCGCCGACTTCCACGAGGAACATACCGACGTCGCCAACGGCGTCCTCGCCCATGGCAGCGACATCTACGTCAGCGTCGCCCCTGACCTCTGGCGGCTCCGGGACACCAACGGCGACGGCCTGCCCGACACGAAGGAATCTCTGGCCTACGGATTCGGCGTCCACATCGGATTCAGCGGGCACGGTCTGTCGGGGATCACGGTGGGACCGGACGGGCGACTGTACTACGGGATCGGCGACCCTGGAGCCAACGTCGTCGACCGGGATGGGCGCCGGTGGGAGTACCCCAACCAGGGAGTGATCGCCCGTTCGGAATTGGACGGCAGCAACTTCGAGATCTTCGCGCACGGAGTCAGGAACACCCACGAGTTCGACTTCGACGAGTTCGGGAACCTGATCAGCGTCGACAACGACGGCGATCACCCGGGCGAGCAGGAGCGAATCGTCTACCTCGTCGATGGCTCGGACAGCGGCTGGCGCATCAACTGGCAGTTCGGCAAGTACGACGATCCCCTCAACAACAGCTACAAGGTGTGGATGGAGGAGGGGCTCAGCCTGCCGCGGTTCGAAGGGCAGGCCGCCTACATCCTGCCACCCATCGCCTCGTACCATGCGGGCCCGGCGGGGATGGTCTACAACCCCGGGACCGCCCTGAGCCCGGAATGGCGCAACCACTTCTTCGTGTCCGCGTTCACCGGTTCGCCGGCCAACACCCGGATCAACGCATTCCAGCTGGAGCCGGAAGGCGCCGGCTTCCGGCTCGCCCGCGACACCGTGATCCTGCGCGGCATCCTGACGACGGGCATCGACGTCGGCCCTGACGGAGCGCTGTACCTGGCCGACTGGATCGACGGGTGGGACATCAAGCGCCAGGGGCGGGTCTGGAAGCTGGATACGCCCTCCGAGGCGGGCTCCGAGATCCGCCGGGAGACACAGCAGTTGCTGGCGAGCGACTTCGCCAACCGCTCGGAGGACGACCTGCTTGCCCTCCTGCGCCACGCCGACATGCGCGTGCGACTCAAGGCCCAGTTCGAACTGGCCGGTCGGGTATCGGTTGAGTCACTGCTCAACGCCGCTCGCCAGACCGACCATCGGCTGGCCCGGCTTCACGGCATCTGGGGTATCGGACAACTCGCTCGACGCGAGGCGTCACACGCCTCCGCGCTACTCCCCATCCTGCACGATCTCGATCCCGAAGTCCGGGCTCAGGCGGCGAACGTGCTCGGCGATGTCCGGTACGCCGACGCTGGCGACCAGCTCATCCCCCTGCTGGCCGACAGCGAGCCACGGGTCCGCTTCTTCGCCGCACAGGCACTCGGCCGTATCGGGCACGGGGCTGCGGTCCAGCCGCTGATCCGCATGCTGGAGGAGAATGACGACCGCGACACATACCTGCGACACGCAGGTTCGCTGGCGCTCGCGCGCATCGGCCAGCCCGAGCCGGTGGTCGCCCTTGCCTCGCATCCGTCCCGCGCTGTGCGGATCGCTGCCGTAGTTGCGCTGCGCCGCATGCGTGACCCAGGCGTCGCGCGATTCCTCCAGGACGCGGACGAGTACATCGTGACCGAAGCCGCGCGTGCGATCAACGACGACGAGTCCATCGAAGCCGCGCTTCCCGACCTCGCCCGGGTCCTGGACGACCCGCGCTTCACGAGCGAACCGCTTCTGCGCCGGGCGATAAACGCGAATCTGCGTCTGGGAACTGCGGAAGCCGCGGCCCGGCTGGCCGCGTACGCCGGTCGTCGAAGCGCACCCGAGGAGCTGCGCAACGACGCCATCGGTGCGCTCGGCGTCTTCCCGGCGCCCTCCGTCCTCGACCGGGTCGACGGGTATGCGCGCGGCGCCGTCCAGCGGGATCCCGCGATCGCTCGCGACGCCATCGAACCGATCATCCCCACGCTTGTCGCGGACCCGGCCCCGGGCGTACGGCTCGCTGCAGTAGAGGCCGCGGGCCGGCTCGGCCTCCAGGACTCCGCTCCACTCCTCGCGGCCCGCCTGGAAGATGATTCCTCGCCGCAGGTGCGGACGGCCGCACTACGCGCACTGGCCGCTATGCAGACGGATCCGCTCGAGCCGCACGTGCGCGCGGCGCTGGGCGATGCGGACGCTGGTGTGAGGATGGCCGCGCTCGAGTTGATCCCCCGGATCCAGCTTCCGCCAGCCGTCACCGCCGAGTTGCTCGCTTCGGTAGTCGGACGGGGCTCCATCATCGAGCAGCAAGCCGCCGTCACGGCCCTCAGTTCACTGAGGACTCCGGAGGCGGCCGGGTCCCTCAGCGCGCTGCTTGACCGCTTCGAGGCGGGGGATCTCCCCCGCGCCGTCGAGCTCGAGTTGTTCGAAGCCATCGATTCCGCCGGCTCGCCAGCCCTCGCCGCGCGGGCCCAGCAACTCCAGGAAGCCCGGGCGGGCGGCGATCCCGTGGCACTACTGACGATGGCGCTCGAGGGCGGCGATCGTGGACGGGGACTGCAGATCGCCCAGCGCAACGAATCCGCCCAGTGCGCTCGCTGCCACGCCTTTGCCGCTGGCGGCGCCGACGTCGGGCCGGACCTCCGCGGCGTAGGCAGTCGCCTCTCCCGGCTGCAGCTGCTGGAAGCGCTCGTGGCGCCCAGTGCGCGGCTCGCTCCGGGCTACGGAACGACCACCGTTACGCTCGGCGGCGGCGAGGTCGTCTCCGGCACGATCCTGGAGGAGTCCGAGGGGTCGCTCGTGCTGCGAACCGCGACGCAGCCACGGCGAACGATCCCCAGCTCGGCCATCACCGCGCGCGCGGACGATCCATCGGCGATGCCGCCGATGCAGAACGTGCTCACGCGTCGTCAACTCCGCGACGTGGTAGAATACCTGGCGACACTGCGCTGAACCCCAGTGCATCGGGCGCCTACCCGGGATAGGACGCCGTCGGTCAGTCCATTGGCCGGTGATATCCTCGACCCCTCATCATCACCTGTAACCCTGCTCGGAAGAGCAGATGGAGGCTACCGATGGACCGACGTTCATTCATCGCCAGCGTCACCATCGGAGGGCTGGCCGGGTTTGGGCTCGCTGCCTGCGAGCGCCCTTCAACGGAAGGCACTTCGACTGATGGCGCCGCCGCGCGCCGGGTGAACAGCATCGGCCTCCAGCTCTACACGATCCGCGACCGCATGAGCGAAGGGGTCCCAGAGGCGCTCGCGGCGGTCGCCGCCATCGGCTACAGGGAAGTCGAGACGGCCGGGCTGTTCAACCTAACTCCCGAGCAGTTTCGCGCCGAACTCGACCGAGTCGGCCTGGTCTCACCCGCCGGCCACTACAACCTCAACGACCTCCGCGCGAACCTCGACGGCATATTCGCCACCGCCGAAGCGCTGGGTCAGCGGTGGGTCGTCGTGCCGTCGCTGGGCGGTGACGAGCGCACCGCCGATGGCTTCCGCCAGGTAGCCGCCGACCTGAACCGTTTCGGCGCGGCTGCCGTACAGCGGGGCCTGAGGATCGGCTATCACAATCACGACTTCGAATTCCAGCCCGTCGACGGTGACCGGAACGGGTATGACATCCTGCTCGAGGAGACAGACCCCGAGCTGGTCGACCTGGAGCTGGACATCTTCTGGGCTGTCCGCGGCGGCGAGGATCCAATCGCGCTCTTCAACCGCCAGCCGGGCAGGTTTACGCTGTGTCACGTCAAGGATATGGCCGACATGGCCGGCCAACGCCGCATGACCGAGGTGGGACAGGGAGAGATCGACTTCGCGCGGATCCTGGGTCAGTCCCAATTGGCGGGATTGCAGCACTACTTCATCGAGCACGATACACCGCAGGACTCCCTCGCCAGCATCCGGACGAGCTACGAGCACCTCAGCACGCTGGACCTGGTCGAAGGGTGACCGGGCAACAGCGTAGTCCGGATCGACCACGCCGCTAACCCTTCGCGGCTCGCGGCTTCTCGTGATGCCCACCCATCGGCCTATAGCGAAGCCGACAAGCCTGCCGGAATCCGTTCGAGCAAAAAAGCCGGGTCCGACTTTCGAACCCGGCTTTTCCAACAGCCGCCCTAAATGGCTACGATCCTGACTTCGTTCGGACCAGGATCACCCCGGAGCCACCCCGGAACCCGTAGGCCGCGGTAGAGCCGCCATCGCGGAGCACCTCGACCCGCTCGACGTCCGTCGGGGCCACAGGTACGAACCCGTTGGTCTCGACCGGCACCCCGTCGATCACCCAGAGCGGCCGACCGGACAATCCCCGTATCTGGATCCCTCCGCCCGCAAACTCGACGCTCGGGACGAGGCGAACCAGGATCTCTTCCACGGTCGCCACGCCAGGATAGGCGCGGATCTGATCAGCCGTCACAACGTTCGCGGGCGTCCGGCGCTCGGTATATTCTCCCACCTGCGGCCCGGAGCGTCGGCTCGAACAGCCGTCGAGCGCCGCGAGGCTAAGGAGCACCAGCGGTAGCGCCAGCCTTCGTGAATGGAGGGCCATTGTTCTGCCTCGCTGCAGGCCGTGTTGGGGGCGGGATAACGAAGTCAAGGAGACCTCATGGAGGGTCGCGTATTCCGGACCCCCACATGATGCAATGTAATTCCAATCTGGGGACTGAAAAGTTCCAAACGGGCAGGTTAGGTGAGCGGGAGTGGACGACGAGACCACGGATCTCGAGTTTCGCCCACCCCCGCCGGCGCGGATCGGACCGTCAGGGCCTCGTGTAGGTCGTCTTGACCGTCGTGAAGAACTCGACCGCGTAGCGACCCTGTTCGCGCGGACCGTAGCTCGACCCCTTCCGCCCACCGAACGGCACGTGGTAGTCCACCCCGGCCGTGGGGAGGTTGATCATCACCATCCCCGCCTCGGCGTTGCGGCGGAAGTGGGAGGCGTACTTGAGACTCGTCGTACAGATGCCCGCGGTCAGACCGAACGGCGTGTCGTTCGCCAGGGCCAGCGCCTCGTCGTAGTCCTTTGCCTTGATCACGCTCGCAACCGGCCCGAAGATCTCCTCGCGGTTGATCGTCATGTCCGGCCTGGTATCGGTGAAGAGCGCAGGCTGCAGGTAGAAGCCCGGGGTCGACCGCTCCAGCCGCTCGCCACCCCAGGCCAGCGTCGCGCCCTCCTCCCGACCGATGCGCAGGTACTTCTCATCGGTCTCGAGCTGCGACTGGTCGACGACCGGCCCGATGTGAGTCCCCTCCTTCAGCGCGTCGTCCACGACCAGCTTCTGCAGCCGTTCCTTCATGGCTGCCACGAACCGATCGTGGATCCCCTCCGTAACGATCAGGCGCGACGAAGCCGTGCACCGCTGTCCGGTCGAGAAGTAGGCGCCGTTGATGGCGCTCTCCACCGCGACGTCCAGGTCGGCGTCATCCAGCACGACCAGCGGGTTCTTCCCTCCCATCTCCAGCTGGAACTTCCGCATGTGCTCGACGGAGGCCGCCGCCACGCGCTTGCCGGTCTGGACAGAGCCCGTGAAAGTGATCGCATCGACGTCCGGCGAGTCCAGTATCGCCTGTCCGACGACGGAACCACGGCCCATCACCAGGTTGAGCACCCCCGCGGGGACCCCTGCCCGGTGGAGGATGTCTACCAGTTCCCACGCGCAGCCCGGAACCAGGTCGGCCGGCTTGAACACGACCGTGTTCCCGTACGCCAGAGCGGGCGCGATCTTCCACGCGGGAATCGCGATCGGGAAGTTCCACGGCGTGATGATGCCCACGACGCCCACCGGTTCCCGCGTCATGGACACTTCGATCCCCGGCCGGACGCTCGGAATCAACTCACCGGCCAGGCGGAGAGTCTCGCCCGCGAAGAAGTTCAGGATGTGCGCGGCCCTCACGGTCTCGCCGATCGCCTCGGGCAGCGTCTTGCCTTCCTCCCGCGCGAGCAGGCGACCAAGCTCCTCCTTCCGGCGCATCACTTCGTCGGCAGCCGTCTTCAGGATGTCGTGCCGTTGTTGGATCCCGCTCCGCGACCAGGCAGGGAAGGCTTCCTTCGCCGCGGCGATTGCGCGCTTCACATCCTCGGCCGACGCCTGTGCGTACTCGCCGATCACGTCGTCCGTGTTCGACGGGTTGATGTTGGGCTTCGACTGCCCGCTGTCCACCCACTCGCCGCCAATGAGGTTCGCGTGTAGCTTCACTTCACTGCCTCCAGACTGTAGTTGAATCCTGGCGATCCCATCTCCCGCGCCCCGCGGAAGCCCAGCGCCTGCTCAGAGCCGCCTCACCGACACCGGCTTCTCCTCGTCGACCACCAGCCGGTTCACCAGCGGAAGACCGAAGAGCGGCGACTCGATCTCGAACACGTCGCCGGCCTCCGTTCGGATACCATCGCCGAAGGAAGCTGTGCCCGTCCCGAACGAATGGATGTGCACGTCCCCGGGCTGGCGGAAGAAGTCGTACTTGAAGTGGTGCGCCTCGAGATTCCGGATCGAGTGCGACATGTTCGCCTCACCCGTCAGGAATTCCTTCTCGAAGATGATCTCGTCCCCGCGCCGGATCCGGGAGATTCCGCGGACGTCCTCGGGAAGGTCGCCGAGCAGGAGCTCCGGTCCCAGCGAGCAGGGCCGCAGCTTCGAGTGCGCCAGCCAGAGGTAGTTCTGCCGTTCCATGACGTGGTCGGAGAACTCGTTGCAGAGGGCGAACCCCACGCGGCAGGGTGTGCCGTCATCCGCGATGACGTAGATGCCGGCTACCTCGGGCTCCTCGCCACCGTCCTGCGCGAAGGCCGGTGAGTGTAGTTCCCCCCCGGAAGGTTCGAGCATGTTGCCGTTGCCCTTATAGAACCACTCCGGCTGAACGCCGACCGCTCCCTCAGGCGGCTTGCCGCCTTCGACGCCCATCCTGAACATCTTCATGGAGTCGGTGAGCGGCTCGTTCTCGCCCTCGGTGGACTGGCGGTGCATGCGGTCCCGTGCCGCGGCCGAGCCCAGGTGAGTGAGGCCGGTACCGGTGACGAAAACGTGTGCGGGATCGGGGTGATCGATGGGGGTGAGGATCCGGCCCGCCGCCAGCAGCGCTGCGGGATCGGCTCTCTCACCGCGCTCCAGCGACGCTACCAGGGTCTCGATGGCTGCTCCCTCACGCGCCGCGCGCATGGCGAGCGCGTACACGGTGTTCTGCCCGACCAGCCAGCGGGCTTCGCTGCCGTCCACAACCACCACACCACGGGTCCCGTCTTCCCGCTTCGCCTGGATCAGACGCATCTGACTACCTTCCGTTTCTTGGGACGAGGATCAGGCGCGACACCTGGCGCTCTGCCCGCCTCCCGGCCGTCCGGGACAACGGGCCGAACCGGTCCACGGTCGAGCAAACCCCAGGGTAAGCATATGGCACATCGGAGGGCTTGCGGCAAGACCGGCGTCTCCCTCCAGAATTCGCGGGCAGTCACCGAAGTCCCTCGGTCCGATGGACACGGACGTCAAGACCCGGACGTCAACTGGTCATCCCCGTACGGGTCTGGAAGGTAGCCCCCACGGCGGGTCGGCAATACGGCGTCGCGAGAGCCCGGCTCACCGTTCAAAAAGACGTGCAGGACTCGCGGTGTCCCCGACTGCGCCTCGGCAAACTCGTGCGAGCGGTCGTGCCCGCGATCTCACAGAGGCTGGCGCGTCCGCGGAGGGTTTCATGCGCGCAACTGTTCCCCCCTCGGCGCGACCCGTGCGCGAAGGGGTGCTGACGCCGTCCGAGTCGAAGCGCGGCCGGCCGCGCATCCGCCGACGAATTTCCGTGCGGGGCCGCTGCGAAACCCTCACCAAAGGGAGCAGACCGATGATCGATCACGCCGTCGTTGTCGCTGGAGGGGGGCCGACCGGCCTGATGCTCGGAGCCGAGCTCGCGCTCGCCGACGTCGATGCGGTCATCATCGAGCGGCGCCCCGACCAGCGACTTGCAGGCTCCCGCGCGGGCGGACTTCACTCGCGCACGATCGAAATATTCGACCAGCGCGGGATCGCCGATCGGTTTCTCTCGCGGGGGCAGATCGGGCCAGCGGTTGGCTTCGCCGGCATTTCCTTACCCCTCGACGATTTCCCCACCCGTCACCCCTACCTGCTGGGGCTGTGGCAGAACCACATCGAGGAGATACTGGCGGAGTGGGTTCGCGAGTTGGGAGTGCCCATCCACTACGGCACCGAAGTCACCGGCTTCGACCAGGACGGCGATGGGGTCGACGTCCGACTCTCCGACGGACGATCGCTCCGTGCCCGATATCTGGTCGGGTGCGACGGCGGTCGCAGCCTCATCCGCAAGGCGGCAGGGATCGACTTCCCGGGCTGGGATCCAACCACGAGCAACCTGCTGGCTGAGGTACACATGGCAGAGGATCCACCCCTCGGCATGCGGCGGGATGACCGCGGGATCCACGGGATCGGCAGGGTCGAGTACGAAATCCGCGACGGAGAGGTCGTCTTCGGGGACAGCGGGCCGATCCGCGTGATGCTGACCCAGGAGCAGGTCGGGACCGACGATCCAACCCTGCAGGACCTTCGCGAGGGGCTCATCGCCGTCTACGGCACGGACTTCGGCGTCCACAGCCCGATCTGGATCTCGAGGTTCACCGACGCCGCCCGGCAGGCAGCGTCATACCGCGCGGGGCGCGTTCTGCTGGCTGGCGACGCGGCGCATGTCCATCCTCCGACGGGTGGTCAGGGCCTCAACACGGGTGTGCAGGACGCGGTCAACCTCGCCTGGAAGCTCGGGCAGGTCGTCAGGGGCGAGTCGCCGGAAAGCCTGCTGGATACCTATCACGCCGAGCGCCACCCGGTCGCCGCGCGGGTGCTCCGCAACACGATGGCGCAGGTCGCGCTCCTCCGGACCGATCCGAGGACGGAAGCCCTCCGTGAGTTAGCCGTCGAGCTCCTGGGTATGGACGAGGGCCGCAAGCGGTTCGCCGGGATGATATCCGGCCTCGACATCCGCTACGACCTGGGCGAGGGACATCCGTTGCTGGGTCGGCGGATGCCCGACCTCGACCTGGTCACCGCGGACGGACCCAAACGGGTGTTCGACCTGTTGCGCGATGCTCTGCCAGTCCTGCTGAACCTTGGCGATCGCCTCACTGTCGACCTCACACCCTGGGCCGATCGTGTTCGCTACGTCTCCGCTCAGTCGGAGGGCCCCTGGGAGCTTCCGGTCATCGGGACAGTGGCCGTTCCGACGGCGGTCCTTATCCGGCCGGACGGATACGTCGCCTGGGTGGGAGAGGAAGACGAAGCAGGGCTTACCGATGCGTTGGACCGGTGGTTTCCAGGCGCCAGTCGATGAGAGCGCGAGGCCGATCGAAGGGATTTCGCTCACACGCGATACGGAAACGCCGCGACGCCCTCGGCGGGATCGTCTCGCACCGCGAGCGCTGTAGGGAGAGACGGCCGTCATCGCGATCGAGCGCGGCACAGCCGTGCTGCCCACTTCCGGATCACCCGGAAGCGCCCAGCGATCCTTTCCCCCCACGCAGTGAGATCGGAGTCGAGTGTCGGGAGGTAAGTGTGCGCAGGCAACGCTCCCAAAGGCAGCCCGATCATGCCCGGTGACGGCGACCGTAGCCGCCACCATCCGTAATCACCGCGTCTGGATCAGGATGACGCCATTAGTGCCCCGAAACCCGTAGGCGGCGACCTCACCACCGCTGCGGAGCACCTCAATGCGCTGTACGTCACGAGGTGGCACGGGGATCGGGCCTCCCTGGAGGGGCACTCCATTGAGCACCACAAGCGGCGGTCCCTGCATCCCCCGAATCCGAATACCCCCCTGCCCGCCTTCGATCCCCGGGAGGAGCTGAAGCATCACCTCCTCGACAGTGGATACCGACGGCAATGTCTGGATCTGGTCCTGCGTGATCACGTTCGCCGATTGCCTGCGCTCCGTGAACTCGCCAACGGCAGGCCCGGCTTGTCGCGAACTGCAGCCGCCGAATACGGACGCGCCCAGCACCACTGCTAACGCCGCTGTACGTAGTGTTCTCATTTCGGTGTAGGTGTGGGGGAGGTGGCGGCTCGTCCGCCAACGAGGTCGACCGCTTGTCGATGGACACAAGGCTAGATGGCGAGCCCTGCGATGGCTTGCTGTCCCCGGTGTGCAGCTTCGGTCGGACCCCAAGCCAGTGGCGCTCGAGAGGGTTCGTAGCCTGCCATTGTCCGAGCTGGACAGAGCCCGCGTCAACGTACCGGACGAACGGTGGATCTGTTCCGCGAGGGACAGATGTCCCAGGACCTAAGCTTCCATTCCCGCCGGGCGACGGACGAGCCGCCCCGGAAGCATCCATCGGACAATGGATGCGACACCTGTCCCAGGACGGCGGCGCAGGTAACTGGAGCTAGAAGATCGTGTAGATGAACGGCGCCAGCGCCGATCCCTGCGCGAATACCAGCAGCCCACCGACGAGCAGCATCGCGACGATGATCGGAAGCAGTACCCACTTCTTCCGCACCTTTACGAACGCCCACAACTCCGCGATCAGGCTCATCGATGGCTACTCGGAGCGCTGGAGCATTTCCGATCAGGGGCCGCGGGGTTGGTGGCCGGGCGCTGGTACAGCCGCCGGTGTTTTCCGCAGCCAGGAACGAGAGGCAACCTCGTCCAGAGAGCGAAAGGATACGCGCCCTCGATCCCCGAGCTTCCTCGAATGGTCAGAACTGCCGCTCCAGGTTGCTCTGGCGGGAGTTCTCGGGTCGGTCCACTCAGAAGCTGCCGGCGGTCCCGGTCCGCTCGAGCGGATCTCGCCCGACCAAAGCATAGCAGGAGTCCGATCGGGGTGAGGACCAGTAAGGACAAGATACCCTGGAACATCGGCGTTGTCACCAGCGAAATGCCGACCGGCAATCGCATCCAGGCGTCCGCTACGTGGCTCTCGTGGTGCTCCGCGTACAGAATCCGGCCACTGTACCGGAGCT
The DNA here is from genome assembly GCA_964544905.1 of uncultured Gemmatimonas sp. Taxonomy (GTDB): domain Bacteria; phylum Gemmatimonadota; class Gemmatimonadetes; order Longimicrobiales; family Longimicrobiaceae; genus WHSP01. The sequence continues at coordinate 11,467 of CAZJEH010000009.1, forward strand.
CCTTTCGGCGTGTGGTCCAGGTACAGCTTTTCCCAATCCAGAGCGGACCCTCCATCAGCGAGGAGCGGAACTTCCGGTGTGCCACGTTCAGATATGTTTCGAGATCACCTCGAACTTGAGCAGCGTTGTCGTAGAAGCCGACCTGGTCCACCTCGTCGATCGAAATGCCCGCCGTCGTCAGGGAGTACTTCCCGCCCGCGCGGGAAGTCGTCGTCGCCCTTCCTGCGGCTGAAAGGGTCCGTCAATACACCGACGACGACTTCACCATCCCTCAGCGAACAGGCGGCACTGGCGTGGTAGATAGTTGAAACACGAGAATCTGGATGGGCCTGTCGGCCATGATGCGTTCTCCCGGCCCGCGGTCGCCCTTCTTCGGTGACGCTCCACCGGTCCATCGCGCAGCATCGATTCGCCCGTTCTCCACAACCCGGATCATTGCCCGGCCGGGGACTCGCCTCGGCCTCATTGCTTCACCAGATAGGTCTGTTCGAAACGATCCCACAGGCTGCCGAGGCCCATCTGTTCGAGTGCTTCCCGCGCAACCTCGACGACTCCCGGATCGTAGCCCGACAGGGCATACGCCCGCCGGATGTACGCGCCAGCCTGATCGAGCAACATCGGCCCTCCATCCTCGAGGAGGGCGATACCATACGCAAGGTGACTCTCGTGGTGCCCGGCGAAGATATGGATGTACGCGTTCATGTTGCGGATCCACTCGTCCCGATCACCGATTGACCGGTAGTAGTCGATCGCGGCGAAGAAGAGATCGTCGACCTCTTCTTCCCGGAGGGAGTCGATGAAGTCGCCGCCGGCAAAAAGGCTGTTGCGCTGAACCCGCTCCGGGACGGGCGGCGAGGCCTTCGGCAAGGGCATCGACGCGAAGGGCTCCTGCCGCTGCAGATTCGCGATGCGAGTGTACGCCTCGAACTCCCAGAACGCCGTAAGACGGACGTCGGCACGCACCCGATCCGGATCCGAGAGGTACTCCTCGTACGCGCGGAGCCTGGCTTCGTCCCCGGGATAGAAGCGCGCAAGCACAGCTTCTCCAAGCATCCGCGCGAGCAGGAGCTGACCATCGAAGTTGAAGTGCAGATGGTCGATGAACAGCGAGTGCGAGAATGCCTCCGGGCCTGCTGCCCGCTCGAGCTCCTCGGAGGTATCGATCCATGTGACGGCGGGCGCGGTGGTCGCGAATCGTTCCAGGATCTCCGTCAGCGCAGACCTCGCGCGGAAGGGGACCGGGTCCCGATCCTTCAGGGCGATCCAGGCATCGCGATCCCATGCCCCGCCGTCCCGCTGCTCACGCAAACGGCGGTATTCCCGGACGAGCGGCCCCTCCCCTCTCCCGGCGTCCGGCCCAGTTTCATCGCCGGGGTCCGATCCTGCTGCCTCACTCCCCTCCGGGTCCGATCCATCGACCTCCCGGAAAGGCGGCATGTCGATCAGGTTGCTGACCGGCTCGAAGATGGCCGTGGTCACACCAGCCCTCTGCAACGGCGAGAGACCGGCCTCGAGGTTCCGCAGGAACAGCTCGGCCACCCGGGCATCCCGCGCCGAGTCGGGCGGAAACAGCCCCTCGCCGAAGCGGCGCTCCATCAACGTGTTGGTCGGAGCATCATTCCTCAGCAAACCAGCCAGCAGCCCCTCCAGGGCCTGTACCGTCCGGAATTTTCGCAGCCACAGGACGGCGAGCCGGCTGGCATGGCTCCCGCCGGTGAACATCGAGGGCGTCCCGTAGTACTCGTTGTGCCCCGCGTACACCGCGACGAAATCCGGTTCATAGGCGACGATGTCCCGCAGCGCCTCCCGCAGGTAGTAGCTCGTCATGGCCGAGTTGCCGACGTTGAGGACCTCCACGTCGACTCCGGCCGCGCGGAGACCGGCCTGCGCGATCCCGGTGAAGCTGTGGTTGCGCTGGAACGGGAATCCCTGTGCGGTCGACTCACCCACCACGAACACCCGCAACCTGCCCGGCGGCTTCTCTGCCGGGAACAGGTTGGACTTCTGCACCAGCTCCGGCCGATCGTACAGCGAGTAGAACCGCCGCGTGTAGTCGGTGTTGTCTACGAGCAGCCCCGGGTCCACTGGCTCAAAGAGAGCCGTCTCGTACCCGACGCCGACAAGGCGGAGCCCAACCTCCAGCCCCACCAGAATGAGGACCCACAGAAGCGGGATGACCAGCCAGAAGTAGAGACGCGCCGGTGTCCTGTCGCCTGTCCCCCGGTCCGTCCGATCAGGTGGCGGCGGTATGGCTTTCCCTGCCTCCCTCGCTCTCCTCCGCTTTCTCGACATCCCGCGGCAATCCGTTGAGCAAGATGTACGTACGGCAAAGCCGCCGGGCGCCCTATCAGGGTACCCGGCGGCCGTCTTCTACTACGCTGATCCGTTCGAAACGAACCGCGGATCCGTCAGCGGTTCAGCGAGATTCCTACCGTGAACAGCAGGTCGTTGAAGGCCGGCTTGTCCCAGAACATGGCGTGCCACTGATACTTGGAGGCGTAACGCTTGGCCTCCAGGACCACGCCGACCCATGGCGCCGAGATCGGCCGGATATCCAGGCCGCCAGTCAGGTTCCAGGCGAACACCAGGTCCCGACTGATCCCGGTCGAGTCGAGCGACCAGTCGTACTGCTTGATCCCCGCTCCACCACCGGCGTACGGCGAAACGACCATCGAACCAGTGCCCAGGGGATAGCGGAAGTTCAGCTCGCCACCCATGAAGGAGACGGTGGGATCTTCCTGGCTGGCAGCGGCCGTCGGGAGCTTGTTCCCTTCCGTCTTGGCCATCTCGTAGTTCAGCCGGAGGCCGAGGTTACGAATCGGCCAGTACGTGAATGACGCGCCTCCGGCGAATCCGCCGCTGAACTTCGTGTTGTCGGTCAAGGTCGTCGTCGGGGAAACGGCGCCGGCTCTTATTACGAGCGAAACGACGTCGTCCCCCGGCAGCCCGGCCTGCCAGGGTTGGGCGGCCAGCTCCTTCCCCGGTGATAGCGCAAGCACGGCTCCCGCCGCTGCCGCTATGATGTACCTCTTCATCCTCTGACCTCCGCTGATTGGTGACCCGTCGCTGACACACGTGCGTCGGGCTGGTTTCGGTGCGCGTGCGTTCCCCTTCACCCGCCGGGCGCGCGCACAGCGCGCCCGACGGTCGCCATTCGGCTATGCACGCGTGATCACTGGGAGATGTCGATCGCCTGGACCGGGGAATAGGCCAGTTCCGTCACACCCACAGCCTTTACCCCAACGCGCGCGTACACCTTCGTCCGAGGATCCGGAGACCGGGTGAGCAGGATGCTCTTCGGCAGCCTCAGCGTGATCGTGATCGGCTGGTTGTTGTCCAGCTCGGTCTGTACCTGGGCTCGGCTTCGCTCGTGCGGGTTCGCGCCGTTTTGCCCCGGGGGTGGCGGCGGATCCGTCTGCACAAGGAGATTCGTCTCGCGCCGGGTACGATCCACGAAGGTCGTCGTGTTGATGTACAGACCGACAACCTCCACCAGCGGTGTCGTAACGTGTTGCCCTACCCGGAATGTTGCCGTGATGCTGCCCGCCGTCTCCGTGTCACCGGCCGCTGGCGGGTTGAACACGATGTTCACGTCCTGGATCGTATAGTACGGCTGCACCGGGACGTCCTTTACCGTATTCCCGTTCACCACGATCGGAATACGGGTCGTGTCGTTGACCCAGGGCCCGCTGTTGTCGATCAGCTGGATCTCGTACTCGCCGTTGTAGACCGCGGCCGAGTAGCTGCCGTCCATCTGCAGGTGGACGCCCATCGACGTGGGCTGTCGTTCGGGATCGTCCTTGTCCCAGCTGTTGGCCCAGAGCCGGAGCTGGGCGCCGCCGGGTACGCGGACGGGGACCGGCTGGCCGTTGAACACGACGTTACCGGTGAGCATCACACCCGGCGCCTCCAGAATGTCCGCCTTGAATATGTCGCACCCGGCGAGTCCAACCGGCATCGCCATGAGCGCTACAATGAGTCTGGCTTGCTTCATCGTCTTCCCTCTTATGCGATGTCCGTGGAGATCACTGGAACCCGGAGTTCTGGACCAGAAGCGGATTGTTGTTGATCGCGTTCTGGGGGAACGTGGTGTAGTAGTTCCCGATCGGGAAATTCCGCCCGTTCGTGTTCAGGAGGTGCGGAGTCCGATCGAACACCCACTTCCCGTGGTTCGGGTTGCCCGGGTGATAGATCCTGTAGGGTAGCAGCACCCACAGCCGCGCCGAGGGGTTGGACGGGTTGCCGTCCCAGACGTCGTGGGCGATCCGCCAGCGACGAAGATCCCACAACCGCTGGTCCTCGAAAGCCAACTCAGCCCAACGCTCCGTGTAGATCTTCTCCATCGTCAGCGAGGTCAGGCTGTTCGGCGGGAAGCCGGCCCGCTCACGCAGCGTGTTGATGTACTGCAGCGCCTGCGCCTCCTGGCCGAGCTGCAGCGCCGCTTCCGCCGCGTTCAGGTAGATCTCGCCTAGGCGGAAGTAGATCACCCAGGTGTAGTCGCCCGGGGAATACCGCGCCATGGCCGGATCCGGGTTCAGGTACTTCTTGATGAAGAACCCGGTGTTGTTGATGTACGCGGTGTTCGGGTTCACACCGTCGATGCCGGTCTGAAGGCCGAACGACGGATCGGGCCCGTAGGTCGTTCCTGGACCCGCCGCTCCCGTGGCGACATAGCGGCCGAGGTCCGCGTTCCAGGCGTACACGCCAGCCTGGAGGCTGACCGTCCCCTGGCTGCCGAGCTGACCGCCAGGACCCAGTACGGTACCCAGCATGCGGCCGTCACGGCCCTCGAGGATCTGCTCCGGCGAATCGTAGAAGATCCAGTCCGCCTGGCTGGCGGGCGTACCATCACCCGTTCCCGGCAGCGGGCCGCGCGTACCATCCAGATTGTCGAAGTTCTCCGCGACGTTGAGCGTCGCCCCGATCTCGGACCCTCCCCAGTTCGCGAAACCGTCCACCTTCATCGAGGTCGGACGACCGCGCATCGCGAACCAATGGTTCTTCGTACCCGCGAAGTCCTTCACGAAGATCGCCTCGTTGTGCCCCTTCGTGACGAAGATGTTGTGGAACGCCTGGGAAGGATCGGCGCCGGTCAGTAGCGAATAACCGGAGTTGTTGATCAGTGAGTCGGACGCGATGAGCGACCGCTGGTAGTACTTCGCCGCCTCCGACTGCGGGATGCCGGCCACGAGCTTACCCGTGTTTGCGTCCGTCAGCAGGAGTGGCTGGGCCAGGTTGGCGGTGTAGTTGTGGGTGGCGATCGAACCGGCGTAGAGCTGCGACCGGCTGATCAACGCCATTGCGGCACCCCACGTAGCCCTTCCCTTCTGGGCCGGGTCCTTCGGAAGGTCACCCTTGATCGCTACCAGCTCGTCGTAGATGAAATCGTAGATCTCCGCCTCCGACGCCCGCGGCACCTGCAGTGCTTCGACATCCCCCTCGTAGACCAGCCGCTCGGTGATCAGCGGAACGCCACCGTGCCGCTTCACCATGTCGAAGTACAGGTAGGCCCGCAGGAACCGCAGCTCGGCCAGGAAGCGCGCCTTCTGACCCAGTAGCGTCGCCTCCGGCACCGCCTCGATGCCTGCCATCGCGACGTGAATGTCGCGAATCAGCGTGTAGCTGTAGTTGCCCGGCGACCCGAGGTTCGCGGTGTTTACGTTACCGACGTTCTGCCGGGAAATGATGGCTTCGTCGTACTGATCCCATGCGCACCAGCTACCGCACTCACCACCCCCGTGCGGTCCTTCGCGGATCGGGAGGCGGTCATAGTAGTCGGCGAGAACGTTGACGATCAGGTTGGGATCGGTCCAGAGTTGCTCATCCGTGAGGATGTCCTGTGGCTCTGTCGTCAACCAATCGTCCAGACATCCGCTCAGGGCGAGGGTCGACGCCAGCGCCAGAACATACGCAGGCTTTCGGATCATTTGAACTCTCATTGCAATGAGTCATCGTTTCAGGTCGCGCCCATCCGGTCCAGGCGGCGGGACTGCCGCAAGGCCGCGCGCTCCGGCATGGCGGTCCCCCGAAGGGAACCGCCCATGCCTCGGCTTGTGTGGGTATTGAGGTTCAGTTGGAAACTGGGACCGCGGCTCGCTGACCGCCGCCGATGTTCGCCCTGAAGCCCACCTGGAGCATCCGGATAGTGGGGTAGACCATCCCGTTACCCTGCGATACCTCCGGGTCCATCATGTAGTGGCGCGTGTTGTCGATGCTGAAGGGGTTCGACAGGTTCGTGTACACGTTGACCCCCGACAGACCCAGCGTCGTCGACAGACGATCCGGCACGTTGTACGACAGCTCCATCGTGCGAATCCGCAGGAACTTCACGTTCGTCCGCCAGAAGTCGCTCGTCCTGTAGCTGGGCGCTGCGGCTTCGTTCGTGTAGTTCACCCGCAGCGGCGGATACCGCCCCGGGATCCACTCGCTCTGCGGATCGTACGGGTTCACCCGCTGCCAACGATCCACGCCGTAGAGCGGGCCGTTGTGCTGGCTCCACGCCCCGGGGAACCGCATCTCGAACTCGCGGAGGTGCGAGAAGTACGCACCACCGGCCCAGTTCACGTTCAGCGTCAGACCCTGGAAGCTCATGCTGGTGACCGCGCCGTACGACATGATCGGCGTGATGTCGTTGTCGAAGCCGATGACGCGGTTGTCCAGGTTGTTGATGATCCCGTCTCCGTTCACGTCCTCGTAGATCAGGTCACCCGGCAGGAGGTTCTTGTTCGCGTTGTTATCCTGGATGACCGGATGACTCTCGATCTGCTCGAAGCTCGTGAACTGGCCGATCGCGTGCAGACCCATCGCCGCGCCGTTCCAACGGGACGTGTTGTTGCCTGTCGCGTTGTAGTGGTCGTACCGGCTCCCGTAACGCTCACCGTTACGCACAGACGCCTTCGACCGCGCGATGGTGAAGTTCGGCGCGATGCTGTACCGGACACGGCCGACCTGGTCGTTCCACCGGAGCGCCATCTCGAAGCCGCGCGTGACGTCCTCGTTCAGGTTCTCCTGCGGAAGCGGGAACGCCGCCTCGGTCGGTATCTGGATACCGGCACGAGTCGCCGGGATCCCGCTACGGACACGCTCGAACAGGTCCGTCTCGATCGACACCCGCCCATCGAACATGAGCACGTCCATACCGACGTTCTTCGTTGTGTTCGTCAGCCAGCTCAGGGCGAGGTTGGGCGACCCTCGCGGACGCGCTCCGGTCACGTGCGTGCCATCGAACACCGACCCGCCGCCGACACCGTAGGTGGCACCCTCGAGGTAGCTCCAGGGCTGACCGCTCTCGCTACCCGTCTGGCCCCACGAAGCGCGCAGCTTCAGGTCCTCGAGGAAGCTGAACCGGTCGCGCAGGAAGGGCTCCTCGGTTACACGCCAACCGAACGTGATGCCGGGGAAGAAGCCCCATCGCTGCCCGGGCGCATACAGATACGAGCCGTCGTACCGGGCCAGCAGCGTCAACAGGTACTTCTGGTTGTAGTCGTAGTCCAACCGGCCGCCCACCGACGAACGGCGGTTGATGCCCCAGTTGTTGTTGATCTCGCTGACCGCCGACAACCCGTCGATCAGGTGCGTGTAGTTGTTCGGGGACTGCCCGATCAACAGCGTCGAGCCGTTCTCCCCGCCGCTCAGCTCCGCGAACACGGTCCCGTTGAGGTTGTGCCCGCCGATCCGCTGGGCGTGGCTGACCGTCAGGTTCCCGAACACTCCGGTTCCCTCGGCGCGCAGGTGCTCACGGCGCCGATCCACGGAGTTGTAGCAAACGTCATAGGTGTCCAGCAGCTCGTTGTGGCAGTACAGCTGGTAGCCACGACGCGCCATGTCCCACTCGCGCTGGTCGGCATCGAGCGAGGCGGTCGCCCGTACCCGCGTACCGAACGGCAGCGTGAGCTCCGCCCAGAAGTTGCCCGCGAAGTCGCGGCGCAGGTCCTTCGTCCAACCGATCGTCTCGATGTTGTGAGTGCCGGCCTGCCGGTCGTTACGACGGATGTGCGGCACCCCCGCGAGATACTCGTTGTTCGGACCGATGAACGGCTTCAGGTGCGGCCACTGGCTGTTGGCCGAGAAGAGGATCGTCCGGACGGCGTCACCGTCGGAGGCGTTCGCCGGCGGGATCGCAAGACCGTCCGTGATCCGCTGCTGCGCCCGCAGCTCCGTGCCCATCCGGAAGTTGCTGGACAGGTCGACCGACAGGTTCGCCTGCAGGTTGGACCGGCCCCAGGTGAAGCCCTTGACGTTGTAGTCCTGCTGCTGGTGACCCGCCGAGAGGTAGTACTGCGCGGACTGCGAACCACCCGAGATGTTCGCGTTCAGGTTGTACTGAGCTGCGTTCGGGTTGTTCATCGACAGCTTGTAGTAGTCCGTCGACTCGTAGCCGGGCTCGCCGCGACGCCACTTCTCCAGCTCCGCGAGCGCCTCGTCCCACAGCTCGGGCGCTAGAACGTTCCCGAGGCTCGTATTCGAGTCCGCTCCGGCCCGCAGGAACTGATAGGCGTCGAACATCCGCTGGTAGTGGAACCGCGTGAGGTTCTGGATCCCGTAGTTCCCGTTGATCGTGATCCGCGGCGCCTGCTCGCGGCCGCCCTTCTTCGTGGTCACCAGGATCACGCCGTTCGAGGCGCGGAAGCCGTACACCGCGGCCGACGCGTCCTTAAGAACGGAGATGCTCTCGATGTCCTGAGAGTTGAGGTGGTTGAACGCAGCCGCGTCCGACGGGATCCCGTCGATGACGTAGAGCGGCTCACCCATGTTGCGGATCGAGATGGCGGCCACAGCACCCGGCCGGCCGTCCACCGGCTCGCCCGGAACGCCGTTGGCGGATCCCGACACGCCCGACGCAGCGTTGACCGCGGTGCGGACGCTGATGCCCTGGATCATGCCCGCGAGCGCGCCCGCCGTCGTGCTGAAGGCGGTCTGCGACGCCAGCTGCTCCGAATTGACCTGGCTCACCGCGCCGGAGACGGTCGCGCGCTGCTGCTGACCGTATCCGACCGCCACGATCTCGTCGAGGACCAGCGCCGCGCTCTGCAGCGAAACATCCACTACTGAACGTCCCTCGACGGGCACTCGCTGCTGCGAGTATCCCAACATGCTGAAGATCAGGGTCGCCGTGCCCGGCGCCTGAACCGAGTACCGCCCGTCCTGGCCGGTCAGCACCGCTACGTTGGCCCCGTCGACCGAGACCAACACACCCGAGAGCGGCGCCAGGGTCTCCGCGCTCGTCACGCGGCCCGTCACCACTTGGCCCTGCTGGGCTGCCGCCTCCGCGATCCCGATCGACAAGAGCATCGGGAGCAGGAGGAGACGACGTAGGGAGATCATCATGGATTAAGGATTCTGGGGGAACGAAAGGTGAGCGCGTTCGATCCTGGGCGTTCCACTCCCTCAGACGCGGCACAGGCTCGAGCGGCGAACGTCACCGAAAAGCTACCGCACGAACTACGGTCTTGATCTCATAGGCGCCTCCAGGTCGCGCATGGATGAGGAACAATCGCTTCTGCTCGATCCCTGATGTTGGATTTTACGCCGCAGGAAAGATTCGACGGGATCTCCCGAAGTACGTGACCGTCCCTACGGTCGCACGTACGCCGAGTCTTGTGGGCGGATGGTCACAGAAATTACGCCGTGCGTAATTCCTCCCGAGATGTGGCAACCCGGTATCTGCATGACACCGGCGGGGTCACGGCGTGGGAATACGCGCCATAGTAATCGGTGTCGGGAACAGCGTCAAGAATCTTGACGAACACGAGCGCCCGGAAGATCGGCAAGGTCACCGATCTCCCGGGAAATCCGCGGACGCGGGCGTCCGGTTCCCATCCTCCATTCGGCCTTCCACCCAGAGCACGGCCGAAGCCGAACGGCCAGCGATCCCGCTGAAGACGATGGCCGCGCGCGACAGGCGTCGCGCGCGGCCGACGCCTCACCCCTACAATCGAACGCCCAGGGTCACCGGGATCGCCTTGAAATTCACTTCCGGATACACAGCGGGGGGCCCGGTCTCGAGGGCATCCCCACCGACGCCCATGTACCGGGCCTCGATGTACCCATGAACGCCCAAGATCGGGAAGTCGATGCCCGCGCCGGCGTTGAAGCCGACCGTCGCGTGGTTCTTGCCCGCGTAGGTGCGGTCGTCGTGCCATTCACGCAGCCACCCCGCACCAACCAGGGCATACGGTTGGACCGGCGCATTCACCGGAAGCTGGAAGACGGCGTCGACGACCGCGCTCAGCTGGCGGTACCACTCGCCGCCCAATGACACGTTGATGCTAGGCTCACGCTCGGTCGCGTCGAAGTTCTGATAGAAGACCCCGACCCTCAGCTTCGCCGGAATACCGCGCAGCCGGTAGCCGACCAGCCCGTGGACGTGCATACCGGTCTCCGCCTCCTCTCCGAGCCTCGATACCGGGAAGCTCGGTCCAGCACCCAGCGACACATCCCATGACCGCTCCTGCGCTTCCGCGATCGCGGGGAGTGTCAGAACCGACAGCAGAACGGCGGCACTTCTCGTCAGTGATCTCATGGTCATCGACTCATTCGGGTTCGTCCGTGGCTCTCGCAATAAGGTCACGATCATTCCGCGGGGGGCGGGCCGATGGCCACTTCCTGGATCGGGCTGAAGATCATGTGCGCGACACCCTGCGTCTTGATCCCCACCCTGACGAAGACCTTCTCGCGCTTCGCCGGCGAGTTCGTGTTGTAGATCGTGTTCGGAAGCGGTATCGCGATGCTGATCGGATCGCTGAGCTCGGGGCTCGCATCCAGCTGAGTCGCGATCGCCGCGCCAGTCCGCTCTCGAACGTTGTTGGCGATGACCAGGCTGTTGATCCTGTCCACGAACGACGTCACCCCGACGTAAACGCCGACGTACTCGACCGCGCGCGACGTGTTCACCTTCCCGACCCGGAACGTCCCCGTCACGGTGCCCCAGGGCGCGTTCGCGTTGCGGTCGTAGCTGAACTGCTCATCACGCACCACGTAGTACGGCGTGACCGGTACGTCCAGCGTGTGACTCCCCCGCAGCTCGAAGCGAATGGTGTCCAGAGGAGTCGGGGTGACCCAGGGACCGCTGCCCGGCAACAGGTTCAGCTTGTAGCGGCCATCGAAGAGGACCGCCGAGAACGTCCCCTCCTGGGCAACGTGGACCTGGATCTTCTGATTCAGCTCGAACTCCTCGATGTCCTGCTCCCAGAGCTCGAGCTCTACCTCGTTGCTCCGAACCTGAACCGGCTCCCCGTTGTAGACCACCCGGCCGGTGAGCTTGGAGCTCGGGGCATCGTAGTTGTCCAGCGCGGTGATGTCGCAACCCGCCACCGAAACGGCCAGGAGCGTCAGCGCCGCACACTGGATCTCGCGTGCTCTCATCGTCATGTCCCTTTGTCTCATGCCCGGATCAATGGAACGGGTTGGGCACGATCAGCGGGTTGTTCCCGCGGACCTGCGCCGGGATCTCCGAGTAGTAGTTCCCCAGGCGGAAATAGCGGGGCGCCGTCTGGCGAACCGACGGGAACTTGTCGAAGACGAACTTCCCGTCGTTCGGGTGTCCCGGATGAACGACCCGATAGGGATACAGGGACCAGAGGTTGGCCGTCGTGCTTCCGTCCGAACCGTCCCACAGGATGTGCGCGATCCGCCAACGCTTGATGTCCCAGATGCGGTGATCCTCGAAGCTCAGCTCGGCACGCCGCTCGTCCTGGATCTTCTCGAGCGTCAGGTCGGCCGCCGTGAGGCTGTTCGGTGGGAATCCCGCCCGTTCGCGCAGCTCGTTGAGGTACCCGAGCGCCTCGTCGGTAAGGCCGAGCGCGAAGGCCGCCTCCGCCGCGTTCAGGTAGATCTCGCCGAGCCGGAAACGAACCCACCAGATGTCGCTACCCACCGTCGACGTGGCACCCTCGGGCTTCTCGTCGAGGTACTTCCGCACGTAGAAGCCGGTCGTCGTCAGGTAGTTCTCGACGCCGCGAGGGCCGTCCAGACCGGTGAGCACGCCACCGTCCGTGTAAGTGGAGCCGCGCAGACCCTCGACCTTGTCGTACTGATTGGTGTTGGGGTTCCAGACGTAGACGCCGGCCTGCAGCTGGATCTGCTGCCCGCGGGCGACCGTCCCGGGGTAGATGATCGAACCCCAGAGCCGTCCGTCCTTGCCCTCGAAGATGTCGTCGATCTCGTCGTAGAAGATCCAGGCGTCCTGACCTTCACCGGGCCCGCGGACCCCGGGGAGCACGCCGTCCCGACCGTCCGTATAGTCGAACGTCTCGACGAGCTGTAGCGAGGGCGAGAGCGCGGCACCCTGGCTCGTCCCGGTGATCGCGATACGCATCGACGGCGGGATCATGTTCAGGGTCCAGAGATGGCTGGCGCCGGACGAGGCCAGGTAGTCCTTCGCCCAGATGACTTCGGAATTGCCCGACTTGACCGCGAGAGCCTGATAGAAGTTCAGGCCCGGGTCGTTCGGAACGGCGTTGTAGAGTGAGTACTGCCCGCTCTGAATGATCGCGCGCGAGGCATCCAGAGACTTCTGGTAGAACTCCGCCGCCCGGTTCGCCGGAATCCCCACTTCGCCGCCCGGAAGCGTGATGGGGCTGGGCATCTTGTTGTTGTGCTCGGCGATCGAACCGGCGTAGAGCATGGCCCGGCTCTTCAGCGCCAGCGCCGTGTAGCGGTTCGCCCGCGTCTGACTCCCCTCGTTGCCGAGCTGGTCGGCGATCTGGTCCATCTCGTTGGCGATGAACTCGTAGACCTGCGCCTCGGTCGCCCGGGGAACCTGCAGGTAGGTTGGATCGCCGCTGAAGTCGTAGATCAGCTGCTCGGTAATGAGGGGTACGCCGCCATGGCGCTTCACGTGGTCGAAGTAGACCCACGCCCGCATGAAGCGCAGCTCAGCCACCAGCTGCGCCTTCAGCTGGGGGGTCATCTGCGGGCCCGTGGCCTCGGTGATCTTGTCGATCGCGAGATTGATGTTGCGGATCAGGCCGTAGGAGCTGGTACCTCCGCTCCAGTTGGCGAAGGTACCGTAGCCATACTCGAGAATCCCGTTGACCTGGTCGGTGTTCGTGATCCCCGAGTACAGCCCCTCGTCGTACGAGCCCCAGGTACCGAGGCCCGACTCGAAGTTCAGATAGTCCGGCAGGAGTCCGTAGTAGTCTGCCATGACCCCGAGAATCATGGACGGATTTGACCAGACTTGCTCGTCCGTCAGGATGGTTTGCGGCTCCGTATTGAGGTATTCGTCGCAAGCACCGAGCGACGCCACCAGCAGAGCACAGGACAGATATCCGTACGACTTTTTCATGATGTGGAGTAATCCTGAAGATTTTGATCGGCTGTAGGTACGCGGCCAGCCGGGGATGGAAGCCCTCCCGGAAGAGGGCTTCCATCCTTGCGATCACCGAGGTTCACTGGAACGCTCAGCGATTGGGCTGGACCGGAACCGCCGGTGCGGGCCGGCTGCCGCCACCGACGGTGGCGCTGAAGCCGACGTTGACGACGCGCGTGGTCGGGTAAACCTGACCACAGCACTGCGCCACTTCAGGGTCCATCGCCCAGTCCGTGTTGTCGATCAGCCACGGGTTCTGTGCGCTGGTGTACACCCGCACCCGCGACAGTCCCAGGTGATCCGAGAAAGTCGCCGGCACGTTGTAACCGAGCTCCACCCGCCGCAGCCTCAGGAAGTGCACGTTGGTATACGTGAAATCGCTGTTGCGGTAGCTGGAGTGGTTGTTCTGCGCCTTGCGAAGCGGCGGGAACTTGCCCGGAATCCACTCGCTGTTGTCATCGTACGGGTCCGCACGCCGCCACCTCGACCAGATGTACGCACCGCCGTTGTGGTCGCTCGTGTACGGAATCCGCAGGTCGGAACCCGGGTTGAAGGAGAAGAACGACCCGCCCGCCCAGTCGTAGCTCAGCGTGAAGCCGGCGTAGCTGAACGTGCCCGACAGGCCGTAGGACAGAATGGGCGGATCCGCGGCCGAGCTGTAGCCACGCGGCCGCTGATCGAGCGGCGAGATGATTCCGTCACCGTTGACGTCCTCGAAGATCAGGTCGCCGGGCAACAGGGTCCGGTTGCCCTGGCCGTCGATGTTGATCGGGTAGTTCGCGATCTCCTCCATCGACTGGAACTGGCCGATCACGTGATAGTTGAAGTTCACGCCGGCCCACCGATGCTCGGACGCGTTCCTGTAGCGATCCCAGGAGTTCGCGTAGCGCGGCTTGTACCTGTCGAGGATCCGCCGGCGGGACAGCGTGAAGTTCGGCGCGATCGAGTAGTTGACCTCACCGATCCGGCTGCTGTACCGGATGACACCGTCCAGACCGATGTTCGACTCGCTCTCCAGGTTCTCGTTGGGCAGCGAATACCCGACCTCGCTGGGAAGCAGCACGTCGTAGCGGGCGGCCGGAATGCCGGACAGCTTACGCTCGAAGAAGTCGAGCTCACCGCCCAGCTTCCCGTCGAACATCGCGAAGTCGAAGCCGATATTCCGGGCCACGCTGGTGACCCACGAGAGGTTGGTGATGGGCAGTCCCCGCGGCCGGACACCGGTGATCCGAGCGCCGTCCAGCACCGCGCCGTTGCCGACGCCGTAGCTCGCGCCGCCGAGGAAGCCCCACGCCTGGATGCCCTGCTCGCGGCCCGTCTCACCCCAGGACGCACGCAGCTTCAACTCGTCCAGGAACCCGAGCCGATCCTGCATGAACGGCTCCTGGGTGATACGCCAGCCGACGCTGACGCCGGGGAAGAAACCCCACCGCTTGCCGGGCGCATACAGGTACGAACCGTCGTAACGACCGAGCAGCTCGACCAGGTACCGCTGCTCGTAGTCGTAGTTCAGACGGCCGAAGTAGGAAGCCCGCCGATTGATGTTCCACGACGTCTCCGCGTTCGTCACGTTCACGAAGTCGATCGTGCTGTTGAAGTTGTTCGGCGGGACGGCCTGGATCATCGACTCCGTGCTCTCACCACCATTGATCTCGACGCCGGCCACGGCGGAGATCGTGTGTGAGCCCAGACCCAGCGATTGGCTGAGCGTGAAGTTCGCGAAGTCCGCCTCACGAACGCCGCGGACGCTCTGCCGGGTCTGGTCCTGGTAGGTGTAGCAGACGTTGTAGGTGTCGGTCTCCTCGTCGTAGCAGTACGCGTCGAACGTGTACCGGTGGATGTCGAAATCCTCCGTATCGTTCGTCTTCGAGTACCGCGCCTCGGCGACCGTCCCGAACGGCAGCGTGTACCGCGCCCAGAACGTGCTGTTCAGGTTCCGCCGGATCTGGTCCTGGGTGCCCGACACGTCCCGGTTGAAGATGGGCGGCGCCCGCACGATGTACCGTACGTCGCCGTTGATGTAGTTGGGGTTGTTGTTGGCGAACCAGTTCTCGTGCGGCCACGTGCTCTGGATCGACTGGAAGTGCACCGTAATCGGATCCGCCAGGTTCGTGATCGACGTCGTGATGTGCTTCTCCAGCCGGCCGCGGATCTCCGCTCCGATCCTGAAGCTGTCGAACAGGTCGGTCTGCAGGTTCGCTTGCAGGTTCGTCCGGTTGAAGTTGTTGTCGTCCATCACGTAGTCCTGCGTCACGTGACCGAGCGACAGGTAGTAGGTGGCGTCACCCGTCCCACCCGAAAGGTTGGCGGACAGGTTCGCCTGCATCGCGCCCTGGTTGTTCACTACCGCGGGGAACGACTCGTAGCTCTCGTATCCCGGGGCTCCGATCCGGTAGTTCTCCAGGATCTCCCGCGGGATGGTTCTCGCTTCGCCGCGGTTCTGCTGCGACTCGACGATGCTGTACTGGAACTGATAGGCCGTGTTCGCCCAGCCGAACGGCGTCCGGCTCCGGTCGATCGACTGCCAACCATAGTAGCCATCGACGCGAAGCTGCGGCCGCTGCTCGACCTGACCACGCTTGGTCGTCACCAGCACCACGCCGTTCGCCGCGCGGAAGCCGTAGACCGCCGCCGACGCGTCCTTCAGGATCGAGATGTTCTCGATATCCGCGGAGTTCAGCTGGTTGAACTCGAGCGCCGTCTGCGGCACGCCGTCGATGATGAACAGCGGCTCGCCCATGTTGCGGATCTGCAGGGTGCCCGAAGATCCCGGCCGGCCATCCCGCGGAACCCGACCGCCGGCGCCGCCGAAGTTCAGGTTCGAGGTCGTATTCACCATGCGGGTGTTGATTCCCGCCAGCTTACCGACCAGCATGTCCGCCATCGTCGTGGACGAGCTGCGCTCGAGGTCCTCCGAGCTGACGGTGCTGACCGAACCGGACACGGTCGCACGGGTCTGTGTCGCGTAGCCGACGGCGACGATCTCGTCCAGCGCCAGGGCCGTCGTCTGCAGACCCACGTCCACCACGGACCGGTTGTTGATCGGTTCCGTGTGCTGAGTGAAGCCCAGCATGCTGAAGACGAGCGTACCAGTCCCCGGCGCGACGATGCTGTACCGCCCGTCCGCGCCGGTGAGCACTGCCGCATTCGCGCCCTGCAGGGACACGAGGACGCCCGACAACGGAGCGAGCGTCTCGGCGTTGACCACCCGGCCCGTGACGGTGTTCTGCGCTGGGTTTTGCCCTTGCGAGTACCCCATCACGGGCATGGCGGCCGTCGCCGCAGCGACGGACAGGGCGCCTAGCCCGGTTCTGATGAAGCGTTTGAGCATATTCACCTCCCCACGGTGAGACCGCCCCGGAACCACATGAGGCGTGACGCTGGCGAGACCCGCCGTTCGCGACGGATCTCCCCGTTGAATCCGAACCACTACCTGACCAGCTCGATCGACGAACTCGAGGCGCGTTCCCACCAGAATCCGGGACAGCGCTTCACCCAACGAAACGTCCGCGCAATTGCAGGTAACATCCACCTCCGGGATCAAGGTCGGGCTGAAGATGATCGGAACCGGCGAAGTCCGCCGAAGCACATCCATCGCCTTGGAAAGCGGGACACCCTCGACGATCAGGCCCACCCTGGCGTCGAGAGGATTCTCGAAACGAACGGGGCTAGATTTTGCCAGCCCCATCGAAGGAGCCGTGGCCAACCGATTCTGACCCGCCAGAGCGCCAGCAGGCGCCAGCGTGATCAGGAAAGTCAGGACGACGAACGCAGGATTACGCATTCACCCCCGTGACGTGCTTGCGAGCGCAACCTCGACTGCCAACCGCGGACTGCCCCTTGCCTCGTCCGGTGCCATCCGGGGCCACCACGCCACCACGTTGCGCGATTGCCCCGGCCCGCGGTGCAAACGGACGACGGCTCCTTCGGAACCGCGGCATCACGCTCCCACGCGGGCGGGTGCCGGCTCGGCATCCTCCCGCAAGTCCATTCTCAGGAGCTCGTCGCCGGTTTCACACTGAGCATCCACCGCGAGGCAGATGTTGCCGAACATCTCGGCCGGGGTCTGGTCGACGAACCACCCGCTGATCGTTCGAGACTCCAGCTCGGGGTTCGAGATCTCGATCCGGACCCCGAAGCGACTCTCGAACTCGCGGGCGACCTCGGCGAGAGGAGTCGCCTCGTAGGCAATGAAGGCGCCGACCCAGTCGGTTTCCCGGTAGACATCGGGAACCTCCTCGACGATCGGCTCGCCGTTGGGGCCCACCCGCCCACCTTCGTTCGCGCGGAGGTTGACGCGCTGCTCCCCGACACCCATCTCCACGGCTCCCTGCACCACGACGACCCGCACGTCGTCGTTCCGGCTGGCGACGTCGAACCTCGTGCCGAGGACGGTCACCTGCCCATTTCGGGTATGAACGCGGAACGGCTCGTCCTGGCCGGGCGGGACGGCGAAATAGGCCTGCCCGTCGAGAAACACGTCTCGCTTCCCGATCGCGGGGCCGAACTCGAGCCGGCTCTCACCGCGAAGTCGAACGACCGTACCGTCCTCGAGCGTGACCGTGGCGATCTCGTCGACGCCGGTGATGACCTCGCCACTCGCGAAGCGCTCCGGCGCGGCGCGCCCCGCCCAGAGCGCGCCCAGGGCGACGCCGAGAAGGGCGGATGCGGCCGCCGGCAACAGCCACAAGGCGACCCGGCGTTTTGGTCGGGACACCTGTGACCTGGTTGGCAGGCTCCTGATCGTCTCGGCCCGGTCTGGCGGCTGGACAGGCTCCGGTTCGACCAGAACGGCCTCGGGCACCTCCGAGAGCAGTTGCCAGACGCCGGCCTTGCGCTGGAACTCCTCCTCGTGACGCGGGCTGGCTTCACGCCATGCACGGAGGGCGTTTCGCTCCTCCTCCGTCGCATCTCCCGCGAGAAAGGCGATGATGATGTGCGGATCGAACTCCATCGATCTCGATATTCCGTTCACCGTGGTTCCCCACGTTCACATGCGAGGCGTCAGGGCCACGCGGGAGGCCATCGTCGTCGAGGGCGTCCCTCCGGGCTCCTGCGGATGGCGAGCCGGCATAGCTTGAGCTTGAAGAGAGACCTGCGAACGGGCCTCCGACTCTCCATCGCGATACTAATGCGCGAGGTACGGGTGATTACCAATCGCCTCGCCAACGACTCCGGGCCAGGCCATGCGCAGCCCTGACGCGCGAGCGATTCGTCCTCGAATCCCCCACGACGCCAGCGTCGGGAAGAAACGTTGAGTTCAGTCGGTGAAGCTCCTGAGCGCTTCGGTCAGATCGTCGAGGGCGAGGGATACGTGATTGGCCACGGTCTGGCGGGAGAGGCCCATGCGTTGAGCAGCCTCATCGAGGGAGTACCCCTGGAACCGGACGAGGCTGAGGGCGAGCCGACGCCGCGCAGGCAGCCGCTCGACAGCTCTCCGGAGTGCCTGGCGAAGTTCTTCGTCGACAACCACGTCGAGGGGGGATGGGGGGGAAGACATCATTTCCATGCGCACTTCCGGCTCGACCCGACGCCGTACCTCCAGATGCCGAAGGCGTTCGAGACCGAGATTCCGGGCGATCTTGAACAGATATCCCCGCACCGAACCGCCTGACTTCCAGCGTGAGCGGTTTTCCCAGAGCCGGACGAAGGCCTCCTGTACCACCTCTTCGGCGACGTCCATCGTCCGCACGATGCCCAGCGAGTACGAGATCAGGGGACCCCGGTGTCGCTCGACGATCGCGCTGAGGGCGCCATCGTCCCCGGATCTCATGCGCTCCATGAGAATGGAATCGATCTGGTCGGATTGGGGAAGGGCTTGCATGCGGTGGGTACCCGGGCCCTTGAAGTAGCCGGCTAGCGTGTTGATGGTCGGCGGGCCTGGCCGACCCACCGTCGAATACGATAAGCGGGGGCCCTATGTGGCGCCAGAGTGTCGGAACGGATGCTCACTCGGATGGCTACGCGAAGCTGCGCGAGCCACGGAGAAAGTAGCCGCGCGGAGAGGCGGGCGGGGATTCACGTACCGATCGCTACCGATCGCCTACCACGTTCTTCCAGCCCTCGCCTTGGAGATGATTGGCGAAGACGGAAGACGTACGCTCGGCCCATGACCCACTCGGCGACTCCGCAGCCCCGCGTGAGTTCTCCTGGTTGTCGTTCGATCCCGGCATCACGGCCCCGCGTGATGCCCTCGGCTCAGCCTACTCGCCAACCCGCCAGATACCGACGAACCACGGCGTGACTCCCACGTCCTCAGTGTGAAGATGGGTGAGCGTGCCGTTCTGCTGATCGATGCGGAAGACAGCCACGGTCTGCGACGCCTGGTTACCTACCGCCAGCAGTTCACCCGCCGGGTCGAGCGCGAAGTTTCGCGGGGTCTCGCCGCGCGTACTCTCCAACCCCACGCGGGTCAGCCGCCCGTCCGAGCCCACGGAGTAGATCGCGATCGTGTTGCTGGTCCCCCGGTTCGCCGCGTAGACGAAACGGCCGTCCGGGCTTACCTCGATGTCCGAACCCATATGGGTTCCGGCATCGGCCGAGTGCTCCGGCGCGAGGCGCGGGACGGTACCGAGCGGGGTGAGAGTGCCATCGGCGCCGACGCGGAACGCCGCGACGTTATCGGTCGGCCCCGCCACGCCATACACGTAGTTGCCGCTCGGGTGCATGACGATGTGCCGGATCCCACCTTCCTGCGGAACGGTCGGCGGATCGAGAGGCGTGAGCCTCCCGTTCGCGTAGGAATACTGGGCGATGTAGTTGTCCGCCACCGCCGCGACGTACACGTAGTTGTTGTTCGGGTGGAAGACGGCCGAGTGGTTGTTGCGACCCGGCGCGTAGTTGACGGGCTCTCCCGGCGCCCCGGTGGCGTGGTCGAGCGGGAAGGCATCGACCGTCCCCGCCCCGTAGTTCACCCCGAGAAGCGTGGATCCGGTCGCGTCCACCGACAGGTATACGGGATTTCCGTTCCCCTCGCGCGAACCCGCGGGAGTGAGCATGCCCGTTGCGGGATCGATGCGCAGCCAGTGAACCGCGCCTCCGCGCTCATCCGTGGCATAGAGCACCGGAACGTGCGGGTTCATCGCGATGAACGAGACCGTGCGGCCCACCTCTTTTCGATCCACCTGCGTCAGGTCGCCGGTCGTGCGATCGAGGCGGTAGGTCGTGACCGCTCCGTTCTCCTGACCGCCGCCACTGCCGACGACGAGGTACTCGCGCGCCTGACCATGCCCCGTCGCATACGCGAAGGGGACCGCGGCCACGGCGAGCAGACTCAGTGTTTTCTTCATGTCACTTCGGGGCGAAGAGGTTCTCGATGCTGCACCCTCCGGCTGCGTCGCGGGTCGAGCCCGCGTCATCGCCGTTCGCGCTTCTACCCTTCCGGGTAGACTGATCGTTCCGGCGAGCGCGGATGCCACCCGAATTGTACCACGGCTCGCCCGCCCAAACGAACGAGTCCTTGCCTCGCCCCTTCGGAGCGTAAGACAAGGACTCGCGGGAACTGGCGCGCCGTCCGTGCGACCGACGGCGCCGGTCCCTCCTACCAGGGCATCTGACGGTTGGTGTACCGACGACCGATGGTGCTGGTCTCCGTTCCGCCACCGGTACAGATCATCACGCCCTCGTCGATCATGGCCTGCACGTTGTTCGGGCTGCAGGCGTTCAGGAAGAACTTGCCCGCCTCCTTCACGGCGCTGAACACCCGGGAGCGGATCTGGTCCAGCTCCGGATCGTTGCCTGGAGCCGGCCCGCCGAGACCGCGGGTGGCGCCCAGCCAGTAACCCTGGTCGCCCGGACCCCACTCGGCGAACGCGATGCCCGGTGTGTTGATGAGCTCGCGGGCATTCTCGACGCCGTGGATGTTCTCGATCTTCAGGCCGAGAACGATCTCTCCGTTCGGGTTGAGCGGGTAGACATCAGCCTTCTGGAGATACTCGTTGCCCGAGATCCCCCAGATGTTGGCGGCGTAGCTCGCGCTGCCGTTCCCCTGCATACCCCGCCGCAGCCCCGGGGCCGGCGGAGCGAACGGATAGCGGATGGCCTCCACCATCACGCGGGCGGCACCCGGATCGACAGCGTGCGGCAGCAGGATACCATGCACGCCCGCGTTGATGATGTTCTGGATCATCCAGGTGTTCGCCATCATCTGGCCCTCGGTCCAGCCGATGGCAGGCACTACTACCACGACCGCCGGCGTACGATGGCCGGACTTCGTCGGGCCGCCGTCGACCAGCCCGCGCATGAACTCGCGCAGCTGCGTGAAGTCTGGGCCGTAGTGCTCGAGGTTGTAGGTGATGTAGTCGGCCTCGGTCTGGGCCAGCCTGAGCCCCTCCTCGTAGCCGCCCGCGGTGATCTGGGTGTAGTAGACGGGCTCACCCATCTCCCAGAGCTCGATGATCTTGTTGATCCGCTTGGGTTGCCAGCTCTCGGCCTGAGCTGACAGCTGACCCGCGCCGGCGATCGCCCCGACGAGCAGCAGTGACAACAGCGACTTCTTCATCGTGCCTCCTTCGAATCCCTTGGCGGGCTCCCCGCGGGCCCGCCCTGATGGTGTACCGGAACCTAGTTTCAACGCTTCATGTTCCCGCTACTACCAATCGCCTACCTCAGGTCATGAATCCTCCTTCCGTTCTGCCAGACCTCCTCGAGCGTCTTCGTGTTCGAGATGTTGTCCAGAGGATTCGCACCGAGCACCAGGAACTCGGCCATCTTGCCGGGTTCGATCGTGCCGAAGTCGTTGTCGATCTGCAGAATCTCCGCGGAGTTCTTCGTCGCGATCTGGATGATCTGCGCGGGGGTGAGGCCGGCCTCCTGCATCAGCTCCATCTCGCGGTGCTCGAAGTATCCCGCGAAACGAGCAGGCGGACCGGAGTCGCTGCCGAACCCGATCTTGACGCCAGCGTCGAAGAGCGTCTTCAGGTTCCGCTGGGCGGTCCGTAGAGCAGGCTCCCATTCGCCAAGCTCCGGATTGTTCCGGTGCGTCGCCTGGTACTCGTCGCTCGACAGCTGGTCGATCACCGACTGGTCATGATGCTCGGTGAAGAACGGGTCATCGAGGTATGGGGTGCGCCCGGCATAGATGAACATCGATTCCTCGCGCGCCAGTGTCGAAACCGAGAATGCGTTGTTGGCGAGGTATTTGTCGATGATCGCCCTGTCGACGGGACGGTCGCGGACGCTGTGTACGATGCCCACCGCACCCGCATCGAGGAGCGCGGCCGCGTTGTCGTAGGTGTGGATGTGGGCAACGGGCCGCAGTCCGCGCTCGAGCGCCTCCGAAACGATCGCGCGATAGATCGCGGGGTCGAACTCGGGCAACGTGTGGAAGTGGTGGTCGACCCACAGCTTGACGAACGACGGATTGTGCTGGGCCAGCTCCGCGACAGCGGCCTCGGCCTCCTCCGGGGACGTGAGCCGCCAGACGTCCGTGGTCTCATCCGACCCGGGCTGGAACGGCGGATAGCCGCCCGGGACGCCGAAGCCTCGACCGGCCGAGTACATCCGCGCGCCCTGGATCCCACCGGCGCGCTGCCGCTCGAGGATGTCCCAGACGTTCGGCTTGTCCGTCCCCATCGAGTTCACGTGGAGAACGCCGTAGAGGGCGTACCTCTGCAGCGTCGCTTCGACGTTCGCGGGGTTGAAGTTCTCGGCGTTGTTGTCGAACCCGTTGGTCGTCTGGGCGACGTGGGTGTGGACCGCGATGAGCGGGGGCATGATCGTCTTTCCGGTGAGATCGATCACCTCCGCGCCCTCCGGAATGTCGACGCTACCCGCGGGACCCACCGCGGCGAACCGGTCGCCTTCCACGACGAGAACGGCGTTCTGGATCGGATCGCCACCATTGCCGTCGATCAGCGTAGCGCCGGTAAGGACCGTGACACCTGCGGCTGCGCCTTGGTCCGGAGCATCGGACGCTCCGCCGCATGCCGCCAGCAGCGCCATGAGCAGTCCGACAATGGCTAGGTTCCTCGGCATCCGTATCTTCCTCCTATTTGGGTGAATCGGCCACCTGACGGACCCGCGAAGCGCAAGGGAGTACCGCCTAGATGGAAGGTCGAAATCGCTCGTCGAATCCGCCGCGGCCCATGGCCGGCGGAGAGCGAGGCAGGTTGCCCGGCAGCTTATTCGCGCCAATGTACAGGACCGCGAGCGGAATGGGAAGCGCAGACCGGCAGGGCGGCGGGGCCGCAGACGAGGCTGTCCGGCACCGGATCTCCCGCCCAACTCGACGGGCGGGAGATGCCGCGTTCGAATTCGACAACGACCTGAACGCTGGGATCGGGACGAGGGATCCCGCGACCGCCTTTCCGTTTATCCCTGGATAACGGGGGTCACCTGAAGTGTATTGACTTGTGGCGGACACCGCAACGAGGGGCCAGCGTCTACCGGCTCTCGAGGCGGTTCGCGCCGTCGGGGGAGTCGCCCCGGCGCACACCCGAACGGTGTGGCGCCAGCCTGGCCGCCGAAGGCTCCGTCCGGGACGCGGCGATCGGGTCCGAGAGGCCAGGTGAGAGACGCCTATCGGTCGGCCTCCGTTTCTTGCGCGATGCCGTACCCCGGGACTACGTTCGGGGCATTGTGAGGGCTCGAAGGTGCCCTACCACACCCAATAACGCGAGGAAGTTCGACATGCTGCCCCTTGAAGGGATCCGAGTTCTGGACGTGACGCAAGTCATGGCCGGCCCGTTCGCCTGTATGCTCCTCGGAGACATGGGCGCCGACGTCATTAAAGTGGAGCCACCAAAGGTCGGCGATTCGACGCGTCGATCCATGGGCTTCAGGCTCAAGGGCGAAGACAGCCCCGGCTTCTACGCGTTGAACCGCAACAAGCGAAGCATCGTCCTCGACCTCAAGTCCGAGGAGGATCGGGAGGTTTTCTACGCGCTGGTGAAGACCGCCGACGTGCTCGTGGAGAACGCCCGCCCGGGAGTCACCGAGCGGCTGAAGATGGACTACGGCACCCTGCGGGAGATCAACCCGCGCCTGATCTACGCCAGCATCACCGGTTTCGGTCCCACCGGACCGTGGGCGCTACGTCCCGGCTTCGACCTGATCGCGCAGGCCATGTCGGGGCTCATCAGCGCGACGGGCTTGCCCGGTCAGGAGCCGGTGAAGAACAGCACCCCGGTCAGCGACCTCGGTGCCGCGCTCTTCGCCGTGTACGGCATTCTCTCGGCTCTCTTCGCGCGCGAGAAGACTGGAAAGGGTCAGAAGATCGATGCGTCTCTCTACGAGGCAGCGCTCGGACTCTCGGTGTGGGAGTCCACGGAGTACTGGGGGACCGGCAAGTCACCGCAGCCGATCGGTTCGGCGAACCGCATGTCCGCCCCCTACCAGGCGGTGAAGGCGAAGGACAGGTGGTTCGTCATCGGAGCCGCGAACCAGAAGCTCTGGGAGGCGTTCCTGGAGGTCCTCGGACGGCAGGAGCTGGCGCAGGATCCTCGCTTCGTCACCAACAGCGACCGCGTCAAGAACGTCAAGGAACTGATCGACGCGCTGGCGCCAACCTTCCTGGAGCGGACCGCGGACGAGTGGGTCGACGCGCTGCTTGCCGCGGGCGTCCCCGCCGGACAGATATACGACTACGAGCAGTCCCTCTCCGCTGAGCACACGCTGGCGCGCGAGATGGTCATGCAGGTGCCCCATCCGGTCGAGGGCACGTACAACTCCCTCGGCTTCCCCGTGAAGCTGAGCGAGACCCCCCAGAAGGTTCGGCGTCACCCGCCGCTGCTCGATGAACACGGCCAGGAGATCCGCAAGGAGCTCGTCGAGCGTGGTCTACTGTCGGCGAAGCAGGCGAGCGAGGTGGCTGCACGATGAGCGAGGGCAAGCTTCTATACGAGAAGGACGGTCACGTCGGCCGCATCACCTTCGACAACCAGGGGGCGTACAACGCCCTCACGATGACCATGTGGCGGGACCTGGCGAAGACATGCGAGCAGATCGCCAGGGACCCCGACATCAAGGTCGTCACCATGCGTGGCGCAGGTGGGAAGTCGTTCATCTCGGGTACCGACATCTCCGGGTTCCTCTCCTTCGAGTCCGGGCAGGATGGTATCGAATACGAGCGGGAGATGGACCGTTGCATCAGCACCATCGAGGCCCTTCCGCAGCCGACCATCGCTGTGGTGGAGGGTTGGGCGGTGGGTGGAGGCATCGCCATCTCGTTCGCCTGCGACTTCCGGGTCGCCACGCCGAACGCGAAGTTCGGCTCTCCGATCGCGCGCACCATCGGCAACTGCCTCAACGCGAAGGGGTACGCCCGGCTCGTCGCGAACGCCGGGGTTGCCCAGGCCAAGCGCATGCTGCTGCTCGGAGAGATGCCGACCGCTTCGGAGCTTCACGCGATGGGACTGGTTCTCCGCGTCGTGGAGCCGGAGGAGTTGGATGCCACGGTCAACGAGCTGGTCGAAAAGCTGGCCTCGCACTCCCCGCTGTCCATGCATGCGAGCAAAGAGGCCATTCGGCGGATCACCTACAACAACCTGCCCGACATCGACGACCTCATCTCGCTGATCTACGGGAGTGAGGATTTCCGGATGGCGGTCCGCAACTTCCTCGAGAAGAAGAAGCCGGAGTGGCAGGGGCGCTGATCCACGCGACGTGGACCGCGCGACACACGAATGAATTCGCGGCATCGTTCACAGGAGACCGGCGGGCCGACCGTCGGTCTCCTGGTTACATGCATCATCGACCTCTTTCGCCCCACGGCGGGTGATGCAACCATAAGGCTGCTCGAGGCAGCTGGTTGCACCATCGACGTCCCCTCCCAGACCTGTTGCGGTCAACCCGCTTACAACTCCGGCGACACGGAAGATGCGCGTGACGTGGCCCGCGGCGTCATCGAGGCGTTCGAGCGCTACGACTACGTCGTCGTTCCGTCAGGCTCGTGCGGCGGTATGGTGAGGACCCACTACGCCGAGCTTTTCGAACCGGGCGACCCCTGGCGGTCCCGCGCCGAGGACCTGGCATCCCGG
The DNA here is from genome assembly GCA_964544905.1 of uncultured Gemmatimonas sp. Classification (GTDB taxonomy): domain Bacteria; phylum Gemmatimonadota; class Gemmatimonadetes; order Longimicrobiales; family Longimicrobiaceae; genus WHSP01. The sequence continues at coordinate 37,756 of CAZJEH010000009.1, forward strand.
ACCTACGAGCTCACCAGCTTCCTGACGGATGTGATCGGGTGGGATGAGATCGACGCCGAGTACCTCGGCAGCGTCACGTATCACGATAGCTGCTCGGGGTTGCGGGAGCTGGACATCAAGGCCCAACCCAGGCGGCTACTGGAGAAGGTTCGCGGGCTCCGCCTCGTGGAGATGGCGGACGCGGATGTCTGCTGTGGGTTCGGCGGCACGTTCTGCGTGAAATACGGTGAGATCTCGAACGACATGGTCACCAGGAAGGTACAGTCGATCGAAGCGACCGGTGCGGACACGCTGCTGGCCGGGGATCTCAGCTGCCTTCTCAACATCGCTGGCCGCCTCAGGCGGCTCGGGTCGCCTGTGCATGTTCGCCACGTCGCGGAAGTGCTCGCCGGACTGACCGATAAGGTTCCTCCGCTCGGGGAGGCCCCCGAATGACCTCCTCCGGCACCCTTCCTCTCTTCGCCGATCGCGTGCACGCGGCGCTGGACGACGCGAAGCTCCAGAGCTCGCTGAGAATCCTCCAGACGCGCTTCATCAGCCGGCGCGCGAGGGCGGTCGAAGCCCTTCCGGAGTTCGACGCAATCCGCGACTACGCTCGCGATATGAAGGATCACACGCTGCGCCACCTCGACCTCTATATAGAGGAGTACGAGCGCCGTGTGATCGAGAATGGCGGTAAGCTGCACTACGCGGAGGATGCCGCGGCCGCGCGGGAAATCGTTCTCGGGATCTGCCGCGCCCATGGGGCTCGGCTGGTTACCAAGAGCAAGTCGATGGTGGCCGAGGAGATCGGGCTCTCCCACCACCTCGAGGAGCACGGCATCCGGACGGTCGAGAACGATCTGGGAGAGTATATCGTCCAGGTGCGCGGGGAGACGCCGTCCCACATCGTCGCCCCGTCCGTGCATGTCAGTAAGGACCAGGTCGCGGAAGCCTTCCGCCGCGCGCCCCACGGCCGGCCGACGAACCGGGACCTCTCGGAGCCACAGGCGCTGATGCTGGAGGCCCGGGAAGAGCTTCGCGCGAAGT
>CAZJEH010000010.1:0-1910 GCA_964544905.1 uncultured Gemmatimonas sp.
GGAATGGCGGCGGGAATGGCGGCGGGAATGGCGGCGGGAATGGCGGCGGGAATGGCGGCGGGAATGGGAACGGCAACGGGAACGGCAACGGAAATCGGTGAGGGAGCCCTAATCCGCTGCTTTGCTCAACGGCCGTAGTCAGCGTCCCTGCCGGGGCCGCATGCCAGGAGACTCCCGGTGCTCTCGAACTGCGCCAGCCGTCGACCCCTTTTCGCTAGCTCTCCTGAATGACTGTGGACCTCCCTGCCGGTAGGCGATGTTCGGAGCGCTTCTCGCCACGTAGTAGGTCTCTTGCGCGAAAACCGGGGAGACTCGATCCAGGACGGGAATTGCGCAACGCGCTGGCCCCTGACGTCGCCGCAAACCTGTCGTGATTCTCCACCGCCGCCCGGCGGCCTGATTGCGCTCGATCCCACAAGCGAAAAGGCACCCGGGGAGGTGCCTTTCTCATTTTCACCTGGTTCGCCAATTCAGAGCGGGCTACGGATTTCGCTGCTGAGCGAATCCCTCTCAGCTGATCGACCCTGGCATCGGTAGCCCTCCGGTAATCCCATCCACAGAACCACCGGGAGTCCGCTTTCCGCGCATCCCGCTACCGGGCCGATTCGAGCAGGTCGGTGAGCGATTGTTCGTCGATCGGGGCAACCGCGGTCAGCTCGAGAGAGCCGCGGCGGGTTCTGGCGACGGACACTCCATCCGGTCGTCCCACATCGACCGAGGAAGGATCTGCACTTTCGAGGAGTACGAGCTCGCCGCCGGCGTCCATCTGGTGGCGGACCACCAGCGTTGTCCCGCCGTTCAGCTCGATCAATTCGATCGACAGGATCTCGAGTCCGGGGATGGTCACCACCGGCGTCCCGAGCCGGCGCGATGCCTCGGCGAGGCTCATGAGTTCCCCGCGCGGAATGCTTAGCTCCCACGCACCCGACGGGGCAGCCGGTGCAAGCGAAACCCTCGCGGGCGGGCTTGCCTCCGAACTCTGGCCGCCAAAGCCCGCCTGGGTCGTCGCGCTGATCTTCCCGGCGTCCTGGACGCGCCCGTAGCCTACTCCTCCTGTCCCGCTCGCGAGGGCTTCCGCAGGAAGCGGGTGGACGATGATATCGAGAGTAGCCGTATCGGTCGCAGGCGGTACGGGCACGGTCTGGCGGGCGAAGCCAAGCGCCTGCGCAGTGAGCGAATCTCGACGACCATCGCGGCCCACGTCATCGCCCCGGAGAACGAGCGAGAAGCTACCATCGTCGGACGTCACGCTTGTGGTCTCCGCGTCGAGTACAACGACCGCGCCCTGGATGGGCTGGCCCTCAGGCGAGAGGACCCGCCCCCGCGCGACAACCGGCTCACCGGGGTAAACCGGAGGATCGATACCTCCCGCTCGAATCGCTGCCTGGTCGGTCCCGGCTGCACGCGATGCCATCGCTGCGCCACCGCCCGCCGCCTCAGCCCGTGCGACGTGCCGATCGGGTTCGACGTCGGGCGATGGCGTACCGGCCGCCGCCGCCACCTCCGTAGACTCCTCCTCCTGGAATGCCGCGAGAGGTGGGCGCTCTGCCGTACGATCATCCTGGGACGCCGGGTCTCCGGAGTCAGCGCCATGGGCGCTCGAGGCAACAGGCGCATCCACCGGGGCGGCTTCCCTCACCGCCAGGATTTCGGTTGGCGCAGCACTCTCCATGGCCATCCGACGGGATGCCAGGATATCCCGCGCAATCCAACCCATCCCGACGGCCGCGAACACGCTCGCTGCCCACGCGAGAGCAACCAACCGTTGGCGACCCCCGGCCGGACGGTTGTGGGTGGCCGCCGCCACTCCCGCCCTCCGCTGGACATCCGCGAAGTCCGGCGCACGGATGACGGGGGCTCGCGCTCCGAGGATCGCGGCCGCCCGCTCGCGTAGCCGGCGCGACTCCATC
>CAZJEH010000010.1:1920-10977 GCA_964544905.1 uncultured Gemmatimonas sp.
CGCGAAGCGCAGGCGGCGCAATGCTCGAGATGCTCCGCGATCCGTGCTGCTTCCTCCGCGGACATACCCGAGCGGTCGCGATCCAGCCAGGCCTCCATCCGGCCTTCATCGATGTGCGACATTCGACCTCTCAAGCGACTCGTACGATTCCACCAGTCTCCTTCGGGCCCGTGACAGGGTCGTTCCGATGGCGCCCGCGGCCAGTCCGGTCTGGGCTGCGATCTCCGTGTAGTCGAAGCCGGCGTCCCAGAGCAGCAACACCTCCCGGTCCCGGTCCGACAACGCCTCCAGCGCCCGCCGCACGAGCGACTCCCGCTCCTTCCGCTCCAGGTGATCCTCCGGCGTCGGCGAAGCTCGCTCGGCATCGTGGCTATCCACGCGGAGCAGTGCGAGGTGCTTCCGTCGCCTCACCACCATCCGCGCCTCATCGCGCGCCAGGTTCAGTGCGATGCGAAACACCCACGCCCGCGGGTTCTCCGGGGAATGGCCGAGCGAGCGCGCGAACGCTTCCTGCGCGATGTCGTGCGCCCGCTCCTCGTCCCAGACCTGACGGTGGAGGAAGCGAACCAGCGGCTCGTACCAGCGCTGGTAGACGTCGGACCAGTCCACACTCACGGCCGATGCACTTCGATTGCGGAATTGCTCATAGCCATCAAAGGACCGGCTCTAGCGCCCAGAACTGCACAGGCAACTCGCCGGTCAGCTCCTTATGTCAATGTCGGATATTCCCGGCGAACCAGGAGGCAACCCGGCTAACCGTCGCCTGAACTGGACATTCGCCGCGGCGACCGTGCTCGCACCGTTGATGTATGACGAACCAGGGGACCCATCCTGCACACCTACCTCGACGCTGGTACCCCGCTCGCGGTCTATCCATGCATTGAGGGCGGGGAAAACGGCTTCCCCCCGCCCTCAGCCGCGTTGATGGTCTGACAGAATCCGGGCCGGTCCGATCAGAACAGGCGTGACACTCCTATCTCGATGACGATGTACCGCATTTCCATCGGGACCGTCACCGACTCGATCTCGACGTCGCGATTCAGCGCCCGATAACGAACTCCGGGCGTCAGCCTCCAGCTTCCGGCGATGGGAAAGAGGATCCCTGCTCCCGCTTCCCAGCCCAGGCCGTGCCCGGAATCGGCCGTCACTTCGCCATCATCGTCCTCGAGCTCGATATGGTCGTACGTTCCCCCGGCCCGAATCCGGAGGAGAGGTACTGTCTCCGCGCCGAGAGGGTGTTCGAACTGCAATCCGAAAGCGTAGCCGGTTTCCTCGATGTCCGCGAAGGCGGCTGCGCCGGAGTCGTCGACAGGGAAGTGCATCCAGTCCCACCCGGCATAGGCCGCCAGATGAGGCATGAAGCGATAGGCGACCGTGCCCTCCAGTCCGAAGCCTGTTCCCACCTCTTCACCGCCGGGATCGCCCGTTGCCCATGCCGCGCCTCCCCGCAGTTCGACGCTCCAGCGCTGTTGTGCAGACAGCGGAGACGCTCCAAGAACCAGCGATACGGAGAGCGCGGTGAAGAAGACGCGTCTCATGATCGATCTCCCCCTGAGTTGAGTGCATGAAGGCCTGCGCCGGCGCAACATGACTTCGACGGATTTGACGCGTTGTCGGGAAACGGCGGGAGTGGTGTCAGGGATCGGGCGAAATCTCAGGTCAGGGGTCGTGCTAGTGGCGTGTTTTGATCATTTCCGAGCATCGCAGGGTTCGATCAAGCGCAGACCCCTCCACTTCGCTCGAGGGTGACAAGAAACTGAGTCCACTCCGACTCGCGGAAACATCCCACCAGTGTGCTGAGCCGGAGAGCCGCTCACCTTTGTAGCGCTGCCGGTGTGCAACTGCGATCCAGATCGGCGTCAGACCGGGTGAAGGCCGCGCAATCGCGCGGTGCCTCCGCCGCAACGCGGAAACGAACCCTTCTCCCGGAGACTCCTCATGTTGCGTCCGACGATGGTCGCGACCCTCCTCGTGCTAAGCGGCGCGACACTCCTGCTCGCGAGCGCGCGACCCGACGACGGCAGTGCGCCCCTCGATAGCGCCGCAGACATCACCTTTACCGGCCGGGTAGTCGATTCACGGACTCTGGCCCCGCTGCACGGAGCCGTCGTGGTCCTGGCGGGAACCCGCTGGTCGACTGTGACCGGCTCTACCGGGGACTATCGTCTGGTCGTCCCGGACGCGGCCGTTCCGCCCGGTGACCTGCGCCTCCTCGTACAGATGGTCGGATACGAGCAGGCCGAACAGGTCATACGGCTTAATGAGTCGGGCTTCGCGAAGGCCGACTTCTCCCTCGTACCGAGTCAGTTGATAAGCTTGCAGGTGAGGGATCGTGGGAAAGCGCAGGAGAGTGCGGCCGTCGGCGATGTTTCGATCTCACCCTCGTTCGTGGCGGTCGGGTACGGTGGGATCGCCTCAGCCCCGGCGAGTATGCCGCACCCGGGTTGGAACACCGAGAGCTACTCCTACATCGCCGAGAACACGTTCCGCGCCGCGCGCGACGCTCCGCTGTCGACGTTCTCGATCGACGTCGATCGGGCGTCGTACAGCAACGTCCGGCGATTCATCCTGGAAGGGCAGCTCCCGCCCGTCGATGCGGTGCGGATCGAGGAGATGGTCAACTACTTCCGCTACGACTATCCGACGAGGCAGGGAGACCATCCGTTCGCCGTGACGACGGAACTGGCGGCAGCGCCATGGCACCGAGGACATCAGATCCTTCGGATCGGCCTCGCCAGCGAACCCATCGACATGTCGAGTGCTCCCCCCAGCAACTTCGTCTTCCTCATCGATGTCTCGGGCTCGATGCAGACCCCCGACAAGCTGCCCCTCGTCAAGCAATCCCTTCGGATGCTGGTCGAGGAGCTCCGCGCCGGCGACCGCGTGGCGATCGTCGTTTATGCCGGGGCGGCCGGGCTGGTCCTGCCGTCGACGCCGGGCGATCAGAAGGAGCGGATCCTGGACGCGATCGAAGCTCTGGAGGCAGGGGGCTCGACGGCCGGGGGCGCAGGCCTTCGTCTCGCGTACCGGGTCGCGGCGGAGACGCACATCGAGGGAGGCAACAACCGCGTCATCCTCGCCACCGATGGCGACTTCAACGTCGGGGTCTCCAGTGACGCCGAGATGGTGCGCCTGGTTACCGAGCACCGCGCACAGGGGACGTACCTGACCGTCCTCGGCTTCGGGACCGGCAACCTCAAGGACTCGAAGATGGAGCAGATGGCGCAGCACGGAAACGGCAACTACGCCTACATCGACTCGTTGCTCGAGGCCAGAAAGGTGCTGGTGACGGAGATGGGAGGGACGCTGGTGACCGTGGCAGCGGACGTGAAGCTCCAGGTGGAGTTCAATCCCGCCGTCGTGGCCGCGTATCGTCTCATCGGCTACGAGAATCGCCTCCTCGCGGCGGAGGACTTCAACGACGATCGACGGGATGCCGGCGAACTGGGCGCCGGACACGTTGTCACGGCGCTCTACGAGGTCGTACCGGTGGGGGCTGAGCCGGAGGTCGCGGTCGGTCGGGTGGACCCGCTCCGGTATCAGACGCCGGCTCCCGCGTCGACGGGAGCGACCGGCGAGGTCGCGTTTGTGCGAGTGCGCTACAAGCGGCCGGCGGAGGATCGGAGCCTGCTGCTGGAGCAGGCCGTCCCGGCCCGGGTCGGCGAGCCATCCCCGGACCTGCGCTTCGCCACGGCGGTGGCGGCCTTCGGGATGATTCTCCGCGATTCCGAGCATCGCGGCACGGCGGATATCGCACAGGTCCTCGACCTGACATCGGCTGGGCTCGGCCGCGATCCGAACGGATACCGCCACGAGTTCGTTCGCCTGGTCGAGCGGTACCGATCGCTGGTTGAACCAGACAGACAGTCATCCGACGATCGCTGACTTGGATCCCCGTGGCCGACGCGAAAGCCGTGACGTCGAAGGGCGTATTCCCTGTGGCGTCGCGGCTTCGCCCACCCACTTCTATCCAGAGTCAGCTCGTTCCGGCAGCCTCGGCGGCAGCCCCCCGCGCCCTTTCCGCCACGCAGATCCGACAGCCGCACGGGAGCCGATCCCGTCGGTCATCGTCCCCGCGTACCTGCGGTCCTTCTGCCATCGGTGGCGGCTTCACTGTCCGATCCTCTTCCGCGGTCCTTGGTTCCGTTCGGCGATCTCAACTCCCATTGGGAAGCGCGCGATGATCGCGGGCTTCGCGGCAAGTATGCGCGGCTGGTTGTGGTCGGTCAGTCGGGCGCGTTCCGCGACTGGATGTAGGCGGAGCCCGGGTTTCGCGGCGCCATCGGAAGGAGAACTCCCCGCACGGGGTAGGGCGTTGGCGGATCAGTGTTCGACGAGCAATACCGTCGGTGGGCAAGTCGTTCGCGTCCTTCCGCATCCACCAGCCGATGCCTCGCGGTGCGAGAGTTGCTTCCCTCGTCCATATCGCGGTCACCCGAAACTGGAGGTCGAACGATGCCGATGAGACTGCAGGAACTTCATCCGGCGCTGGTGCATTTCCCGATCTCGCTCCTCCCGGCCAGCCTTGCGATCGATGCCATGGGTCGCGCGACAGGCAAGCGCGAGTGGATGGACCTCGGGCAGAAGGGCATCGGACTCGCGTTCGCCTCCGTCGCGCTCGCCGGCGTCGCCGGCCTCCTCGCACAGGAGGCGGTCGAGTTGGACGAGGACAGCAGGCGAAAGCTCGTGACCCATCGCACGCTCAACCTCGGCCTGCTCGGGCTGACGGGAATCCTGACGCGGCTCCGGCGACGTGCCGACCGACCTTCGCTGGGTTACCTGGCACTGGGGATGGCTGGCGTCGGGGTGATGACGTACTCGGCCTACCTCGGCGGCAACATGGTCTACCAGGATGGTGTCGGCGTGGCAGCGGCGGGTGGAGTGCGTGAGGAAGAAGCCCCGCACCTCGAACCGGCCGAGGCCGGGGAGGCGCTGCGTGCATCCGGGCGCCACATCGTCAGCGGGGCGAGGCACACGATCGAGGACTTCTCACACCGCGAGGTGTTGCCCTGGCTGACGCGAGAGCACGGCGAGCGCCAGGCGCGCGACATCGGCGAGTTGCAGCCCGTCGCAGTCGCGCCAGACGGGGTACGCCCCGGGGTCGAAGGTATGTCGACGGAGAGCGGGACGGGGGAGGTGTAGCCGGACGACAGGCCGCCGCTGGAGGGGGGGCGGATCTCAGCGGGTCATCCGTCCCCTTCGGTCCGCTTGAGCTTGTTCCGAATGGTCTTCACGTCCAGCCCGAGCCTTCGGGCCGCCTCCGCCTTGTTGTTGCCGCAGTGTTCCAACGTGCGCAGGATCAGTTGCCGCTCGGCCTCGGCGGCAGGCGTGCCGATCGGGACGACGATCGCCGGGGTCGTGGAGACGTCCGATGCGACTCCGTCCGAGTTCCGCACATACGCCGGGAAGTGTGACGGCTCCAGCCAACGCGATCGCGCGACGATCACGGCGCGCTCCACCAGATTCCTCAACTCGCGAACGTTGCCGCGCCAGTTGTAGCGCTCGAGGCACGCCAGCGCGGAGCTCCTCAGGCCTTCCACCTCGGTCCGGTGACGCTTGTTGAACTCCCGGATGAAGGCGTGGCACAGCAGCGGAAGATCCTCCACACGTTCACGAAGCGGCGGAACCACCAGCTCGAAGACCGCCAGCCTGTAGTAGAGGTCCTCCCGCAATCGACCGGAGGCCATCGCCTCTTCCGGGTTCCGGTTGGTCGCGGCGATGACCCGGACGTCGAAGGTGACATCCCTGCTGCCTCCCAGCCGCCTCAACTGTCGCCCCTCGATGATCCGCAGCAGCTTCGGCTGCAGACCGATCGGCATTTCCGCCAGCTCGTCGAGGAAGATCGTTCCGCCATCCGCCTGCTCGAAGCAGCCCGCCCGCGACCGGACGGCCCCGGTGAACGCCCCCTTCTCGTGCCCGAACAGCTCACTCTCGATCAGGCTCTCAGGGATGGCCGCGGCGTTCACGGCGACGAACGGACGATCCCGCCTCGCGCTCAGCTTGTGGATCGCCCGCGCCACCAGTTCCTTGCCCGTCCCGCTTTCCCCGCTGATCAGGACCGACGTGTCGCTGGTGGCGACCAGGCGGATCAGCCGCTTCAACTCATTCATCGCCGGACTCTGCCCGACGAGCCCCATCCACTCCGCGTCTGCGTCGAGCGCCTCGTCAAGCTTTCGGGTTTCGCGGCTCAACTCGAAATCCGACTCGACGGACTGCAGCACCAACCGCAGCTTCTGCTCGTCGATCGGCTTGATCAGGAAATCCTCGGCGCCCTCTTTCATCGCCTCTACGGCGACGTCCACCGTCCCGTGCGCGGTCATCAGGATCACGGGCAGACGCCTCCGCGAGCCCGCCTTCAGGCGTCGCAGCAACTGAATCCCCGATGCACCGGGCATCACCACGTCCGACAGCACGACGTCGGGTTCGAACGAATCGAGGAGCGACTCCGCTTCGCGCACATTCCCGGCGACATCGCAGGTATATCCCCAGAACGTAAGGCGGTGTGACAGGACCTCCCGCAGCGCGGGTTCGTCGTCGACCACCAGGACACGGAGCGTCGGCTGCACGTCTCGAAGAGGCAAGTGGACTCGAGGGTGGGGAGGTGGACAGCGTTCTCAGTACGCCGGGAAAAATTTCCCTGCTCAGACTTGCCGGCAGGGAAGATGTCCCTGGTTTTCGCCCCCCCGCAAGGGGGGTTCTTTTCCGATAAATGCTTGCAAGTAGCGTATACGCAACTACTTATGGTGGTTGCCGCCGACTGGCACTGGCGTTGCCTTTTGCGGGTGCGACCCTCCATCCGTCGATGGAGTGGCAGTTCCACATGACCGACAGCAAGAGAGAAACGCATGGGCCGAGTCCGAGGAAGTATCACGTTCGCCGCACTCAGCGCATCCGTCGTGTTGAGTGGATGTCTCGCTACGCGCGGGCAACTCGAACGGGGTCTCGCTGATCAGGCGGCTGCGCTGGAGGCGGAGCGAGCGGAGCGGATGGCGGGTGACCAGCGGCTCGCCGGAGACGTTCAGCGGGTCGAGACCCAGCTGGCGGCCAACATCTCCGAGCTGCGGACGAATCTGGCGGCGATGGAGTCCGACTTCGGGACGAAGTTGACGCAGCTGGAGCAGGGGATGCAGCTGGCCGTACCCGTGCATTTCGGTTTCGACCGGGCCGACGTCCGGCCGGAGGCGGATCCGGTGCTCGACCGGTTCGCCGAGCTGATTCAGCGCCACTACCCGACCGCGATGATCACCGTGGAGGGCTTCACGGATCCGGCAGGTCCGGCCGAGTACAACCGCCGTCTGGCGCAGCGGCGGGCCGAGGCTGTGCGGCAGGAGCTGGTCGCCCGGGGTCTCCCCGAGACGCAGCTTCGGGCGGTCGGGTACGGTGAGGAGCGCCTCGTGGTGCCCAACGCTGCCGGTTCCGCCTATGGCGCAGAGATGAATCGGCGCGTGGTGTTCGTTATCGAGACGCCGCCGGCGTCAGCCATGGCGGCTCCGACGGGCTCCTAGCGCTTCCCGCCGGTCGTTTCCTGCCGAACGGGACGGTTCGCCTCCTCGGAGGGGAGCCGTCCCTCTCTATACAGTGAAATCTCGGCGAAGACGTCTTGAGTGGACGCCGCTGGAGTTGGCGCCCCGAGAACAACCGATCGGGCTTCCGATGATCGACTCCTGGACGAGATCGGGCGGCCGTCGATCCCCTCAGGCCTGGGCCACCAGATCGATTCCGCAGCGGCTGAAGGGCGTTCTCGTCGGATCGTTGGTCGTTCTCTGGGTCGACCAGAGACCGCGAATCGATGGTCGAGAGAGACGGTGTGGCTCGATCCGGCAGGTGCAAGCACCTTCCCGTCTCGAATTTCGGAGGATGGGCCGATGCTTTCGAAAGAGGGGTTATGCTTGACCCGTCGCTCGCTCGTCAGCACGTTGTAATGATCTATTCCCCTGGAAAGGAAGAGAAGCATGTGGAAAAAGGATGACGCGCCGGCACCCACACCGGATGTTCAGCCGCAAGCCGCTCCTCGGGTCGTCGAGCGTCCCGCGCCTACATCTTCGACGGTAGGCGAGCGTGCGACGATCGGCCGATCCATCGCCATTCGGGGTGACGTGACGGGTGATGAGGATCTGGTGATCCAGGGCCGCATCGAGGGATCCGTCAACCTGAAGCAGCATGCGGTGACGATCGGGCCCGAAGGCGACGTGAAGGCGAGCGTTCTCGGCCGTATCGTGACCGTCGAGGGGCGGGTGGAGGGAGACATTGTCGGCGACGAGCAGGTCATCCTGCGAAGCTCCGCGCGAGTTCAGGGGGACATCACCGCTCCCCGGGTTGTGCTCGAGGACGGGGCGCGCTTCCGGGGCGGGATCGACATGGGCGAGATCCTCGAGAATCGTGGGTCGTCGCCGTCGGACAGGCGCTCCAACGAGCGAGCCCGGACGGAGAGCACGGCGGGTGGAAGCGAGAGTGTCGCTTCATCGTCGAGGCCGGTCAGCTCGAAGGAGATTCCGGCGGAAGTCGCCAACTAGGAGTAGCCAGTTGAGCTGGCAACCCCGAACCGGGTGGAGCACGCGGACGACTCCCGTGATGCCACCTACCGCGGATACGGCCCGGGTGGAGCGATCCTCGCCCGGGCTGGCCGCTTTCTTCGATGGGGTCGAGCCCGACCGGAGCCATTCGGTTCTCGATCTCGGGGCGGCAAGCGGGGCGGGGCTGGACGTATACGCCCGATACGCCCGCTGGGTGCGTTTCGTCGACCTGCTCGACGGGACGGTCCCGGATTCGGTTCTGCTCGCGCCCGGGACCTACCCTGCCAATCCCCAGCGACCGTACGATCTCGTGCTCGCCTGGGACATCCTCGACCGGCTCGCACCAGCCGATCGGCCTGGACTGATCGAACGGCTCACGGCTGTGACCGCGCCGGACGCTCGACTCTTCGTGGTGATCACGGGCGAGGATCACCCGGGTCAGATCTACCGCTTCGGCGTGCTGGACAGCGATCGGATGTGGTACGAGCCGGCGGGCGTCGCAGCCGCGATCCATCCGCCCATTCTCCCAGCCGAAGTGCAGCGG
>CAZJEH010000010.1:10987-36612 GCA_964544905.1 uncultured Gemmatimonas sp.
CGTTTTCGTCCGTGGCGGGGCTGCGCGAATACTACGCGATCCGGCGCGAAGAGCTTGCCGGACGCTGACCGACCTTCATTCGGGGGCGGGAGGAGTCCCGGAGACTCGCAGGGCGCCCGCCTGAACGGTGTACTCCAGCACCGCCCCCCGGATCGGCTCCCCGTCCACATTCACGCTCAGGTCTCCCGCCGGCTCCACGATGAGCTCTCTGACCTTCCGATAGGTCACGTGCTCGTTCTCGAGGTGCTTGCCGGCGCGGATGTCCGGTAACAGCCGGAGAAACTCCGCGCGATCGACGTCCTCCACGATACACAGGTCGAGCAGTCCATCGGTGACGTCCGCGAGCGGGGTGACGCGGATGCCACCACCCGTCCGGGTGCCGTTGCCCACTGCGAAGAACAGGAAGTCTCCGTCGAAGATCACCTCACCACCGCCGCTGAACCGCCCTCGCATGGGAGTGAGAAGGGCAAATTTACGGATCCCGGTGATGACGTAGGCGAGTGAGCCCAGCAGCCGTTTCGTCCGGTCGGAGGCTTCCTCCGTGGCTTCGGCGCCGATTCCGCCGCTGGATACGTTCAGGTAGTACCGCCCATTGACGGTGGCGACGTCGAGGATGGTTTCGGGCCCCTCCACGGCCAGGTTGACGGCCGCCTCGATATCCTCAGGGATCTCCAGGTAGTTGGCGAAATCGTTGGCCGTTCCGAGAGGAACGATTCCGAGCCGAGGCAATGGGCGCGCTTCGAGATCGCGACCCGCGGGCAGCAGTCCGTTGACCACTTCGTTGAGGGTGCCGTCGCCTCCGGCGGCTATGACCAGGTCAGCACCTTCGCGAACGGCCTCGCTGGCGAAGCGCGACGCGTCGCCATTCTCGAACGTGAGCCGAGCCCGCACCTGGTGGCCGGCATCGCGGAGGCGTGCGACCTGCTGACGCAGCTCGTCCAGCGCGCCGGTATCGGCGCTGTTGATCACCAGTTCGATCTTCATGGCGAGGGCCGGAGCACTGATCCCGGATGACGTTCAGGCAAGGGCAGGTAGCCGCCTCGGCATGGGAGCACCCTTCGCGCCAGCACCTCCTGGCCCGTGCAAAAGAAGACGGGCGGCTACGGCCGCCCGTCCCGATGCTCCCTGGGTTCTGCGCCTACGAGGACGGACCTCAGTCGTGCGGATGAGGATGCTCCGCGTAGTGCCGCTCGAGTAGATCCCCGCCGAAATCGTTCTCGAGATCCCTCCACACCGAGTGCACGTGGTTGGCGTTGTTCTGGGTGTTGTCGAACTCGAAAAGGACGTTCGGCCCGTGAACGCGGTAGTAGTGAGGCTGACCACGCTCCGCGCTACCCATCCAGGCGAAGTGAAGGTTCTCGATCCCGGCAGCGCGGATGCGCTCCAGATGCCCCTCGGCCAACTCCGGACGGAGGTTGTGGGCGTATACCTCGATGAGGTCCATGAGCATGCCGCGCTGAGCCTCGGTCATCGCTGAAGCCGGAAGCCCCTCCATCCGCTCGATGCTCACCCGTCGCTGGTTGGTGGTCACGACATCGTTGGGGGCACGCTCGGCGACCACCGCGCGTCGGCGCTGACTTTGGTCGAGTGAGAGGAGAAGGGCACGCCCGAGATCTTCTTCGGTCCCCAGGACTCGCAGACCCGCCATCGGACCCTCTCGTACCTCAGCCGGATTCGACCCGAAGAAGGACGGGGTTACCGCGGTCAGCTCGTTGCCCACGGAGGTATAGTTGAGGGACAGGTGGTGGCCCTCGAATCGCCAGCCCCAAGGCTCGTCCGCGGAAGGCGTCCCGAAAATGCTCAGGTAGTACAGCTCCCGGTCCCGACGTGGCGCATTGTTCTCCAGAAGGTAGAGAACCTGCTCCAGGTGCATGATTCCCGTCGCCTTCAGATAGCCTTGCGAGCTCAGAGCGGTACGGAGCAGGTCGTGGGCGGCGCGCCGCTGCTCGAGCGTCATTTCCTTCAGCGGCAGGCCCCTGCGCTCCATCGGTACGTAGTTGAAGTTGAAGCGCTCCTCATCCTCGAGCGGCATTACCGCCTTGGCCCGCTTCGCGTCATCGAGGCTCTCGACGAAGGCGGTGGCGACGGCGGCCATCTCGACTGCGACCTCATTCGCCGCCCGAGCCTGCGACTTCGCCATCGAAAACGCGAACATCCCTCCCGCCAGCGCTACTCCTACGCCCGCGACCAGCCAACCATACGGCTTGCGCATCGAAGGTCTCCCGTTCGGGTGAATTCGCACCGGGTGCTCAGCTTACGGACGCCCCACCACCATAAACAATGCGGCTACCGCCCACTCCGCAACGACGCCGGTCGGGCTGCCCGCCGGACAGACCTCCAGGAGGATGGTCGCGGTTCGTCGACGCCGGGTCAGAACGCAAATGCGCGCGCGCCGTGAGACGCCCGGCGCGCGCGCATTCAGCTGCTCGGCATCGTCGTGCCGCCCTGTCGTCGGTACGACGGATCCGGGATCAGTTCGGCGCGATCCTCAGTACGCGGTCGTCACCCTCGCGCAGCTCGCTTCGCCCGTCACGGTTGCCGGTTCCGACGTAGAGCGCCCCATCCGGGCCTACCGCCATCCCCCGAAGGCGGCCGTATAAGGACGCCCGTGGATTCTCGCCCGTGTGGAACCACCGCTCGATCGCCGTCACCTTGTTCGGATCGTTCGGATCGTCGAACCGGATCCTGAGCAGTGCCTGCGCGGAAAGCGCACTGTAGAACAGGTCGCCCTTCAGCTCGGGCATCAGATCCGCGTTGTAGAAGATGAGATCGCCGGGGGGTACGGAGGGGATCCACGAGACGATCGGATCGATGAAATCGGGAAGCCCTGGAGCTCCGACAGCCCGGGGCCAACCATAGTTCCCGCCCCGAACGATGATGTTGACTTCGTCTCGCGCGTTCACGACTACCGGCTCGCGCCACTCGCCGGATGGGCCGTTGTCAGCCGCGAACAGCGTTCCGTCGGATGGGCGGAAAGCCAGCCCGTGCGTGCTCCGGATGCCGTAGGCCCATACCGGACTGCCCGGCCAGGGATTGTCCGCCGGGATGCTGCCGTCGGGCGCGATTCGCAGGATCTTCCCCGCCAGATCGTTGAGGTCCTGAGAGCGCGGCGGCCTACCCGTCTCACCCGTCGAGATGTACAGCATCCCGTCGGGCCCGAAACGCAGCCGTCCACCATTGTGAATCTGGCCAGACGGGATGTCGTCCACCAGCACCTGCTCGTCCACACCCTTCCCGTTCACTTCCCGAAACCGGCTCACGCGGTTGACCGTATCTCCCTTCACCAGCGTGTAGTAAACGTACACGTACGGCTGCTGCTCGAAGTTCGGGTCCAGCGTGAGGCCGAGGAGTCCGTCCTCGCGACGCGTCACAGTTGGAAGGGTCAACCACGGCTCCGGGTCGAGCTCGCCGCTAGGGCTCGCCACTCGCACCACCCCTCCGCGCTCGGCGATGAACAGCCGGCCGTCCGGCGCGAACTCGAGCGACCAGATCACGTTCAACCCGGTTACGTACGGCGTTACGGAGATGCCGCTGGGCTCGGGGACGTAGATGTCGGCTGGCAGCGGGGGCAAATCTCCAACCACTGGCGGGGGAGCTCCCGCCGCGGATTGCGCGGCCGCTCCACTCGCCAGGCCGATCCCGAGGAGGGCGGCCGCGGCCGAGGTCACGAGCGCGGGTCTACTCACGAGTGTCATTCACAAACCTCGACGAAAAGGGTGATGGAGTGATGTCCAGCGGCGCAAAGACGGCCCATCGCCTGAATGTACACCGTCCGGGCGGATTGGGTTGGACGGAGACACGCACGAGGTCCTTGACCGGGTGTGCGGGTGATGCTAAATAGTTAGCACAACCCTCGCACGGCTGTTCGTCGACCTTCAACTCCGGACCGAGACAGTATGACCGCCCAACCATCGCTGCTCGATCTGAGTCGCCGCGAGCGGCAGATCATGGACATCGTATACCGCCTCGGACGGGCGACTGTTTCAGATGTACTCGAGCGCCTGCCGGATCCGCCGAGCTACTCCGCGGTGCGAGCGCTGATGCGCATCCTGGAAGAGAAGGGGCACCTGCATCACGAGCAGGAGGGGCCCCGATATGTATACATGCCGACGGTGCCCCGGGAGAAGGCCAAGGAGTCCGCGTTGAAGAATGTACTACGAACATTCTTTGGAGGCTCCACCGAGGCCGCGGTCGCTGCGCTGCTGGATCTGAAGGGCGATGAGGTCGCGCCCGAGGAGCTGGATCGGATTTCCCGCATGATCGAAAACGCCCGGAAGAGAGAGCAGGGACGATGAGCGCTATCGACTGGTTGTCGGGCATGGACGGAGGAATCCTGGTGCAGTTCCTGGCAAAGGTCGCGGTGGTGGTTCTCGCGGCCTGGGGAATCGCGTGGATGCTCCGGGGGGCGTCAGCCGGCACGCGGCACATGGTCTGGACGGGCGCCGTGATCGCGTTGCTTGTGCTGCCAGTGCTCGACGCGGTCGTGCCAAGGCTGGAGGTTGCCGCAGGAGGGGCCCTGCGGCCGATCGCAGAGCGGGTCGAGACGCCCCAGGTCGTGGGTGCGGACGAGTTCCGGGTTACGGCAGGACCGGTCGACGGCGTGCCCGAGATCTTCACCGGGGCGGAATCGGTAGGACCCTCCATATCCTCCCTCGCGGAGCCGTCTGCGGCGATGGCCGCTGACGGGGAGGCCGCTCGGCAATGGCGGTTCGATCCCTGGCGATCGATCGCGGTCGTCTGGGTGGTTGGCGCTATCGTGCTCCTCCTGCGACTGGCGATCGGCCTCCTCGGTGTGCGGCGGCTCGAACGCGGTGCAACGGAGGTTACGGATCCCGAGTGGGCGCAGCTCCTCCACGATGCCCGGTGGCTGCTGGACGTCGAGAAGCCGGTCCGCCTGCTGCGGAGCGAGAGCGCGAGCATCCCGGTGACCTGGGGAACGCTGCGGCCTGCGGTGTTGCTCCCCGCTGACGCCGATACGTGGAGCCTGGATCGGAAGCGAGTGGTCTTGCTGCATGAGGTCGCACACATCGCCCGGCGCGACTGTTTCACTCAGCTCCTGGCCGGCATCGCCGCGGCCATCCACTGGATTCATCCGCTCGCCTGGGTCGCCGCGCGCCGCCTGCGGGTGGAACGGGAGCGCGCGTGCGATGACCTCGTGCTTGCGGCCGGTGAGCGGGCATCGGAGTACGCGGCTCACCTGCTCGACGTCGCCCGGCGCTTCCGCCCGGCGCCTGCGGTCGGCGTTGCAGCCATCGCCATGGCCCGGCCGTCCCAACTGGAGGGCAGGCTGCTCGCACTGCTCGACGATGCCCGCAACCGTCGGATACCCGGCCGCCGCGCCCGCCTGATCGGCGGGGCCGCGGCGGTGGTCGCGCTGATCCCGCTCTCGGCGGTAACGGTGGTCGAGGCACGCCAGGGAGATCCTGCATCGTCATCGCTCGTCGAGGGGCTCGCCGGCCTGTCGCAGGCGTCGGTGAATCCCGAGATCCGCCCGGTCGCGTCCGCGGCAGCGGAGGCCGCCCCTGTGGCCGCCCCCGTACCCCTGCGAGCCCCGGCGGACAGCACGATCGAGCTACGCGTACCTGCCGACTTCCGTGAGACCGTCTACTTCGATCTCGACTCCGGCGCGAACCTGCGCGTGGTGGGCTGGGATCGGAACGAGGTGTTCGTCCGCGGATGGCTGCGGGGGCGAGAAGTCGACCGGATGCGGGTGGAACTCGACGAGATGGCGGACGGTGTTCGACTTCGCTCTCGCTACGTCGGTCGTCCGGATTCGTCGAACGACCACGAGTTCGAGGTTTACGTGCCAGCGCAGTCGAAGATCGAGCTCGACTCTCGCGGGGGGTCCTTCGTGGCGGAGTCGATTACGGGAGCATTCCGCGGAAGGACCGGCGGCGGGAAGGTGGTACTCGATCGGCTGGCCGGCGAGGTGGACCTGCAGACGGGCGGCGGGAGCGTGGAGGTGGTGAACTCCAACCTCGACGGTGAGGTCGCTACCGGAGGAGGTACCGTCACGTTGGACCGAGTGATGGGTGGGCTGAGGGCCGCAACCGGAGGGGGCAACATCCGACTCACCCAATCGACCGAAGGGGCGGGCGGCCGTCCGCTTTCCTATAGGACGGGAGGTGGGCACATCCAGGTGGACCGCGTCACGTCGCACGTGGATCTCACCACGGGCGGAGGGAACATCACTGTTGACTACGCCGGGGCAGGAGTCGAGGCGCACACCGGCGGCGGGGCCATACGGATCGGCCAGGTGCTGGGATCCGTCGAGGCCAGGACCGGTGGTGGCGAAGTTCGCATCGAACGCGCGAGCGGCTCAGTGGATGTGAACGCTGGCTCCGGGTCGATCGCTGTGGGGGTCGCCCCTGGAATACGCGACGCGGAAATCGAGCTCAACTCCGCCGATGGATCCGTCATGCTGGTTCTCCCGTCGGACTTCTCCGGCACCTTCGAAGTGGTCGGCCCCACGTACCGGCGGGATTGGCTTGAGAGTGACTTCGACCTCACGCTCGAGGAGGGCCGCGCCACCGGTCAGGTGGGCGACGGCCGTAACCGGGTGAGGATTCGCGCGATCGGCGGAAACATCACCATCCGTCGGGGCGACGGTCTCGCCCGCGCCGATCGCCAGGCCGGTCCCCGCACGGTGATCAACGACAACGTGTCGGTGAACGAGGTCGTTTCGGTGAACAAGGACGTGGCGGTGATCGAGAACGTGGACTTCACTCTCGAGGAGCTGGCCGCTCTCGAGCGCCTCGAGGATCTCGATTTTGATGTCGGCGCGGATGTGTGGTCGAATCACGCGGTCGAAGCCGCGATGAGGATCGCAAAGGCCGCGGCCCAGGCGGGGTTGAATGCCGCCATCACGTCGATCGAGGCGTTGGACTTCGAGATCGACCCGAAGTAGGGCCGCGTCCCTGCCGGTCGAAATCCGGACGGGAGCGGCCGGCGGCGAGGTTGAAACCGGCGATCGGCCACTCCCGTAGTGGACAGTGTGAGCGACATAGAGCCGTGCATGATGCGGCGTGAATGACAGGGGGGCCGGCTGACGTGCTCGGCCCTTCAACTGGCCCCTGTAAGCTAAAATTTTAGCATCTGATGCCATCATGAGCTCGATCTCTTCCCGTTCTGTACTCCACCTCCTGGTCGTTCAACTCATTCTGGCATCCGGCGCGAGCGGGCAGGAGGGCGGTCACGACTCCGCGGTCCCGCAAGTAAGCGCTGTCTACACCGAGGATACGATCGTCGTCGATGCGCGGTTGGACGAGGGGGTATGGTCGAGCACCCCCGCCGCGACCGACTTCGTACAGGTGAACCCCGACGAAGGGCGGCCGGCCACCCAGAGGACCGAGGTGCGGTTCGTCGTGGATCGGGGGGCTCTCTACGTCGGGGCGCGGATGTTCGACACCGAGGGCAGGGCGGGGGTGCGGAGTCGGCTGGTGCGGAGGGATCAGGGGAATGCAGGCGACTACCTGGAGCTGATCTTCGATACGTTCCACGACCACTCGGGGAGGACGCGGTTCGCCATCAACCCCAGCGGCGTGAAGATGGACGCGGGGCAGGCGTCGCCGAACACTGATCCCGCATGGGATCCCGTGTGGGAAGCGGCAGTCGACGTCGATTCGCTCGGATGGGTGGCGGAGATACGGATTCCGCTGTCGCAACTGCGGTTTCCTCGCGACTCCGTTCAGGTCTGGGGGCTCCAGATCCGTCGTTTCGTGGAGCGGTTGAACGAGGAGTCGCTGTGGTCGCCGTGGCGCAAGGACGAGAGCCAGGGACCCCCCAAATACGGTCATCTCACGGATATCCGGATCGTGGATGGCGTTCGGGCGTTCGAGGTCCTTCCGTACGTGACCGCACGAGCTTCGTACATCACCCCGACCCAGCCGGGGAGCCCGTTCCAGCAGGCGAGCAGCTACGGCATTCGCGTGGGGGGCGAGGTGAAGGCGCTTCTTACGTCGACCCTCGCGCTCGACGCGGCGATCAATCCGGATTTCGGCCAGGTGGAGGTGGATCCGGCTGTGGTGAACCTTTCCGCGTTCGAGACCTTCCTCCCCGAAAAACGGCCGTTCTTCATCGAGGGGAGCGGTCTGTTCGGATTCGGCGGGCTGAACTGCTACTTCTGCAACAACGCCAACGGGATGTCGCTGTTCTACTCCCGCCGGATCGGTCGCCGCCCCCAGGGAAGCGTCGACATACCCGCGCGATACTCGGACATCCCTGACCACACCGGAATTCTCGGCGCGGCGAAGGTGACGGGCCGCACGGCAAGGGGCCTTCAGGTGGGCCTGCTGAACGCGGTGACGGGGGCCGTCGACGCCCGTGTGGTTTCGATGTCCGGCGACCGGACTACACGGGAGGTGGAACCGCTGACCAACTACGCCGTGGGCCGGCTGCGCAAGACGTATCTCGATGGCAACCTCACGATCGGCGGTATCGGGACGTCCGTGGTGCGGCGCTTCGAGAATGGCTCACTGGCGGACCTGATTCCACGGCGGGCGGAGGCCCTGGGACTCGATTGGGATCTCCAGTTCGACAATCAGACCTACTCGCTTGCCGGGAGCCTGGCCTTTTCGAACGTGACCGGAAACCCTGAAGCGATCCGACGGCTACAGGAGAACTCTGCTCGATACCTTCAGCGGCCCGATCGCCGGCACGGGTCGAACGGGCTGTTCACCGACCGCTATGATCCGGACCTGACCTCGATGCGCGGGTACGGCGCCTACGCCCGGCTCGCCAAGATCTCGGGTGATGTGCTGTGGGAGACCGCCGTCAACGTTCGGAGCCCGGGATTCGAGGCGAATGATCTCGCCTTTCTGACGCTAGCGGACTACGTCTGGTTGAACGCCAACATTCTCCGTCAGTGGACCGAACCGACGGATCTTTACCGCAGGCTGCTCTTCATCGCGGGCGGGCAGCAGCAGTACAACTACGACGGTGATCTCACCAACCAGGAGTACCGGATCTTCGGCGAGATCGAGACGCTGACCTACGATCGGCTCAACGCCGGCATCATCTGGCGCCCGGCCATGTTCGACGACCGCATGACCCGGGGCGGTCCAACGGTGAAGCGGCCCAGCAGCTGGGTCCTCTTCAGCAACATCGCGACCGACGCGCGGCGTCCGGTATCGCTCCAGTCGCATCAGTTCTACTGGAGCTCGGTGGATGGAAGCTCCGAATACGGCTTCAACGCGGAGGCCCGCCTTCGCCCGGCGTCCGGCGTCGCCCTGTCGTTCGGCCCGCGCTTCATGCGAACGCGATTCGAATCCCAGTACGTGGCTGGGTTCGCCGATGGAACGGCTACGGAGATGCTGGGCCGCCGCGCCGTGTTCGCCACCATCGACCAGACGACACTGTCGATGGACACCAGACTGGCGCTCAGCTTCTCGCCGACGCTGATGTTCGAGCTCTACGCCCAGCCGCTGATGGCCAGTGGGGCCTACTCGGAGTTCAAGGAGTTCGTTCGCCCTCGCTCGGCGGAAAAGTCCCTGTTCGATGATCAGCAGCTTGTTCCGGTCCGCGGGGAGGACGGGCGGGTGGTCAGCTACTCGCTGGATCCCGACCGAAACCCGGCAACCGCGGGATTCACTTTCGACAACCCCGACTTCAACATGCGGAGCCTGCGGGGAAGCGCCGTTCTGCGGTGGGAGTATCTCCCGGGTTCCACGCTCTACTTTGTCTGGCAGCAGAGTCGGAGCGGGCGAGCTCCGTACGGGGACATGCGCTTCTCTCGCGACGCCGCCGCTCTTTTCCAGGAAGACGCCGACGACATCTTCGTCATCAAGGCGGCGTACTGGTTCGGAAGATAGTGGGGCCTTCCTGGGTCCGAGGTACTACGCGGAAGAGCTGGACGTCGAGGGGTTCGGGGCAGGGGCCGCTCTGCCCCTCCCTCCTCGCCGCGCCCCGCGATCCACTGGATGATACGAGGTGCGGGGGTCACCGCTGCGGCGGTCGCCCGCCGCTGGCTCGAGGGGTTCGTTGAGCGTGCCGAGGCAGCGCTCCACCTCCTCGAGCACATGGTACGGCGTAAACGGTTTGCGTAGGTAGCCGCAGAAACCAGCCGCCTCCAGGCGTTCAGATTCGAGTTCCATCCCCGTCACCGCGACCACGGGGATGCCCGAAGTTTCAGGGTGCATCTGGATGCGCTGGATGACGGCCCATCCGTCGAGTTTCGGCAGACGCATGTCCAGCAGGATGAGGTCGGGGCGATCCTCGATCGCCTTGCGGATCCCTTCTTCCCCATCACCCGCCACCACAACGCGCGCTCCCACGAACTCGAGGTATCTCGAGAGGACCGCTTGTTCCTGATCGTCGTCCTCTATCAACAGGATCAGCTTGCCCATCGTTTCGGATGACAGCCCTGGCGACACCGGCGCTCACTATCGGAGCCACCGAGTTGCCTCGATTGTGTAGGTCCTGAACATGCAAGTGCCTATCGCGACGCAAGTTACACGCCAGGAAGCCGGCTTCGGGAGCGCGCCTAACGTGTGAGGGGGGACGTCGATTGGCGGCGTCCGACGCTTACGCACATCGCCCTCACGTCGATAGACTTCCCTGCCGATACGACCCATTCGGCCGGTCGTGGGTACCCAAGGCCGTCCCGATTCAACTCTGATTTCGACCGCTACGCGCTCGTTGAAGCTCCTCGTCCTGAACTGGCAGGACCGGCAGAACCCGCAATCCGGCGGGGCGGAAGTGCACCTGCATGAGATCTTCGGGCGCCTGGCGGGCTGGGGCCACGAGGTGACGCTCCTCGTCTCCCGATGGAAGGGTGCGGCTCAGCGGAGCGAAGTGGATGGGATGCAGGTCCACCGAGTGGGCGGACGGCACAGCTATCCCCTTTACGTTCCCGGCTACTACCGTCGGTACCTGGCCGCGCAGCGGTTCGACCTCGTGATCGAGGATCTGAACAAGGTGCCGTTGTGGACCCCGCTGTGGGCCGGACGCCCCGTCGTTCTCCTCGTTCACCACCTCTTCGGCGCGACGGCATTCTCCACCGCGTCGTTCCCGGTCGCTGCTGCGACCTGGCTTTCCGAGCGTCCGTTGCCGCTGGTCTATCGGCGGCTCCCGGTCCAGGTGGTTTCGGAGAGCACCGCCGAAGATCTCGTTCGCAGGGGGTTCTTAGCGGATCGGATCCAGGTCGTGCACAACGGTGTCGATCTCGAATTCTTCAGCCGGGATCCGAATGTCGAGCGGACGAACTGGCCAAGCCTCGTCTACGTGGGGCGGCTGCAGCGATACAAGCGCGTCGACATCCTCATTCGTGCCATGCCGTCGCTGCTGCAGGCGCGACCGGACGCACGGCTCGTCATCGCGGGCAGGGGTGGTTCCGAGGGCGAATTGCGGCGGTTGGCCGAGCAGCTGGGCGTCGAAGGCAATGTCGACTTCCTGGGCTTCGTCGACGAGGAGCGGAAGCGGGATCTGCTCCGCCGGGCATGGGTTCACGTGTTGACGTCGCCGAAGGAAGGGTGGGGTCTGACCGTGATGGAGGCGGCCGCATGCGGCACCCCGACTGTCGCCAGCGATTCGCCCGGACTCAGGGATTCGGTGGTCGACGGGGTCACCGGCTTGCTGGTCCCGCATGGCGACTACCGTCGCCTCGCCGACGAGGTGGCGCGACTCATCGGGGACCGCGACCTCCTCGAGCGTATGGGCCAGGCGGCCGCGGATCGCGCGGTCGGTTTCTCCTGGGAGCGGAGCGCCCGGGAAACCGAGCAATTCCTTCAGCGGGTCGCCACCGAAAGGGACTGACTCTTGCACCTCCGCACGCTTCGTTGGTGCCGGCAAACCGAGGCGGTCGAAACCGGCCGGGCGCCGTCCGTGCCCGCAGTGCCTCGCCGCACGAAGCGTGGAACATGGAGGTTCGAGATGTCCGCACAGACGGTTGTCCGGGGGGCCGTACTTCGGTCCCGTGACTTCATCGGCCGCGACGTGATCGACCCGTCGAGCAGCAAGGTGGGGACGATCCGGGACTTACTCCTCGATCGCAGGAGTGGACGCGTCCGGTTCATCGAGATCGACCTGGGCACATTCAAAAAGAGGGTGATCGTTCCCATCAACCGAGTGGAATGGGGGGAGGATGCCTTCATCCTTCGCGGCATGACGGCCGAGCAGATTCGGAGGCTTCCCGACTACGACCCGGACCAGCCGATCACCGAGGATATGCTCGACGAGCTCGCATGGGCGTATCCGTCGTTCTACGGCGAGCAGGATGCGGCGGCCATTCCGCCCGAGTTCGAGGGACGCAACGTTCTGCCGATGCGGGACGCGAAGGACTTCAAGGTGAAAAAAGACGAGCCCGATCTTCGGGGCTGGAACGTCTTCGGGGCCGATGGAGAGAGGGCGGGGAAGGTGGCGGACCTCCTGGTCGACCCGGCCGCGATGAAGATCGCCTATCTGGAGGTCGACCTCTATGACGACCTCTTCTCCTTCCGTGACGACCGGCACGTCCTCATCCCGGCGGAGTCGGTAGAGGTTCGGGAGCGTGGCAACGACGTGTGGGTGCGCGATCTGCCTGCTCGTGACCTGGCCCGATTGCCGGCGTACACCGGGGGCCCGGCTGAGCCTTACGTCCTGGCCCGTGTGGCCGATGCATTCGGCGCCAGGTCAGCACGGCTGGATGAATACCCGCCTGATGGGTACGACCGCGACGTGCCTTCTCCGCGGTACGACGACCGGGATGACTACATCGACGATCGCCGGATGGGGTGATCAGCGGCCATCGCCGGCAGGGACTTCGTTCGCGGAGATCCACTCCCGGACGAGATCTCCGCCGGCGTCCATGCCCTGCGCACCCAGCAACAACACGAGATCGCCTGGACCTGCCGCGTCGAGTACCTCGCTGACGGCATCGGCCAGGCGATCGCGTTTCACATACGCGATTCCCGCCTCGTCCAATGCCGTCAGGCATGCGGCGAGCTCTTCTTCCAGCACCCGGTTCCGCTCGTCGGCTGTGTCATCGCTGCTGGTGACGATGAACGTGGTCGTTGGGTAGCCGACGGCCCAGGTCGCGAGCGTCTCGGCGATCTGAGCATTTATCATCGCCCCCCGCATGCCTCGGACTGCGTACACGACGTGAAGGCGGCGTGGGGCGAGGTCCTTTGCTACCCGGAACACGGCGCTGATGCTGTCCGGATGCCCCACCGTGTCGTCCAGGACCCGGAAATGGCCGTCGTAGATGATCTCGAGCCGCCGCGGCGGGGCGGTGATATCCCCCAGTGCTGCGGTCACGACGTCCGGCGGCGCTCCCACCATCATGCAGGCCGTCGCTGCCAGCGCAGCATTCGACACGCTGGAGGTCCCGAGCATGCGCAGGCGGATGTCTACTGCGAGCGGCCCTGCTCGCAGGCTCCCGTACTCGGCCAAAGGTTCAAGAATGGACAGGCGAAAGCTCGTCCCCCTGGGTGTCGTTACCACCGACGATATCCGTACGGGGGCCGCGTCATCCGTTCCGACCGCGACCCCGCGCAGCGCCCGATCCTTGACGATCGCCCGTACGACCGGGTTGTCGGCGTCGTGTACGACCGGAGCATCGGGAAGAAGGTGGTCGAAGAACTTCGTTTTGGCTTCGACGTATGCCGCGAAGCTTCCGTGGTAGTCGGAATGCTCCAGCGGGATCAAGTTCGTGAAGACGGCGAGACCGAAGCGGAGCCCGTGAACACGTCGCTGGGCCAGTGCGTGGGATGTCACTTCCATCGCAACCAAGTCGCATCCTTCGTCGCGAAGGCGTGCAAGGCTTGCGTGAAGCTGGATCGGATCCGGCGCGGTGTGTCCAGTCTCGCCGAGGACCTCCCGTCTCAAACGCACACCAAGCGAACCGATCGTCCCGATTCCGAAGCCTGCCTCCGCCAGGATCGCCTCCATCATCGTCAACACTGTCGTTTTGCCGAGCGTGCCGGAGATCCCGATCAGTCGTAGCCCCCGCGCGGGATGGCCGAACCAGGCGGAGGCGAGTTGCGCAAGGGCAACGCGACTGTCGGGGACCAGGAAGAACGGCACTGCGTCGTGCGGAACCTCTCGCTCGGCGATCACGGCGGCGGCGCCTCGCTCCACCGCCGACGCGACGAAGTCATGCCCGTCACGTGCCGTTCCTGGGATCGCTACGAAGATCTCGCCACCCACGATCGCGCGAGTGTCGGCTGTGATGCCGGTCACGGGCAGATCACCTGCTTCCGAAGAGATGCCGGCTGACGACAGGAGCGCGCGCAGCGATCTGGCGATGGGGCTCGGCGTGGCGGGGCCGGCCTGGGCGTTGGGACTCACAGGCGATCAGCTGTACGGTGGAAGTGGGACGAGGGGCTGTCCGAACCTCCCCTTCGAGCAAGAGGCATTCCCGGCGTGCAACCGCTACCGACGATCCCATTCGCGGGCCGTGATGGGATGTCGGCCCTACCGTCCGGAAGCGTAGTTCGTCACCGGCGCGCAATGCGATTCTCACGCAGCCGCGCATCGGACGTTCGGGACACTGGTTTACCCCCAAATGCGGCATCACACAGAGATCCGATCCGACCGGCGCAGGTTGTCGCGGGGATGGAGTGCAGAATCGCGCCATGATCGGAACAAATGACGTAACCGAGGGGTTCACCACACGGCGCCGCAAGCACTTACGAGAAGTGTGCCGCCGTACGTTTCCAATCCGAATCCGAACTCGACCCGTTCGCTGACTCGATCGGAAGGAAGGCTATGAAGCTGGCATGGGACTGCCGCTCCGCGCTCTCGGAGATACGCCCCGCGCACATGGTCGGCATCGCGATCCTTCTCGCTGCGGCGTGGGCGAGCGGCACCATGGAAGGCGTGTACCGATTCCGAGGTCTCGCAAAGACAACCGCGGAGACGGTGGAAGCCATCGGCGACTTTACCGCGGAAGCGGTCCAATCGGCCGCCGATGCCACGGTCGGCGTCGCCGATTCCGCCGCATGGGACCTTCCGAACCTCGACCACCCACGCGTGGACTACTGGGTCCGCCGCTTCACCACGGACAAGCGCGCGGAGTTCGCCCGGTTCCTCAGCCGGAGCGGACGCTACGCCCCGCTCATCTCCGCCAAACTCGAAGAACGGGGGATGCCGCGAGATCTCGTCTACCTGGCGATGATCGAATCCGGCTTCAACCCCAAGGCCTATTCCAGGGCGCACGCTTCCGGGATCTGGCAGTTCATCGCCGAGACGGGCAAACGCTATGGGCTCGACATCAACCGCGCAGTCGACGAGCGCAACGACCCGGTCAAGGCCACGGACGCCGCGTTGGACTACCTGAGCTACCTCTACAACCGCTTTGGATCCTGGTACCTGGCCGCCGCGGGATACAACACCGGCGAGAATCGCGTCGGCAGGA
This sequence comes from uncultured Gemmatimonas sp., assembly GCA_964544905.1. GTDB lineage: Bacteria > Gemmatimonadota > Gemmatimonadetes > Longimicrobiales > Longimicrobiaceae > WHSP01. The sequence goes on from CAZJEH010000010.1 coordinate 26,319, forward strand.
TCATGCGCGAGGTCACCGGCTCGGAGCGGGGAGACGAGAGGTCCTACTACAAGATCTGGAGCCGCCTGCCGAAGGAGACTCGGGATTACGTCCCGCTGATGATCGCGGCCGCGCGAATCGCCAAGAACCCTGAAAAGTACGGGTTCGACGACGTGGAATGGGAGGAACCGCTGCAGTACGAGGAGGTGATTGTCGACCCGGCCACGCCGTTGGCCGCCGTCGCGGCCGCGGCTGGCACAACCGTCGCCGTCCTGAAGCAGCTGAACCCCCACTTCAGGCTGGATCGCACCCGCAACGACATGCGGAGCACCGTGCGGGTTCCGCGGGGTGCAGCGAAGCAGTTCGCCGCGAACTGGAGCAGCATCAGGAACTCCCCGACGTACGCCAGCTCGAGCGGGTCGTCGGCCAGCAAGCAGTACCGGGTACGCCCCGGCGACAACCTCACCGTAGTCGCGCGCAGGTTCGGCGTTTCGATTCGTGCAATCAGGGAGGCGAACGGCTTGAGGAGCGACAGGATCCGCGCGGGTGCCGTCCTGAGGATCCCGGCCTGACGACCTTGCCGATGGATTCGGCTCGAACCTCGAATGACAAGGACGGCAACCGGCGAAGCGGTGCCCTCCTCGACCGTCTCTCGTGACCCTGCAGCGCTGCGCCGACTGCCACCCTTCGCGTTCCCGGCCGCTGATCGGAGAACGCGTGCCGCCGGCCAGAGGCTGTCACATTGGCACGGCCTCTGAACGAGCGACCGGTGAAATGGAGGCGCGCCTTTTGCGCAGGCGCGATTCGTCCGCCTTCGAGATTCGCCCGATCGGGAGACGGAGTCATGCCAACGCGAGATTCGATCGTTGCCCCGCGACCGGCGCTGGCCGCGCGGCCAGGAAGGATTCCCGTCGGCACGCTGCCGTTGGTTTCCTTGCCGGACCGGATCGACCCGCTGATCCGCCGCCTCGCCCTCGACCGCCTTCGAGACCTTCGTGATGACGGAGTGACCACAGAGTATATCGGACGGATGTACGGCGTCTCGGCTGAGCGCATCCGCCTGCTCGAGGAGCAGCTGAGAAGTTAGTCGCGCCGATCCAGCTCGATCCTGGGCCGAGTCGTCCTTCCGCTGCAGCGGAACCCGATGGTTCCAGGGGGTCAGCGGTTGAGCGCTTCGTCCACCATGGCCTGCGCCTCCGCGAGAATTCGGTCCAGGTGGTCCTCCCCCAGGAAGGATTCCGCGTAGATCTTGTAGATATTCTCGGTGCCCGACGGCCTCGCCGCGAACCAGCCGTTTTCCGTGATCACCTTCAGGCCGCCGATCGGAGCGCCGTTCGAGGGGGCGCTGGTCAGCTTCCCGAGGATGGGTTCGCCCGCCAGCGCGTCCGCCCGGACCGTCTCCGGCGAGAGCTTCTTGAGAATGGCCTTCTGCTCCGGACCTGCGGGGGCATCGATACGTCGATAGACGGGCGACCCGAATGCCTCTTCGAGCTCGCGGTAGTGCTCACCGGGGTCGCGTCCGGTCACCGCGAGGATCTCGGCGGCTAGAAGGTCGAGCAGGATCCCGTCCTTGTCCGTCGTCCAGACTAAACCGTCTCTTCGCAGGAAAGACGCGCCCGCGCTCTCCTCGCCCGCGAAACCGATCGCCCCACTGAGCAGGCCCGGCACGAACCACTTGAAGCCGACCGGCACCTCCTCGAGCCGCCGCCCCAATCGGTCGGCTATCCGGTCGATCATCGAACTGGAGACGAGGGTCTTGCCGATCCCCGTGTCCGGGCTCCATCCGGGACGGTTCTCGAACAGGTATCGCACCGCCACCGCGAGGTAGTGGTTGGGATTGAGCAGCCCTGAGCTACGGGTGACGATGCCGTGGCGATCCGCGTCGGGATCGTTGCCGAATGCGATGTCGAACCGATCCTTCAGCCCGATCAAACCCGCCATCGCGAACCTGGACGAACAGTCCATCCGGATCTTGCCGTCTCGGTCGACGGTGACGAATGAGAAGGTCGGGTCCACCCGACGGTTCACCACCTCGATATCCAGCCCGTACCGATCGGCGATCGGGTCCCAGTAGTGCCCCGACGCACCCCCCATCGGATCCACCCCGATTTTCGGCCGGGCAGAGGCGATCGCCTCCATGTCGATCACGGTTCCAAGCTCCCGGACGTACAGCTCGACGTAGTCGAACTCGCGCGTGGAGGCGAGAGCCAGAGCGCGCCGCAGCGGAATACGGGGCACGGACCGCCAGTCACCGGCGAGGATCTCATTGGCGCGGCGCTCGATCGCGGCCGTCGCCTCCGTATCGGCCGGCCCGCCGGTCGGCGGGTTGTACTTGAACCCTCCGTCCTCGGGCGGATTGTGGGAAGGTGTGATGACCACGCCATCGGCCAATCCGCTCGACCGACCTCGGTTGTGGGTCAGGATGGCGAGTGACACCGCGGGCGTAGGCGTGTACCCGCAGCCGGGCGCGATGCGCACCTCGACGCCGCGCGCAGCGAACACTTCGAGCGCGGTGACGTGCGCAGCCTCCGACAGGGCATGCGTATCCATCCCCAGGAACAGCGGACCGTCGGTTCCCGCAGCGCGCCGGTAGTCGCAGATGGCCGCGCTGATCGCGACGATGTGCGCCTCGTTGAAGCTGCCCCTCTGCGACGTCCCCCGGTGGCCGGAGGTCCCGAACTCGACCCGTTGGCCCGCGTCGGACGGGTCCGGGACCACCGCGTAGTACGACGTCATCAGGCGGGGGATGTTGGCGAGCAGTTCCGGTGGCGGCAGTTCGCCGGGTACGACCGCAGGTTCAGGCATACTCAAGGTTCACTCTTCGGATGTCAGGTCCTCGGGGAAGATGGCGTTCGCCAGAGCGTCGAACAGCGCGGCGGCCGCGATGGCGTAGGCGAACCCTTCGTTCTCGTCCGCCAGTCGACGGCGGAGTTCGGCGTCTTCCTCGAGGTCCTCCGTTCGATTCAGCCGATCGACGAGACGCTGTCGGGAGCGAGGCCCGAGCGAATTGGCCAGCAGGATCATCGCGCGCGCGGCCAGCTCGGGCGGCAGCTCCGAGACCGTGTCGATGGCGAGCTGGCGCACGGCACCGGGCCCTTCACCATAGAGTTCTCCGGCGGTTCGCAGCACCTGGCTCTGCCTGTTGCGGACTGTGTCGAACCAGGCTGCCTCCACCGTTAGTGCCAGCCACGCCGCCAGCTCGGTCTGCGCCTCGGGGTCGAGCAGGTGCAACTCACCGGCCTGCCATACGCCTTCGCGGTCGCGGACGCGGGTGCCGATCGCCACGCGTCCGTCGCGGAGGCGCTCGGCCACCAGTTCCGTTGCTGGGTCTTCCGAGATAAGGAGCCGCATGGTCGGCTCGCGTCGCGATGAGGTCACTTCCACCTCCCTCGCTCCAGCTCGGCCGCCAGCTCTCCTCCGACGAGAATGGTGAATCCCGTCAGGTACATCCACAGCAGAAGCACGAGAATGGCTCCGACGAATCCGTAGCTGTCACTGTAGCTCGAAAAATTCGCGACGTAGACACGAAAACCACTCGTGCCGATCAACCAGAGTGCCGTGGCGGTCAGGGCGCCCCACAGCACCGGCATCCCCGCGGCCCGCTGGTCCCGATTCGGAAGAACGTAGTAGACGAGGAACATGGCCGCGACCGTGAGGACAGACGCGGCCGGCCACTGTACGAAGTTCCAGACCGAACGCGCGGCGCCGCCGAACGGCAGCAGGTCCGTCATCTGCGGACCCGCGATAATCAGTGCGCTGCCCGCCAGGAACAGGAGCAGGAACACGAGCATCACACCGACCGCCGTGAGCCGCCGTCGGACCCACGGGCGGGTCTCCTCGACGCCGTAGGCGACGTTGAGCGCTTCCGCGATCGCCACGAACATGGCCGATGACGACCAGAGCCCAAGCACGAGGCCGATGGACAGCGGCCCGGGAGCGTTCTCGTGCACCACCTGGTCGACGAAGCGAGAGACAAGGGAGACCGCGGAGTCCGGGTCGTCCAGCGACCCAGGAAGGATGCCCCGCGCACGGTCCATGATGAAGTTCGCGACGCCGTCGCCGCCGAAGATCCCCGTCAACCCGAAGAGGACGAGTATCGCGGGAGGCAGCGACAGGAACATGTAGTAGGCAACCTTCGCGGCCTGGCCCGGCACGTCGTCCGCCTGGATCTCTGCTCGCAGGCGCCCGAGAAGGGAGCGCAATCGATCCCCTCCGGCGCGCTCGGTACTCGCGGCCAGGCTTTCCTCGACCCGACCTTCGCCGACGGATGGGAACTCGGCGGCGGGCAACCCGCTACCGACGCCGGCGGGGGTGACCGAAGCCGAAACCCCGCTGGCTGACGACTCGAGCGTGCCGGCGCTCGACGTACCGCTCCGGGGGGCCGAGTCCAGCCGATCGGGTTGGTCGGCTGCCCTTCCCGCTCCGAGCTTCAACCCAGGTTCGATCGACCGGACCTCGTCGCTGATCCACTCCCGCGTCTTCCGGATGCTGGCGATCGTCTCTCGAGGCGGGCTCATCGCCCGGCCGATGCTCCTCACGCCAAGGAACACCGTCGCCGCACCTCCCACGAACAGCAGGATCCCGACGAGCAGCGCCGACAGCCAGTAGCGGCCGCCCAGGAGCAGCCCGAGCCCGACCACGGCGAAGCTCCCCAGCGCGAGCAGGCCACCCAGCGCCATCGACCCGCCGAACATCATCTGACCCACCCGACGCCCGATGGCGCGCAGGGTTTGCGCCACCTCCAGCCGCAACAGCGTGATCTCCCCGCGAACCAGGGTGCCCGCATCGTTCACCAGGTCGCGGACCAGCCTGGGCAGCGAGCGGTATTCCCGGGAGTGCGGGTCGTCGGATATCCTCGTCATCCAGTCATTCGCTGGTCGCCTGCCCCGGTTCGCGCCCGTCGAGGGGCGAGCCGGGCTGGCAAGAAGCCTGCCGGTTGCCACCCCCGTTATAGCCCGATAGCTTACCAGTGACCGATGCTCCGTGGGCGATCAGTGGGGGTCCATGAAACGAGAGTGGCACCATTCCGCGGGTGTGATCGTCTTCCGTGAAGACGAGACTCGGTCGTACCTCCTGATGCGTTCGGCCCTGACCCGAAGGCCCGTCTGGGAATTCCCCAAAGGTGCGTTGGAACGGGGGGAGACGGAACTCGAGGCTGCCGAGCGCGAGCTCCAGGAGGAGACCGGTCTCGGCCCGGGCGACTACACCATCCTCGAGGGGTTCCACGAGGAGGAGCGGTACTATTTCACCCGCGGCTCCGGTCCCGACCTGCGTCTGATTCGCAAGCGCGTCGACTACTTCCTCGCCGAGTGGCTGCGTGGGGAGATCCAGGTCTCTCGGGAAGCTTCCCGATACGAGTGGGTCTCGCTCGAGGACGCGATGCGCATGCTCCGCTTTCCCGAGAAACGACGGGTGCTGAGTCGCGCCGAGGAGTGGCTTGCTCAGCGGCAGGGGCAGCCACGCTGAATTCTCGTGATCAGCTGACCCCACGGATCTCGAGTCCGGATCCCGCGCCCACTCTCTCCGCCTCATCCCTGACCGCGCGCTCCGGGAGCAACACCCGGAACTCGCTTCCGTGACCCAGCCGGCTCTGCACTTCGATCGTGCCGCCGTGGCGCTCCACCAGTAGACGCGCAATCGCCAGCCCCAGGCCCGCTCCGCCCGGCCGGCCTCTCGCCGCGTCACCGCGATAGAAGCGGTCGAAAACGCGCTTCAACTCCTCGGGGGCGATTCCCACGCCCGTATCCGCCACCCGCACCTCCACCCACGAGTTCCCCTCGGGATCGACGAACCGGCGGCCGGTGACCGTCACGCTTCCCACGGAGGTGAACTTCACCGCGTTGGACACCAGGTTAAGGAATACCTGCCGCAGTTGCCCGGCCGAGCCTTCCACCACGAGCGGCTCGCTCGCATCGAGACGGACCTCCACGTCCTTCTCCGCGGCGAGCAGTTGGCCCATCTCCACCGCGTCCTCCAGCAGAGCGTTCACATCCACCGGATCGCGGGGCAGCGGGAGGGTCCCTTCTTCGTTGCGTGCGAGGGTCAGGAGGCCATCGACCAGGTGAAGCATCCATTCGGTTTCTTCGATGACCTCGCCGAGGGTCTCACGCAGCTCCTCCGCGGTCCGTTCGCGCGAGAGCGCCACCTGCACGCTGCCACGGATCGACGTCAGCGGCGTGCGCAGCTCGTGGCTGGCGTCCGCGGTGAAACGGCCGAGTGCCTCGACGGCGCGTTCCAGCCTCATCAGCATGCCGTTGAACGACTGGGCGAGGTCCTGCAGCTCCGAAGGGCGCTCCGGCTCGGGCACCCTGCGGGATAGCCCGCCGATCCCGATCTCGCGCGTGGTTTCGACCAGTCGCCTGAGCGGATCGAGCAGCCGCTCTAGGAGGACCGCTCCCCCGAACGCGGCGACGCCGGCCGTCAGGGGGATGAGAAGGAGCGAAATGAACAGGAAGGAGCGGAGCGCCCGAGCCTCCAGCTCCCCCGGCGGGGTTACGATCGTCTCGAAGACCTCGTTCGTGGCGAGAACCGTTCGTCGCCGCAACGCCCGGACTTCCTTCCCCTCGGCATTGATGTAGGTGACGAACTCCTCGACCGTGTCGATCCGGGGGATCTGCGGTGGCACCGCCAGCTGCTCGACCGCCTGCGCGGTCTGACGGAGCGATTCCTCCTCCGCCCGGGTCAGCGCGCGCGCCAGCAGGAAGTACGCGGCCGTCGCGAAGAGGCTTAGCGCGAGTACGAGGACTCCCGAATACCAGGCGAGGATCTCCCGCCGAAGGGACGGACCTCGCCGCGGGATCATCCTTCCCGCTCCTCACGGACGATGTAGCCGACGCCACGCACGGTCTGGATCAGCTCGCGCTCCGGGTCCAGCTTGTTTCGCAGCGAGTTGATGAACACGTCGACGACGTTCGTGCCCGGATCGAACCGGATCCCCCAGACGTGCTCCATCAGCGTGGCGCGTGACAGCGGCCGGTTGACGTTGCGGAGCAGGTACTCCAGCAGCGCGTACTCCTTGGGTGTGAGCGAGACGATCTCGCCGCCGCGCCGGACTTCGCGCGTCGCGGGGTCGAGCTCGAGATCCCCGATCCGCAGCACGGGCGTCGTCGCACCGGTCGACCGCCGCAGGAGGGCGCGGAGCCGTGCGGTCAGCTCCGTGAAGTCGAATGGCTTGGTGAGGTAGTCGTCGGCACCCGCGTCGAGGCCCTCGATCTTGTTCTCCGTCCGGTCCCGGGCGGTGAGCATGAGGATGGGGAGCGACGATCCCGCCTCCCTGAGATCGCGTACGACGTCGATCCCGCTCCGTCCCGGCAGCATGACATCGACGATGGCTGCATCGAAATCCTGCTCGAGCGCTTTCGCGTACGCTTCGTCCCCATCGCCCGCGATCTCCACGGTGTATCCTTCTTCCTCCAGACCTTTCCGGAGGAAGGAGGCGATCCGCAGGTTGTCCTCGACGATGAGCACGCGCATTGGCCGGGCTTAATCCTCGGTTAATCGAACGCTAACGATCTCCTAATACACTTCTGGAACGCGCTCTCGAACGCTTGTGTAGGAGGCGCTGACGAGGGACCTGAATCGGTGCGACGACTTCCAGGCACCACGTTCGGATTCCACGGGAGGAGAATATAGGCGATGAAGAGGTTGATCCGTAGGATCGCGGCACCGGTCGTACTGGTGGCAGGGATCGGGGCCGCTGCCACCGCAATGCAGAACCTGGGCGAGCCGGTCGTCACGGGGGTCGACGCCCAGGCGTCGTCCGAGGTCGCAACGGCAGCGCAGCTTGCCGGCGCCGAAGCGCTCACGCAGGCGTTCCGGGCGGCGAGCCGTGAGGCGCTCCAGGGCGTCGTCCACGTCCGGGTCACGTCGCAGCCGCGGCAGACAAGCCAGTCGTCTCCCTACTGGAACCCATTCGAAGGAACGCCCTTCGAGGACCTCTTCCGGGGGTTCCAGTCGCCGACGCCGATGCCGCGCCAGGGTAGCGGGTCCGGCTTCATCATCACGCCCGACGGCTACGTGATGACGAACAACCACGTGGTGGAGGGTGCTACGGATATCGTCGTGACGCTCACGGACCGGCGCGAGTTCAGGGCCACGGTCGTCGGCCGCGATCCCAGCACCGACGTGGCCGTGCTGAAGATCGATGGCCAGAATCTTCCCACGGTGCGCCTCGGCGATTCGGACGCGATCGAGGTCGGGGACTGGGTCCTCGCGCTGGGCTACCCGCTTTCGCTCGGCGAGACCGTAACCGCAGGGATCGTCAGCGCCAAGGGGCGGAACATCAACATTATGGCTCGGGCGGCGGAGGATGGGGGCGCCGCTCCGGTCGAGCACTTCATCCAGACGGACGCGGCCATCAATCCCGGCAACTCCGGCGGCCCCCTCGTGAACCTCCGCGGGGAGGCGATCGGGATGAACACCGCTATCGCTTCGCCTACGGGCGCCTACGCGGGATACGGATTCGCGGTTCCGATCAAGCTGGCGAAACGGATCGCCGACGACCTCATCGAGGACGGAAGGGTGAGCCGTCCGCGGCTGGGTGTGAACATCAGTAACGCCACCCCGGCCGATGTCGAAGCTTTCAGGCTGCCGGACGCCAACGGCGCAGTCGTGCGGACGGTGGTCGAAGGGCCGGCACGGGATGCCGGGATCGAGATCGGCGACGTGATCGTCGGTATCGACGGCGAGTTCGTTCGTGACCGGGATGACCTCATCGAAAAGATCGCGCTCCGTCGCCCGGGCGATCGCGTCCAGCTCGACATCATCCGCCGGGGGAATCGAATGCGCATACCGGTCCGGCTCGATGCGTTCGAGACGACCGCTCCGACGCGCGAGCCTTCGACCGCTTCCCGCGAGACCGACGCGGTCGGGCAGCTCGGATTTGCGGCCGCGCAGCTGACGCCGCGCATCGCTGCCGAGTTGGGGCTGCGTGACGCGACCGACGGGGTCGTCATCACTCGAGTCGATCCCTCCGGCCCTGCGGCGAGCTACCTGCAGCCAGGCATGCGCATCGAATCCATCAACGATCGGCGCGTCAGGTCGATCGAGGATCTGCAGGCGATCGCGCGCGACCTGAAGGCGGATCAGCTGGTTACGATGATCGTCCTGACCCAGCAGGGCGACCGCATGATCGTCAACTACTACCTGCGGCGTTGACGGCGGATCTCGCCGTCAACGGTTCCGGCCGTGCCCTCGCTTCGGTATGCAGTCGGATTTCGGGGAGGGCACGGCCGGTCTCTTGTCTCGCTACGTGACCTGCGAGAGGGCTCTGCGTTGGGAGGAGCTGCGTTCCCGAGCATCCCGCGAGATGGCGGCCACCGCGTGTCGGTCCAGTTGACTTCCCCGAGGGATAGGGGCCGCCAATCGATGACCCCTGGTTCGCCGCGATCCAGCGATCGCCTGCCGTTCCCCCTCGGCGCCCACGTGTCCACGGCCGGCGGCATTCGGAACGCTCCGGCCCGGGCCATCGAGATCGGCGCCACGGCTATCCAGATCTTCACCAAGATGCCCAGCCGCTGGGCGGAAAGGCCACTGGATGCGGAAGAGGCCGAGGACTTCCAGCTCGGGTGTGCGGCCGCCGGCATCGAATACCGGTGTTCACACGATTCCTACCTGATCAACCTCGCCACGTCCGACCCGATCCTCCGGGACCGTTCGTACGCTTCGTTCCGCGCGGAGCTCGAGCGAGGAATCGCGCTCGGTCTGGACGCGGTCGTAACGCACCCCGGCAACGCGACGGATGGAAACCTCGAGCGAGGGATCAAGCAGAACGCGAGGCTGATCCAGCGAGCGCTCGAAGAAACCGGTCCCGGTCCGATGGTGCTACTGGAGACCACGGCCGGCTCGGGCCGGGCGCTCGGCTCCTGCTTCGAGGAACTGGCGGCCATCCGTGACGCGATCGCCACCCCATTCCGGGACCGGATCGGCGTCTGCCTCGACACCTGTCACGTCTACTGCGCGGGATACGACATCCGTGACCGGTACGACGAGGTTATGGAAGCCTTCGACCGCGTCATCGGCCTGAGCCACCTTCGCCTCTTCCACTTCAACGATTCGCAGCGGCCCCTGGGTAGCCGGCGCGATCGGCACGCTGAAATCGGCGAAGGCGAGCTCGGGGACGCAGCCTTTCGGCATCTCATGAACGATCCACGGTTCGTTGGCATCCCCCGCGTGCTGGAGACGCCGAAAGGCAAGGATCCGGTGGCCGCCGACCGCCGGAACCTCGCGCGACTGAAGTCGCTGATGGGCTGAAGGACAGGGCCGGGAACGGGGTCCGCGCGTTGACACGAGGGGTGTTCCTGGGTATCCTTGTGGC
>CAZJEH010000011.1:0-36307 GCA_964544905.1 uncultured Gemmatimonas sp.
CGTACGGTGGCGCCTACGACGTGATGAGCTCGAAGCACATACGCGGGGACATCAACTACGCCTGGCCACCGGCGGAGATCGCCGTGATGGGAGCGAAAGGGGCGGTGGAGATCCTCTACCGCCGGGAGATCGCCGAGGCGGAAAACCCGGAGGTTCGGTCGGCGGAGTTGCAGCGCGAGTACGCGGAGCGCTTCGCCAATCCGTATATCGCCGCCGGTCGTGGCTACATCGACGACGTCATCGACCCCCGTGAGACTCGCGCCAGGGTGATCAGCGCGCTCGCTCTGCTGGAAAACAAACGTGACTCGAATCCGCCGAGGAAACACGGGAACATCCCGCTGTAGCGGGAGTCGACCGTAATGAAGCGAACGCAGGCGGGGAGCCGGGGAGGCAATCCCGCGGGTGCGCCTCTGGCTTCGTCTACGGCGCAAGTTGTGTGCGTCTAGCATCATAGGATACGGTTGTTCACAAAAATTCTCGTCGCCAACCGAGGAGAGATCGCGGTCCGGGTGATCCGGGCCGCGCGGGAGCTGGGAGTACGGACCGTCGCTGTCTACTCCGAAGCTGACCGCGACGCTCTGCACGTCAGGGAGGCGGACGAGGCCTATCTCCTGGGGGGAGCAGCATCCAGCGAAAGCTATCTGCGGCAGGACCGGATCATCGAAGCAGCATCGAGGGCGGGTGCGGAAGCGATCCATCCAGGCTATGGGTTCCTCGCGGAACGGGCGGAGTTCATCCGGAAGGTCGTCGAAGCGGGACTCGTCTTCATCGGCCCCTCTGCGGAAGCCGTGGAGGCAATGGGGGACAAGACCGCCGCGCGGCGTACCGTCGCTGCTGCCGGGGTGCCGATCGTGCCGGGAAGCGAGGAGCCGATGCGGAGCGTCGAGGAGCTTCGCGCGGCGGCCGCTGAGATCGGATTTCCCGTGCTCCTCAAGGCGTCCGCCGGAGGTGGCGGGAAGGGGATGCGGATGGTCCGCTCCGAGGCGGAGATCGCGTCAGCCTTCGAGGCGGCGGGCAATGAGGCCAGAGGCGCGTTCGGAGACGATGCGATTTACGTGGAGAAGTATCTCGACCGACCCCGTCACATCGAAATCCAGATCCTGGCGGACCGGACCGGGAGAACGATCCATCTCGGGGAGCGAGAGTGCTCGATCCAACGGCGTCATCAGAAGCTGATCGAGGAGGCCCCGTCGCCCGTACTGTCGCCGGCGGAGCGAGAGGAGATGGGCGCGACGGCTGTGGCGGCCGCCCGCGCAGTTGGCTACGAGGGTGCGGGGACGGTCGAGTTCCTCTACCACGGCGGGAAGTTCTACTTCCTCGAGATGAACACGCGGATCCAGGTGGAGCATCCCGTCACGGAACTGGTTACCGGGGTGGACCTCGTGCAGTGGCAGATCCGCATCGCCGCCGGAGAGCCGCTGTCCATCGATCAGAGCGACGTTCGGATGAAGGGCCACGCGATCGAGTGCAGAATCACGTCCGAGGATCCGGCGAACAGCTTCCTGCCGTCCACGGGAAGGATCGAGCACCTGGAGGTTCCCTCGGGGCCAGGCGTACGATGGGATGGAGGAATTGCTCCCGGCTCGGAGGTCGGTCTGCACTACGATCCGTTGCTGGCCAAGTTGATCGTCCATGCCGACAGCCGCGAGCTGGCGATCGAACGCATGAAGCGGGCATTGGGCGAGCTGACGATCGTTGGGGTCGAGACCAGCGCGCCGTTCCATCTCCGGGTGATGGATGAGCCCGATTTCCGCGACGGCGCAATCGACATCCAGTACCTCGAGAGTCACCAGGAGACGCTGCGGGTAGATGTGCTTTCTCCCGAGGAAATCCGGACGATCGCGCTGGCGGCGGCTCTGGCTGAAGAGGAGCGGCGTGGAAGACTGGCCGTTGTGGGAACGCCAACCACAGGGCGGCCCAGTTTCTGGAAGCGTCCGAGGGCGTGGCGGGATTGGTGACCGGCCGATCAGCCCCGCGGGGTAGTTCGCCGTCGCGTGAGACAGTGCGCATCTCCTCGATCGCAGCCGGCGGTGAGGGCGTGGCCCGCATGGCTGACGGGCGCGCCCTGTTCGTGCATCGCACCGCGCCGGGAGAGGTCGTGGATGTCGAGATCGTCCGCTCACACCCTCGGTGGGCCCGCGGGCGAGTCTTGCGCGTGGTCAGTCCATCGCCGTCACGGCGCGAGGCGCCGTGCCCTCACTACCGCGACTGTGGAGGATGCACGCTGGAGCACCTGTCGTACGATGCGCAGTTGCAGGCGAAGCGCGGTATCGTGGTGGAGGCGTTGCGGCGAATCGGTGGTGCTGAGGTCGAACTCTCGGAGGTCCAGCCCTCGCCGAGGGAGTTTCACTACCGCAACCGCGTCTCGTTCGCGCTCCGTCGACTTCGGAACGGTTCGGTAGTGGCGGGCTTCCACGCGCTCCATGATCCCGGTCGTATCATCGACATCGGAGGATCCTGCCTGTTGCCGGAGCGACCGATCAGCGACGTCTGGGAGCGGTTGCGCAATGCTTGGGGCGATCGCGCGGAACTGCTCCCGTCGGGCGCGTCCCTCCGCCTCACCTTGCGCGGCACCGGCTACGGCGCGGTATCGCTGTTGATCGCGGGTGGATCGGGGGGAAGGCCTCGAGAGTTGCTCGAGCGGGTACCCGGCCTCGATGCGATCTGGCACATCCCCGAGACCGGCGGTGATGCACGACTGGTTGCCGGTGTGCCGGGCCTGCCGGAAACCTGGGGGGAGGACCGCTTCGAAGTGGGTGCGACCGCATTCCTCCAGGTGAACCGCTCCACCGCCGAGTTGCTCGAGCGACATGTGCTCGATATTGCCGGTGAGGTCGCAGGAATGAGCGTCGTCGACGCCTACTGTGGCATCGCGGTTTACGCTCGAAGGCTCGCCGCTCGCGGAGCGTCGGTTGTCGGCATCGAGCGGGATCCAGCGGCCGTCGAGATCGGAATGCGCCTCGCGGGCCACGGCGCAACGCTCATCGCCGCCAGCGTCGAGGATGCGATCCCGTCGGTCCTTCCCGCCGACCTGCTGATCGTCAACCCTCCCCGGTCGGGGCTCGCCGGCACCGTGACCGAGGCGATTCTGGCAGCCCCGGCATCACGCCTGATCTACGTGTCCTGCGATCCGGCGACTCTCGCCCGAGACGTGGCCCGCCTCAGCGCTGCCTACGAGGTCGCGTCGGTGCGCAGCTTCGACATGTTCCCCCAGACGGCCCACGTCGAGACGGTTCTGGAGATGCACCTCCGTTCGCGTGAATCGCGATGAAGTACTTCGTGAACGTCGGGCGGGAGACGATCGAGGTTGAGCTCGGCAGCGGAGTCCTGGTCGACGGGACCCGTGTCGAGGCGGAGCTCTCCGGGGCCAACGGAACACCGGTGCGTCTCCTGAAGGTCGGCACCTCCGTTCGCCCGATCGTCGTGCGGCCGGGGGTTGGAGCAGGACGCTGGCTGATCACCATCGCCGGCAGGACGACGGAAGTCACCGTGCTGGACGAACGGACACGCGCACTCGCCGCCGTCGTGGGAGACAGTCGAGCCAGCCGTCCGACGAGCATCGTCGCGCCGATGCCCGGCCTCGTCGTGCGGGTGAACGTGGCTCCTGGCGACCGGGTGGCTGAGGGCCAGGGAGTGGTAGTCGTCGAGGCGATGAAGATGGAGAATGAACTGAGGGCGACGGCCGAGGGAACCGTGGCATCCGTGCACGTCGACCCGGGAGCCACGGTAGAGAAGGGAGCCGTGCTGGTCACCTTCGAGTGAGCGCGTCGTCACCTTCGCGCAGGCAACGACAAAGACACAATGGCTCCGCGTTCAGGACCGGCGCGGAGGGGACCCGTGGCAAACCTCATGAGCGGTAAGCAGCGCTGGGAAGAGCAGACCCTCCGTCCGTCGCTGGAGAAACATCCGGAACGGGCAGCGTCCTTCGAGACGGTCAGCGGAATTCCCGTCGAGCGGCTCTACACCCCGTGGGACGTCTCGCTCGACTACGAGCGGGACCTCGGCTATCCGGGCGAGTACCCGTTCACCCGCGGCGTCCAGCCGACGATGTACCGCGGCCGACTATGGACGATGCGGCAGTACGCCGGATTCGGTACCGCCGAACAGACCAACCAGCGCTTCCGCCTCCTCCTCCGGGAAGGGCAAACCGGCCTCTCGACAGCGTTCGACCTTCCGACCCAGATGGGCTTCGACTCGGACCACGCGATGGCCGCGGGCGAGGTCGGAAGAGTGGGCGTCGCGATCGATTCGATCGAGGACATGCGCCAGTTGATGGATGGCATACCGCTCGACCAGGTGTCGACCTCGATGACGATCAACGCGACGGCCGCGATCCTTCTGGCGCTGTACGTCGCCGTCGCGGACGAGCGGGGAATCCCGCGCGACAAGCTCTCCGGGACCGTCCAGAACGACATCCTGAAGGAGTACATCGCGCGCGGTACATACATCTTTCCGATCGAGCCCAGCCTTCGGCTCGTGACGGACGTGTTCGCCTTCTGTCGCGACGAGGTGCCTCGCTGGAATACCATCTCCATCTCCGGGTACCACATCCGGGAAGCGGGGTCCACCGCTGCCCAGGAAATCGCGTTCACTTTCGCCAACGCGCTGGAGTACGTGCGGCGCGCGCAACGCGCCGGTCTGGATGTCGACTCCTTCGCGCCGCGGTTGTCCTTCTTCTTCGCGTCGCACAACGACCTCTTCGAGGAGGCCGCGAAGTTCAGGGCCGCCCGGCGGATGTGGGCGCGTCTCGTCCGTGAGCGGCTCGGGGGTTCCGACGAGGGGGGGAGGCTGCGGTTCCATACCCAGACCGGGGGCTCAACGTTGACCGCACAGCAGCCACTGAACAATGTCGTCCGGGTCACGGTGCAGGCCCTGGCGGCGGTCTTCGGGGGCACGCAGTCCCTGCACACGAACGGGTACGACGAAGCGCTTTCACTGCCCGGTGAGGAAGCGGCCACGCTGGCCCTCCGCACCCAGCAGATCCTCGCGCACGAGTCAGGCGTCGCCGCAACCGTGGACCCGCTCGCGGGCTCGTACTACGTCGAGGCATTGACGAACGAGCTCGAGGAAAGGGCCATGGCCTACCTGGAGCGGATCGAGGAGATGGGTGGAGCGTCCGCCGCCATCACCTACATGCAGGACGAGATACACCGCTCCGCGTACGACCACCAGATGAAGGTGGAGGCCGAGGAGCGGATCGTGGTGGGCGTGAATCGGTACCGGGTTCCCGAATCCCCTATCGAACTGCGCCAACCGGACTATCGCCGGTTCGAGGAGGAGCAGCGCCAGCGGCTGGCGGTGCTGCGGCGGGGGCGGGACGCCCGCAGGGTCGATCAGGCGCTGGACGCCGTTCGCCGGGCCGCAGCCGGGACGGACAACCTGGTGCCGATCCTCATCGCTGCCGTGAAGGAGAAGGTGACGCTCGGGGAGATCGCGACGGCGCTCCGTGACGTCTGGGGTACCTACACTCCCGCCTGACGACGACCGAGAACTCAGAGGGAAGGTCGAAACCGGCGGTGGCTCGGCGGTGTCGGCCGCGGGAACGAGGTCCTGGCAGCGGCCGCCTCACCCGCGTCCGGCATCGGCCCGCCGCCGCCCTTTCGTTGGATTCCCAACTCCCGCTACGCGCTGACGCCGGGGCGCGAACCGCCCCGTCCTCACAAGGGGAACGTCGCGGCGGGATCGGGGTTTCTCGCCTCCGGACGGGTTGTCCAGTCGCCCCCGACACTGGTAGTTTCAGGCGCTCGGAGGCGCGTTTCTGTTGCCTGTTCAACGAGTTCGTAGAGATGCCAACGTACGAGTACCGGTGTCCGGCCTGTCAGCACGAGTTCGAGAAGTTCCAGCGCATGTCCGACGACCCCCTCGCGGAGTGCCCGGCCTGCGGCAAGGAGGCGACTCGCCTGCTTTCCGCGGGAGCCGGTCTGCTCTTCAAGGGGTCTGGCTTCTACATCACCGATTACCGCAGCGATAGCTACAAGAAGGCTGCGGGAGCCGAGAACGGCTCGAGCTCCTCGACCGACGCGAAGTCCGGCGGCTCCAAGTCCAAGGACAAGGCTGGCTCCTCGTCCACCTCGAGTGCGGCGGCCGCGAAGGATGCTTGATGGCCGTTGACCGGTTGAAAGCTGAGATCGCGCGGGCGCTCGATCGAATGGGCATCGGAGACGCCGGCGCGATCGTTCTGGAGCGTCCCAGGAACCCGGAGCACGGCGACTTCGCCAGCAACGTGGCGTTGACGCTCGCCCGCTCGCTGGGTCGCCTTCCCCGACAAATTGCCCAGGAACTCGTCGACCAGCTCGACAGGGAAAGCGCCGGCGTCTCCTCGGTAGAGATCGCCGGCCCCGGCTTCATCAACTTTCGCCTCGCCCAGGACTACATCGTCGATGGCCTCCGCGAGATCGTGGAGGCCGGCGATCGGTTCGGAAAATCGGATGAAGGGCAGGGGCGGCCGGTAATGGTGGAGTTCGTCTCCGCCAACCCCACCGGGCCTCTGCACATCGGACATGGTCGCCAGGCCGCGCTTGGCGATGTCGTCGCGGAGCTACTCGCATGGACCGGATGGAAGGTTACCCGCGAGTTCTACTACAACGACGCCGGCGAGCAGATCAACCGCCTCGCCCGCAGCGTCTGGGCGCGCTACCAGCAGCACCTCGGCAATCCCGTAGAGTTCCCGGAGGATGGGTACCACGGAGACTACATCGTTGAACTGGCGCGTGAGTTCGCCGCGGAACACGGGGATCATTTCCTTGGCGACGAGTCGGACGAGGCGCTCGAGGCCATGCGCGTCTTCGCTGTGCGCGAGCTGCGCGCGGAGCAGAATCGCGATCTCGAGGACTTCCGCGTCAGGTTCGACAACTTCTACCTCGAGTCCTCGCTGTATACGGATGGTCGAGTCCAGAAGACCATCGACGATCTGCGAGCGACCGGCCTGACGTACGAGCGCGATGGTGCGCTCTGGCTGGCCACCACCCGGTTCGGCGACGACAAGGACCGCGTGATGGTGAAGAGCAATGGCCAGCCGACGTATTTCCTGCCCGACGTCGCGTACCACCTGACCAAGTGGGAACGGGGCTTCCACCGGGCGATCAACGTACAGGGCTCCGACCACCACGGGACCGTTGCGCGGGTACGGGCCGGGCTCCGGGCTCTCGGATTGCCCGAGGGGTATCCAGAGTACGTCCTGCACCAGATGGTGCTGGTGATGCGCGGGGGCGAGGAAGTGAAGTTCTCGAAGCGCGCCGGCAACGCCATCACGCTGCGGGAACTGTTCGAGGAAGTAGGCGTCGACGTTGCTCGCTACTTCTTCCTCATGCGGAGGGCCGAGGCGCAGCTCACCTTCGACCTCGACCTGGCGCTGGACCAGTCCGAGAAGAACCCGGTCTACAAAGTCCAGTACGCCCATGCGCGAATGGCGTCGATCTTCCGGCGGGCGGGTATCGATGACCCGTCGACGATCGACCCGTCAGGTGCGGACCTCAGCCTGCTGACCCAGCCGGCCGAGAAGGAACTGGCCAAGGTGCTGCTGCGCTTCCCGGAGACCGTGTCGGTGGCCGCGGAACGACACACGCCCCACCTGATCTGCGAGTATCTCGAAGAAGCGGCGGGCGCCGTCAACTCCTGGTACCACGCGGGAAATCTCGATGCGTCGTTGCGGGTGATCGGAGTCGAACCGGCGCTTTCCAGCGCGCGTCTCGTCCTGGCCGCGGCGATCCGGACCGTCCTGCGCAACGGTTTGACGCTGCTCGGTGTTACCGCTCCGGACCGGATGGAGCGTGAACCTTCCGCCTCCTGAGCTTGTCTTGAACGAATAGCTGCCATGTCATTGCTCGTGGTTGGCAGTATCGCGCTGGATACGGTAGAAACGCCGTTCGGCCGTGCCGAGGACGCTCTCGGCGGATCGGCGACGTTCTTCACTGCTGCCGCCTCGTGCTTCTGCCGGGTGCAGGTGGTCGGGGTGATCGGTGAGGACTTCCCGCAGGCCGGCCTCGACTTCCTCAACAGCCGGAACGCTGATTTGACCGGCGTGATGCGCCTCCCCGGCGAAAGCTTTCGCTGGTCGGGCGTCTACAACTTCGACCTCAACTCGCGGGAGACGCTGGAAACCCGGCTCGGCGTGTTCGCCGAGTTCAGGCCGCATATTCCGGAATCGTTCCGCGGTGCTGAGTGGGTCTTCCTGGGCAACATCGATCCGGAACTGCAGCTCGATGTTCTCGACCAGGTGAAGAAGCCGAAGTTCGTCGCCTGCGATACGATGAACTTCTGGATCGCGGGCAAGCGCGACGCGTTGCTCGAGCTGTTGACCCGCGTGGACTTGTTGCTGGTGAAC
Organism: uncultured Gemmatimonas sp.; assembly: GCA_964544905.1. Lineage (GTDB taxonomy): Bacteria > Gemmatimonadota > Gemmatimonadetes > Longimicrobiales > Longimicrobiaceae > WHSP01. Next base: position 8,324 of record CAZJEH010000011.1, read on the forward strand.
GATTCGGAGGCCAGGGAGCTGTCGGGTGACCACAACCTCGCCCGGGCGGCGAGATGGATCCAGGCTCGCGGGCCGCGTTTCGTGATCATCAAGAAGGGTGAGCACGGTGCCGTCCTGTTCACACCGACCGGTATCTTCTTCGCGCCGGGCTACCCGTTGGAGGAGGTGTTCGATCCCACGGGAGCGGGAGATGCCTTTGCCGGTGGTCTGATGGGATCGTTGGCCCAGACGGGCCGGCTCAAGGAGGACGACTTCCGCCGCGCTGTCATCTACGGCTCGGTCATGGGCTCATTCGCCGTCGAGCGCTTCTCGGTGGAGCGTTTCCAGAACCTGAGCGCCGTAGCGATCGACGAACGGGTTCGTCACTTCCGCGAGATGACGATTTTCGAACTACCCCTGCCGATGACGGTCGATGTCTGAGCGAGGCCTCTCGTACAGTGAAGCAGGCGTCGACATCGACGCGGCCACCCGCGCGATGGGTGGAATCGCGCAGCTACTCCGCTCTACCCGAACGGCCGATACTCTCTCCGATCTCGGCTCATTCGGCGGGCTCTACCGCGTCCCGGCCGGGTTCAACAGCCCGGTGCTGGTGGCCAGCACGGACGGTGTAGGCACCAAGCTGAAGCTCGCGTTCCTGACCAACCGTCACGACACGGTGGGTGAGGACCTCGTCAACCACTGCGTCAACGACATCCTCGTTCAGGGCGCGGTGCCGCTCTTCTTTCTCGACTACATCGGGATGGGAAAGCTGGAGCCTGGCGTGGTCGAGTCGCTGGTTGCGGGGATCGCCAAGGGCTGTCGCGCGAACGGTTGCGCGCTGCTGGGCGGTGAGACGGCGGAGATGCCGGACTTCTACGCGCCGGGCGAGTATGACCTCGCCGGGACGATCGTCGGGATCGCCGAGGAAGCGGAGATCATAGACGGCAGCACGGTGCGGCCGGGGGACACCGTCATCGCCCTCGCGTCGAACGGCCTGCACACGAACGGCTATTCGCTGGCCCGGCGGATCGTCTTCGACCGGATGGGGCTCTCGGTGGAAGACGAGTTCCCGGGCGAGGGCGAGTCTGTGGCCGACGTTCTGCTGCGTGTCCACCGGTCGTATCTGGGCGCCCTCAGACCGTTGTTGAAAGGGAAGCGGATCAAGGCGCTCGCCCACATCACCGGCGGCGGCCTGATCGACAACCTGCCCCGGGTACTTCCGGACGGTTCGGCGGCTCGAATCGAGCGGTCGTCCTGGCAGGTGCCGGGGGTGTTCACGACCCTCCAGCAGGCGGGTGCCGTGGAAGACCGCGAGATGTTCCGGGCGTTCAACATGGGTATCGGCATGGTGGTGATTGCCGACCCCCGGGAAAGCGCCGCTATCGTCGACCACCTCGTGTCCGCGGGTGAACGCGCGTGGATCGCCGGCGAGATCACCACCGGCAACAAGGAGGTGGCGCTCCACTGAAGAGGGTAATCATGAAACGCTGGATCCTTACTGCAACCGCCTCCATCCTTTCCGTCTCTCCGCTCGCCGCGCAGGACTCGCTCACGGCATATTGCGACCATCCCGTCGTTCAGCAGTTCGCGGCCGAGGCATGCCTCGCGGCTGTGCAGGCGGGGGTTTCAGCGCAGCCCGCTCTCGGCATTGCCATCGCCGGCGGTAACCCGACGATCGGAACAGCGGGCGGGGCCGGCTTGCGGATGGGAGTCGTTCCGCGGGTGTCGGTCGGGCTTCGGCTCAACGTCGTCGCGGTTCGCCTGCCGGACCTCCTGACCAACGAGCTCGAGGGATCGGTGCGGTCGTTCACGCGGCGCTATGGTGCTCCCGCGCCCGCCGCGTCAGGGGACATTGCGATCGGGATCTTCCGCGGCTTCGAGACCGCACCCGGCGTCGGCGGAATCGGCGGCCTCAGCCTGTTGGGCAGTGCGAGTTATCTTCCCTTCAGCCTCATCGAGGACGGATTCGAGAAAACGGACCTCGCCTATGGAATCGGCGGGCGGCTGCATCTGCTCGATGAGTCGTTCAGCGTCCCGGGCGTTTCGATCTCCTTGATGCGGAAGAAGCTGCAGACGGTTTCGTTCGGGGACGTCTGCCCGGGCGGGGTCGTTCCGGTTCCCGGCGGACCTGAGGTGGAGAATACGGAGTACGGTGGATGCGCGGGGCCGGGCGACATCGGCGAGTTTTCCTTCGACCTCGCCGACTGGAGCTCGAGGCTCGTCGTCAGCAAGCACGTGCTGGGTCTCGGAGCCACGCTCGGACTCGGTTATGACCGGTATACCAGCGATCTCGGGTTTGGCTTTCGCGGCGACGAGCTCATCCCTGCGACTGATCTGGCTCCCGTCTTCCGCGTCAGCGACGAACGGCTGGAGAGCGATCAGTGGAGTGTTTTCGGGAACCTTTCCTACACGATGGTGATTGTCACCCTCGGCCTGGAGGCGGGCTGGCAGCAGGGTACTGCACCGGTCCCCGGCTTCGAGGAGGTCGACAGCGAGTTCAACCCGCGCAAGGGAACGTGGTTCGCCAGCTTAGGGACTCGCTTTTCACTTTGAGGGATGGTCGAGACTGACGCGGACCGGGACTCCCGGTTCATGGACCGCGCGCTGGAGTTGGCCGCGCGCGGGTGGGGGCGGGTAGCCCCGAATCCCCTCGTCGGCGCGCTAATCGTTGTGGAGGGGCAGGTGGTCGGCGAGGGCTGGCACCGGGAGTATGGCCAGCCGCACGCGGAGGTAGAGGCCATTCGCGCCGCGGGCGAGCGAGCCCGCGGCGCGACGCTCTACGTGACCCTGGAACCATGCTGCCACCACGGAAAGACTCCCCCCTGCGTCGACCTGATCCTGTCCGCTGGGATTCGGCGGGTCGTGTTCGCCGCCGCCGATCCGAACCCCGAGGCCGGGGGTGGAGCCGAGGTATTGCAGGCCGCAGGCGTCGAGGTGGTGTCCGGCGTCCGCGCGGAAGAGGCCCGGACTCTCAACGCGCCATTCTTCCGCGCCTTCGATCCATCGGCTCCGCTGCGGCCCTGGACCGAGCTGAAGCTGGCGCTCTCGCTCGACGGTCGTATTGCGGATCGCGCGGGACAGTCATTCTGGATCACGGGGGAGGAAGCTCGCGCGGAGGTCCATCGGCTGCGCGCCGGATTCGACGCGATCGCGGTCGGCATCGGCACCGTTCTCGCCGATGACCCTCTGCTTACGGCCCGCGGACCGGTCGCTCCTCTTCGGCCTCCCGTTCGGGTCGTCTTCGATCGTCAGCTCAGACTGCCGCTGACCAGTCGCCTCGTCGCTACTGCCGGGGAAGTGCCCCTCTGGGTCTGCTGCTCGCCGGGCGCGCCGGCGGAGGCCCGCATTGAGCTCGAACGGAGAGGGGTACAGATCCACATCGCGGCGGATCTCGGGTCCGCGATGGCCCTCCTCGCCCGCGCCGGGATACGCTCCCTGTTCTGCGAGGGCGGCGCCGGACTGGCCTCGGCCATGATCGCGGAGGAGCTGGTCGACCGCCTAACCCTCTTCTACGCGCCCATGCTGCTCGGGAGCGAGGGCGTCGACCCGTTCCGCGGGATCAATAGCCTGGCACTCGACGACACCCGCCGCTGGAGGACCGTGCGCACGGGAACCTTCGGATCGGACTTCATGATCAGCGTGGAGCATTGACGACGATGTTCACCGGCATTGTCGAGGAGGTCGGCGAGATCCGGCAGGTCGAGGAGCTCCAGGGAGGGCGCACATTCACCATTGGGGCCGAGTCGGTCCTCGACGGACTCAGAATCGGCGACAGCGTGGCCATTGATGGCGCCTGTCACACCGTGACGAGGATTCTCACCGACGGCTTCGAGGTGCAGAGTGTGGCCACGACCCTCCAGCGAACCGCGCTCGGGGAGTACGGGACAGGCAGGCGGGTAAACCTCGAACGAGCGATGGCGCTCGGTGACCGGTTGGGCGGTCACCTGATGCAGGGCCACGTCGATGCCGTGGGCCGGGTGCTGGCGATCATCCCCAGGGGCGAGCACGTGCTGATCGATTTCACGCTCCCCCCCCTCGTCGCCGACGTGACGATCCTGCATGGGTCGATCGGGCTCAACGGCGTCAGTCTCACCGTGAATGCTCTCCCGGCGGATGGTGTCGCCCAAGTATCCATCATCCCGCACACCTGGGCCGTCACGGCTCTCCCCGAGCTCGAGGTCGGGTCGGCGGTAAACCTGGAAGGCGATATGATCGGGAAGTACGTTCAGCATCTGATGCGACGCTGAGGTGTGGTCGCGCTGCGCAACGACGGGTCCTTGATCGGCGGGTCTTTGACCTGAATCGCGCACGCCGATGGCCGTAGGGCATCCGGTGGCTGGTATGGCCCGACGGGATTCGTGAAGCAGGATCGAGCGATGTCAGCACCTTCCGCGCGGATCGGGGGTAATCATCCGCGAAGGGATCGCCCGGTTCGAACCGCCGGGGTCTCCTGACTTCATCTGGATGGACGACAATGCCTTTCGATCGGGTCGAAGACGCGATAGAGGACATCCGGCAGGGGAAGATCGTCATCGTGGCGGATGACGAGGATCGCGAGAACGAGGGCGACCTCGTCTGCGCAGCCTCACTCGTGACGCCGGAGACAATCAACTTCATGATTACGCACGGCCGTGGCATCGTCTGCCTGGCGCTAACGCCGGAGCGCGCCGACGAGCTCGAGCTGCGCCCGATGGTCGACGTCAACACGGAGGCGCACGGAACCGCGTTCACCGTGGCTGTCGATGCCGCCCCGCGTTTCGGTGTCACCACCGGGGTTAGCGCGAAAGATCGCGCGACGACCATCCACGTTTGCCTCGATCCGGAGACCAAGCCGTCGGATCTTCGCCGGCCGGGTCACGTCTTCCCGTTGCGAGCGAGACCCGGGGGAGTGCTCCGCCGGGTGGGTCAGACGGAGGCTTCCATCGACCTGGCTCGCCTCGCGGGACTTCCGCCGGCGGGTGTGATCTGCGAGATCCTCAATCCGGACGGCACGATGGCTCGCCGCCCCGAGCTCGAGCGTTTCGCCGCCGAGCACGGGCTGAAGTTCATCACGGTTGCGGACATCATCGCCTACCGGCTACAGCGGGAGCGGTTGGTCCACCGCGAGGCCGAGGCGACCATCCCCACCGCCCACGGCGATTGGAGGATCATCGCCTACCAGAACGACGTCGACAGCAAGGACCACGTGGCCCTCGTGAAGGGCGATGTGGCCGGGGCGGAGAACGTCCTCGTCCGCATGCACTCGGAATGTTTGACGGGCGATGTTTTTCACTCCCTTCGCTGCGACTGCGGTGACCAGCTGGATGCGGCGATGAGGATGATCGCGGCCGAAGGGCGAGGCGTCATCGTCTACCTCAGGCAGGAAGGGCGGGGGATCGGCCTCGTCCACAAGCTGAAGGCCTACGCGCTGCAGGACGGGGGGCTCGACACCGTTCAGGCGAACGAGGCTCTCGGCTTCCGTCCGGACCTCCGGGACTACGGAATCGGAGCGCAGATCCTCATCGATCTCGGCCTCTCCTCGATCCGGATCCTCACCAACAACCCGAAGAAGATCGTTGGTCTCGAAGGGTACGGGCTTCGGGTGACGGAGCAGATCCCCATCCGCGTGGAGCCGAACGCGTACAACGAACGCTATCTCTCGGCGAAGCGGGATAAGCTTGGTCACCTGCTGCCGCTATGATCGAGATCGAGGCGGCGCCCGTCGGTACGGGCCGTCGGATTGGTATCGCGGTGAGCCGGTTCAACGAGGCGGTGACGCGCGAGCTCCTCGAGGGGGCGCGCCAGTGTCTCCTGAGCCGTGGCGTCGCGGAAGACGACATCGTGGTGCTGTGGGTCCCCGGAGCCTGGGAACTTCCGGCCGCTCTCGGCAGGCTCGCGGCAACCCGGCAACTGGATGCGCTCATTGCCCTGGGGGCGGTCATCCGCGGTGACACGCCCCACTTCGAGTACGTGGCCGGCGGCGTCACGACGGGGTTGGCCGAGTTGGGTGTCCGTACCGGGTTGCCCGTGATCTTCGGCGTCCTTACGACCAACGACCTGGAGCAGGCGTTCGAGCGGTGCGGGGTGAAGCCGGGTGGCACGAACAAGGGCTGGGAGGCCGCGGAAGCGGCGCTGGAGATGGCCAATCTGTTCGAGCGGCTGGCCGAATGAAGGAACGCAGCCGCGCCCGCGGCTGGGCTTTGCAGGCGCTATACGCGTGGGAGGCGCGCGGGGGCGGGGAGGATGCCATCATGCCCATTCTCCAGGAGCTCGCGGAGAACCTGAGCATCGCTCCCCGGAACCGATTCTACGCCGATGTCCTCGTGCGTATCGTCGCCAGGCAGCGGGCGACGATCGACGATATCATCCAGCGGAACCTCACCAACTGGAGCCTGTCGCGACTTTCGGTGATCGATCGGAACATCCTCCGTCTCGGGGTTGCCGAACTGCTCTTCGTCGACGACGTTCCCCCCCGCGTTACGATCCGAGAGATGATCAAGCTGGCGGAGCGCTACGGTTCTCCGGACAGCCCACGCTTCATCAATGGCGTCCTCGATGCCGTGATGCACCGTATCGCCTCGGGCGAGGCGTAGCCTTGAACCTCTGCCGTCATCACAGATCGCGATGAAGGGCCCGATCCTCACCATCGAGCAGGTCCTCGATCGCAAGCGAGAGTCGATGGGACTCGAGCTGCTGACGGACCAGCGAGGGCTCAAGCGCGTGATCTCCCGGCCGGACATCTCGAGTCCTGGGCTGGTCCTCACCGGTTTCACCGAGCGGTTCCCGTCGGACCGGATCCAGGTGCTTGGCGAGACGGAGGTCGCGTTCCTCAACTCGCTCGACGACGATCGCAGACGGGCGGCGCTCGAACTCTTCCTGTCCTTCGACATCCCGGTGGTGTTCCTGACGAAGGGCCAGAAACCCCCATCGCCTCTGATCGACATCGCGAACGAACGCGGGGTGCCCGTGGTACGCACCTCCCTGAAGACGTCGGAGTTCTACACGCGGATCAAGCCGTTCCTGGAGGACTATTTCGCTCCGACAACCACGATCCATGGCTCGCTGGCGGATGTCTACGGCGTCGGGCTACTGTTCACGGGCAGGAGCGGGGTAGGAAAGAGCGAAGCCGTTCTCGACCTCGTCGAACGCGGCCATCGGCTCGTCGCCGACGATGTTGTGATCGTCTCGCGACACGGGACGGAGATCATCATCGGTCGCGGCCACGAGCTGCAGCGCCACCATATGGAGATTCGCGGGGTCGGGATCATCGACATCGCGAGTCTCTTCGGGATTCGTGCGATCCGCCAGCAGAAGCGTATCGAGGTGGTCGTACAGCTCGAATCGTGGGACGAAAACGCCCACTACGACCGGACCGGGCTGGATCAGGAGATGACCGAGATCCTGGGTGTGAAGCTTCCCCGGGTAGTGGTTCCGCTCAATCCCGGGAAGAACATCACCGTGATCGCGGAGGTCGTCGCCCTGAATCACCTGCTGAAGTACTCCGGCGTGGATACGGCCGCGCTGTTCGATGCGAGGCTTCGTCGGCGGATGGCCGGCATGGCCGAATACCTGGAGGAAGACTATGAGTGAGGAGAAGGTGCGCGGTGTGATCATTGCGCACTCCTCGCTGGCGAATGGGCTCGCGTCCGCCGTCAGACAGATCGCTGGCGTGGGGGAAGACGCCCTGGTGACCATATCGAACGAGGGCCGTGGCCCGGAGGGGCTGCTCGCGGAGCTTCGCGCTGCCGTGGGGGACGCCCCGGTCGTAATTTTCACCGACCTGGCGAGCGGCAGCTGTGCTTTCGCTGCCCGCAAGGTGGCCATGGAGCGCCCGGCCACCGCGATCGTGTCGGGCGTGAACCTTCCCGTGCTGCTAGACTTCGTCTTCCATCGCGATCTTCCCCTGCAAAGCCTCGTCGAGAGATTGATCGAGAAGGGCAAGGGCGGCATCACTGGCGCCTGTACCGAGGAGGGGGTCCGTGCCGATCGTGCTCTTTCGCGTTGACGAGCGCCTGATTCACGGACAGGTCGTCGTCGGCTGGGGCGAGCGCTTACATATGGACCGGATCATCGTCATCGATGACGATCTCAGCGCAAGCGCGTGGGAACAGGAACTATACTGCCTGGGCGTACCCCCGTCCGTGGATGCGGTATTCATCGACGTGGAACAGGCCAAACGGGACCTGCCGCTCTGGCGGAGTGACCCGAGACGCGTCGTGGTCCTGGTGCGGGACATTCATACCCTCGGCCGGCTCGCCGAGAACGGTAACCTGAAGGAGGAGGAGATCAACCTCGGCGGCATCCACTTCGCGCCCGGGCGCGAGCGGGTATTGCCGTACCTCTTCCTCAGTCCCGCCGAGCAGGCGGAGCTCGAGCGGATATCCCGTGCCGGGGCCGTTCTCACGGCGCAGGATCTACCGGGGTCACGTGAAGTGCCCCTCGCCGACCTCCTCGAGAAGTCGTGACGCCATCGGGCTGGGAGAACCTTCTCGTCCTGATGCTGGTGGGCGGGATCGTCGCGGTAGATGGGACCTCGCTCGCCCAGCTGATGATCTCCAGACCTCTCGTCGCCGCGACCCTGGGCGGATGGGTGGCCGGTGATCCGGTGCAGGGGGCTACGATGGGTCTGGTCCTGGAGGCCTTTCACCTGGGCGTCCTGCCCGTGGGTGCCGCGAAGTACCCCGAGGGAGGTCCCACCGCGGTGGCGGCCGGCGCCGTCTATGCCAACTCGGGCCTGGAGCCGAGCACACTGCTCGTACTCGTGGCTTTCGCGCTCCAGCTCGAATGGATTGGCGGGCAGTCGGTACAGCTGATCCGGCACCTGAACGTTCGCCTGGTGGCTCCGCACTCTCGATCGGAGTGGAACGCCGGGGACCTCGAGCGGCGGCACCTCATGGCGATCGGCGTCGACTTCGTGCGGGGGATGGTGCTGGTCGCGCTGGGTCTGCTCCTCCTTCGGGTCGTGCTGGAGCGAGTCGTCCCGCTCTGGGGGTTGAGCGACGCATTCGCCGAGAGCGTCCTCTGGGCGCTCGTAGCCGGGTTGATCGCGAGCGCGGTCCGGATGATCGGAGCCAACTTCTGGTTCGTGGCGGCCGGTGCGGCCGTCGCCCTCACGCTGGTGGCCGCATGACGACGCTTCCGTCGAGCGTCCGGGCGGCGATGCTGATCCGCAGCTTCGCGGTTCAGGGTTCGTGGAACTTCGAGACACTGATCGGCGCGGGCTTTGCTTTTACGCTGCTGCCGGCGCTCCGATTCATCTACGGGTCCGACGGCCCCGAGCTGAACGCCGCCGTAACGCGGCACGCGGATCTCTTCAACAGCCATCCGTACCTCGCCACTGTCGCGGTTGGATCGGTGGCCAGGCTGGAAGCGGAGAAGGTCGAGCCGGCGGTGGTCGAGCGGTTCAAGACCGCGTTGCGCGGGTCGCTCGGCTCCATGGGGGACCGGTTGATATGGACCTGCTGGAGGCCCGTGTCATTGCTGATAGGCATGGTTCTCCTGCTGCTCGGAGCGAGCTGGTGGGTCGCGATGGCCGTTTTCCTGGCGACGTACAACCTGCTCCACTTCATGGTCCGGTTCCTGGGACTCAAGGTAGGGATCGAGGCCGGTCTGGAAGTCGGGCGGGTGTTACGTGAGGCACCGCTGCAGGGGGTTATCGACCGGGCGTCGCGCCTGGGTGGCGTAGTGGCGGGGGCGGGCGTCATTCTCGTGATCGCCCCCCGTCTGGATGATGTGTTCGCCACCGTGCTCGCAATCGTCGCGATCGCGCTCGGTTCGGTGCTGGGGTTCCGAACACGGCGTGTCATGGTGGCCATCCTGATGGTGGCCGCTGTTCTCGGTATCGTCTTCGGATTGGCAGGCTATGGAGCATAGCAGGGAGGTTCGGATCATGAACAAGCATGGCCTTCACGCTCGACCCGCCGCGGAGTTCGTGAAGCTGGCCAACCGCTTCAGCTCCGACGTCTGGGTCTCTAAGGACGATATCGAAGTCAGCGGGAAAAGCATCATGGGAGTGATGATGCTGGCGGCCGAGTACGGTTCGGTAATCCAGATTCGGGCGTCTGGCGAGGATTCCGTCGCTGCCGTCGATGCGCTCAGCTCCCTCGTCTCATCCAAGTTCGGCGAGGAGTGACTCCTTGAATCCGACCCGAGATCTGCCCGGAGCACCAACCGACTCACCGGCGTCGGGGGCCGATGCGCCCGCGCGGCCCAGGCTGCGTGCGACCTACGATGGTATTCCCGCGTCGCCGGGAATCGTCATCGGCACCGCCCGCGTTCTGCGGATGGACGTGCCCAGCGTCCCGCACGGCGCGGGGATCCCCGAGAGCCAGGTCGACAGCGAGATCAAGCGCTTCCGCGAGGCATGCGAGGCCGTCCGCGACCAGATCCGCCGCCTCCAGGCGGCTACACGCGACCGGCTCGGATCGGTCGAGGCCCAGATCTTCGAGCCTCAGCTGCTCATGCTCGAAGACTCGGACCTGATGGACGGTACGGAGAGCTACATCCGGGACAACCGGCTGACAGCCGAGCGTGCGTTCGAGTGGCGGGTGCTCGAGTGGGAAGCGCAGTGGTCCCACACGGCACACCCGATGGTGCTCGACAAACTGAACGATCTCCGGGACGTGCAGGGACGTGTGCTGAGGAGATTGCTCGGCATGCCGGAGCCGGACCTCGAAGATCTCGTCGGCGATCAGCGCTACATCATTGTGGCGCGTGATCTTACACCGAGCGTTGCCGCCCAGCTCAACCCGCGTCACGTGGTGGGTCTGGCCACCGCGGCGGGGACCCGGACCTCCCACAGCTCCATCCTCGCCCGATCGCTCCACATCCCCTGCGTCGTCAGCCTCGAGGAGCTTCCGGACGCGATCAGCGACGGTGACGAGCTGATCCTCGACGGCCGGACGGGCAAAGTCATCGTCAACCCGACCCCGGAGGAGAAGGCACGATACAGGGAGCTCGACTTCCAGATCCGCGAATGGGAGCAGGAGCTGTTGCTGCTCGCGCACTTGGAGTCCCGGACGCAGGACGGGGTCGCGATCGCACTGCGCGCGAACATCGATCTACCGGGCGAGGCGGAAAGCGCTCGCGCCCACGGTGCAGAAGGAATCGGTCTCTTCCGCACGGAGTTCCTCGTCGTCGGGCGGAGTTCGTTTCCCCCGGAGGACGAGCAGTACGAGGCCTACCGGCGGGTCCTGGAGGTGTTCCCCGGGCATCCGGTGGTGATACGCACCTACGATCTCGGGGGGGACAAGTTCCCGGCCTTCCTGCACATGCCGAAGGAGGAGAACCCGTTCCTCGGCTGGCGAGCCATTCGGCTCTGCCTCGACGAGCCTGACCTCTTCCGGACGCAGCTTCGAGCACTGCTGCGCGCCCGCCAGCACGGAGACCTGCGGATCATGCTGCCCATGGTCACGCAGATCTCCGAGGTCCAGCGAACCCGGGAACTGATCACGGACACCGCTGACGAGCTCCGCGCCGAAGGCCACCGGATATCCGAACCCTGCCCGGTCGGCGCGATGGTGGAGACGCCGGCTGCCGCCCTCGTCGCCGAGGACCTGGCGAAGCACGTCGACTTCCTCTCGATCGGCACGAACGACCTGGTCCAGTACACCCTGGCCGTCGACCGCGGAAGTTCCCGGCTGGCTCATCTCTACAACCCGTTCCATCCGGGAGTCATCCGTCTGATCGACAGGGTTGCGCGCGCCGGCGCGGCGGCGGGTATCGAGGTCGCCGTCTGCGGCGAACTCGCCGCACACCCGCTCGGCGCGTTCATGCTGATCGGGATGGGGATCGAGTCGCTCAGCGTCGGCTCATCCTCGCTGGCCGAGATCAAGAAGGTGATCCGCTCGGTGCACCGGTCGCGCGCAGAGGCAGCCGTCGCCGAGATCCTGAAGGTCGAGACGCCGGACGACGTAACACGCATTCTCCGGGATCACTTGCGCGAAGACATCGACCTGGACCGGTTCTCCGCTCTCGCCAGCCTCTGGGGCGCCGCCTGAGCGGATACATCTTCCGGGTGGAGTGTCGATGATCTGGCCCGTCGCCTGCAGGGCTCGCGATCCGTTCGTCAGCCGGCGGGAGGTCCGTCCAGGGCGGAACGGGGCGAGTGACGTCGCAACCCTCCGATGGCTCATCCGGACCCGGCTCGACTCTCCGCCGGGCTGGAAACCTCCGCCGGGTCAGCCGGTACAAATTTGCATATGCCCTACTGCGCCGCTTCACGAGGATCCGCCGATGGTTGAGTTGAGAGTGCAGAGCCTCGGCCTCGACCAGGTGTCGAAGACGCCCGTTGTCATCCTGCAGGAGGTCGAAGGCGATCGTATGCTTCCGATCTGGATCGGTGCCGGAGAGGCAAGTGCGATCGCGATGGAGCTGGCAGGGATGAAGTTCTCCCGGCCCCTCACGCACGACCTGGCCGCTTCGTTGATCCGTGGCCTTGGTGGAGCGTTGCAGCGTGTCATCATTACGCGGGTCCAGGACAACACTTACTACGCCGAGCTGGTGATCCAGAGAGGGTCGGACGTCTTCTCCATCGATGCTCGCCCGTCCGATTCGATCGCCATCGCACTGCGGCTGCAGGCGCGCCTCTTCACGAACGACGACCTCCTCTCCACCACGGCGATACAGATCGAGGCACCCGACGATGAGGAGTCCCAGCCGGAGCCGGAGGAATCCACCTCCCAGATGACCGCCGAGGAACTCCAGGCTTACCTCAAGAAGCTCAACCCGGAAGATCTCGGCCGGTTCAATCCTTGATGGCAGGCGCTACAATTCTGGCAGCGGTTTCGCGCCACGGGCGGGTTGCCGCGATCGTGGTCGGTGCGGTGCTGCCCTTTACCCCGGTCGCGGCCACCGCCCAGGACGCCGTTCCCTCGACGCCCCTCGCCGGGCAGGTCCTCCTCGACGGTGATCCCGTGCCTGGAGCGTCGGTCTCTCTGCACCAGGTGAGCTCCGGCGGATCAGGTCAGGTTGCCATAACCGTCACGGACGCCAACGGCGGCTTCTCCTTCGATCGGGCAGACCCCTCCGAGGCGGACTTCGCGTTCTACTTCGCGACCGCCGAGCATCAGTCCGTTACGTTCTTCGGGCCGATCCTCCGCGTGGACGAGCGTCCGGATCGGTACGTGATCGAGGTGTACGACACCGCTGCCTCCCTTCCCGAGCCGATCCGCGTAGCTGCCCGCCATATGGTGCTCATTCCGGAGAACACCGGCTCGTGGGAGGTGAACGAGATCCTGAGGATTCAGAACCCGACCAACCTCGCCCTCGTCTCGCCGGACGAGTCTGCCGCCTGGAGCTTCGGGATTCCCGAAGGGGCGACGGACTTCGAGGTTGGCCCTGGTGACGTGTTGCCTCACGAGCTCGTGCTGATGGAGAACCGCGTGCTCCACATCACGCCGATCGTTCCGGGCACACGTGAGGTCCTCATTCGCTACAGGCTGCCCGCGGACGCCCGGACCGGCCTCGTTCCCATCACCGAACCCACGGACTCGTTCCACCTGTACGTGCGTCAGCCCGCGCACCTGACCGCCGTCACGGGTCTGCAATCGCAGAGGATGGTGGACATCGAGGACGAGCAGTACCTGCAGTACTCGGCCACGAACCTCGCGGATGGCTCGACGATCGAACTACGGTGGTCACGCCCCGGCCCACCCCTCGATCCTGTGCTCGTGGCCGTCGGGCTTTCGGTCGCTGTACTGGCGGCCGCGGCGGTGGTCGCCTTCCGGAATCGTTTGCCGGCCTCACCGGCCGTCTGAGGCCGACGTGCCCCTCGTCGCCACACCCGCACTCATCCTGCATACCTTCGCCTACGGTGACACCAGCCGGATCCTGCGCGTTCTCACGCCGGAGTACGGTGTCCGGTCCCTGATCGCGAAGGGGGCGGCGAGCCCGCGCAGCCGCTTCGGCGGAGTACTCGAGCCGTTCACCGAAGGGGAAGCGCAGTTCGTCCTGCGGGAAAACCGCGACCTGCTGACCCTTTCGGGATTCTCCCTTCTGCGCAGCCGCCAGGGGATCGGGCGGGATCTCACCTCCTTTGCAGGGGCCTCACTCGCCGCCGAAATCGTCCTTCGATTCGCCACCGTGGAACCGCAGCCGGAGCTATTCTCCGCGCTTTCCTCGGCGCTGGACCGGCTTGCCGACCCGGCGACGAATCCGGTGAGTGAGTCGCTGTCCACCATTTGGACCGTCGTCGCCTCATTCGGGCTCCAACCGCGGATGGATGCGTGCGTGCGGTGCGGCGTCGCACTCGAGGCGGACGAAGGCGGACGTTTCGATGCCGACGCTGGTGGAATCGTTTGCAAACGGTGTGGTTCGGGGGCGCGCTACCTCGGCCCCGAGATGCGCATCGAAATCGCCCTCATGTGCGGCGTCGGACTCGCCGGTTCGCCGACCGACGCCCGAACCCACGGCGAGATACTCCACGCTTTCCTCGCCGCTCACATCCTGCACGGCCGACCGCTTCGCTCGCTGCCGATGTTCCTGAACGTTCTCCGCTGACCTTCCGACGTATCCGGCAACTCCTGGCGCTCGTTTCGCGTCGTACTTTGTGGGCCGAGGACGCCCGGCTCTTGCATGCCAAGCGCTTGACCGGGGCCGCGAATCTCGTCTATACTCCGTCGATGAGCGGCCTGACCCGTGACAGCCGCCGCCCCGCGAGACCGCGGGGGACGGTCGAGACCGGCCGTGGCCGCAAAGTGTCCTCGCGGATGGATCGGGCGGGTCCGGTCGGGGACCGGTACCCGGCGTCGCCCCGAGCTCGACAGCCCAACCAGCTCACACCGGCTGCGGATCCCAGTATCCACTGCCACGCCACCTATGTGCATTCCGCTCGGCATCGGACGGCTCCGGAATCGATGAGAGACATCCGCTCCGTCCTTCTCATCCTGCTGCTGATGGCAGGATCCCTCTCGCCCCCCGCATTCGCCCAGGGTTCCGATCCTCCCAGACAGAGGAACTCGGGTGAAGAAGCACCCGCCTTCGCACTCGAGGAACAGTTCCCTCGGACCCTCAGCCGCGAAACCTGGATACCCTTTACCCTCGGGCCGTCACTATTCGAGAATGGAAAGGAAGTCAGAGTCACGATCCGGATCTACAACAGCCTCGGGCAGGCCGTTGCGATACCCGAGGCGGTCGACCACCCGCTGGGACCGGGTACCCGGGTCATCAACCTCGTGTACGACGAGCCCGGAAGGAAGATCGCGTACTGGGATGGGAGGGATCAGGCCGGACGCCCTCTAGCAGCCGGCCTGTATTACATCCAACTCGTTGTGGGAGATGAAGTGGGTGGAACGAACAAGATGGTTCTCGACAGCCCCGGGAGGTCGCGTAGACGATTGATACCACCCTGGTAAGCTCGATGGAATATCCCTCAATCGATCAAGTAGAGGAATCTTCCGCAATTGTCGCAGTGATGGAGTTCATCGTTCCGATCGGCGTCTGACGCGATCGCGGTCGGAATCGAAACGAAACAGCCGAAGCACGTGCCATTGATGACCGGCACGATGAACCGTCCCCTGGAGCCCAGCAGTCGCTGATATCGGTTGCGAACGCGGGGCTCCAGGGACGCCTCCATCTCCGCGATCTTCTCGTCCAGTTGGTTCAGCGCGTCCTCGACGCGAATCCCGAACAGTTCCTCCTCCACCGTCCGTCCAGACTGCGGGTCCAGAAGGTCCCCCCGCTGAGTCTTCAGATCCTGGATTTCGAGGAGCGTTTCCAGTTGCGGATGCATACGGTTCTTAGATTCCCTTCTCTTCGAGCAGCGCCAGGAACTCTTTGGGTGTGGTGATCTCTTCGAGCCTCTTAGGAACGTCGGGCTCCTTGGAGAACTGTGCGATCTTGCCGAGGACGGGCAGGTATTGATTGGAAACCTCGAGAGGAGGGGCGACGATGAGGAAGATGTTCTGAACCGGCTTCTCGTCGATGGCCCGGAAATCGACTCCGGAAGGCTTCCGCCCGAAAGCCACCCTGAGCCGATTGACGACCAGAGATCGACAGTGGGGAATCGCGATCCCCTTGCCGATACCGGTCGAGCCGAGATTTTCACGCCGTTTGAGCATCTTGTACAGGATGCTCTCGGACTTCTCATCGAGTTTCAGCAGTTCGATCATCTCCTTCAGGACGTCATCCTTGCTCGAACTCTGAAGGTCGAGCTTCACGACGTCCTCGGAGAAGAACTCCCTTAGTTCCATTGACGATATCCTCCAGGCTTGCCAGCCGATTCGTTGCTGAACGGGAATTTGCAATCTACAGATGCGTCCAGAATGTGTCAAAGCCGTGCGACGAACGGAACATCCGCAACTTCATCGTGGTGGCGCGGAGGGAATGTTGGCCGTTCCCGGAGCTACCCCTGGAGCTGCGGCTCGCGTTGAGCGCTCACCCCGATTGCGCTAGATTTCGGACATGCATCGCACCTTCCTCGATCTGCTGAACAGCGGTGGGATCCCGCTCTACCTCGCGCCCCAGGCCGGGGTGAGCGAGTCCCCGTTCCGTCGGCTTTGCCGGGAGTTCGGGGCAGACGTGGTGGTTTCCGAGTTCGTTTCGGCGGAGGGGATCCGGCGCGGCGACAGGCGCACGCACGAGTACCTGCGGTTCGATGCCGCGGAGCGTCCCATCGGCATCCAGATCTTCGGCGCGGACGCGATTGCCATGGCCGACGCCGCCGCGCTCGTCGAGGAGGTATACCAGCCGGACTTCATCGACATCAATTTCGGGTGTCCGGTGAAGAAGGTGGTGAATCGGAACGGGGGCTCCGGGTGTCTCCGGGATCTCGGTCTGGTGGAGGGAATCATCCGTGCAGTGCGGGCGGCAGTGTCCACGCCGGTGACCGTGAAGATTCGTAGCGGTTGGAGCGAGGAGACGCGCAACCCGGTAGAGATCGGGCTGCGCTGCCAGGACGCGGGCGCGGCCGTTCTGACCCTCCACGCCCGAACCAGGACCCAGATGTACGGCGGATCCGCGAACTGGGACGAGATCGCCGCTGTGGTCGACGCGCTGGACATCCCCGTGATCGGCAACGGAGACGTCTGGAGCGGCGAGGCTGCGCGTCAGATGCGCGACCACACGGGTTGCGCGGGCATCATGATCGCCCGCGGCTCGCATGGGGCTCCGTGGATCTTCCGGCAAGCGCGGGCCGCCCTGTCCGGACAGCCCATTCCGCCGCAACCGTCGGTCGCCGAGCGGTTTGCGATCGTGCGGCGCCACGCTCGGCTCGCCATCGAGTTCGAGCGGGACGAAGAGAAGGCCATGATCGAGTTCCGGAAGCATCTCGGTTGGTACACGAAGGGGCTTCCGAACGGGAGACAGCTCCGCCAGGAACTGTTCGAGGTAACCAAGCTGGCCGAGGCGGTAGCTCTGCTGCGTGCCTACGAGGATCAGGCCATGGAGGCGGTCGCGGCCTGACGGCTGCCCTGAACAACGTTGGCCGGTTGAGCAAATGGAAGAAATCCGTTAGATTTATGTTGTTCGGGGGTGACATGGCTTCGACGTGTACGGTGAAGTCGTTGCTGCGTGCCGAGGTCCCGAGGCCTCGTAAAACCGTCGGGAAAATTCAGTAACTGCGAACGATAACTTCGCTCTGGCCGCGTAATCAGCTTCGCTGATTCGCAGTGCCTGTCCGGTGGTCGGCCCGCCCGAGGCGGGCTGCCGGGCATCATCCAAGTCGGGCTGGCTGTTCGGTGACGTCGTGGCGCCGGCAGCGAGAACTCTCACGACTGGTTCGGTCGAGGCCGTCCGCTGGCCGCCGGCTGAACGAGACTGGAACAGCGGAATACGCACGTAGAGGTAACGAGGGATCTGTAGGCGGACAGGGGTTCGACTCCCCTCACCTCCATCAGAATGCGAGAAGCCCGGCTCTACGGCCGGGCTTCTCGTTTTCATGCCTGGTCTGCGGATCACTCCTGCGCCAGCGCTGCTGCGAACCCGATTCGACGCACCCCCCGAGGGCTTTCCCGCTTCAGCTGGTCCATGATCTCCTCGTACTCCTTCTCCATTTCTGGAGTCACGGATGCGCGTGTCTCGGCGAGCGCCGCCTCGAAAAAGCGCATCGAGACTTCCCGCGCCTCCAGATTCTCACGGAGCGCGTTGAGTCCGGCACGGCGGGTGAGATCCTCCAGGTCGGCGCCTGTGTAGCCGCGCGTTCGCTCGACCAGAGATTCGAGATCGACGTCATCGGCAAGCGGCATGTTCGCGGTATGGATCTTCAGGATCTGACGACGCCCGGTGGCATCGGGCACAGGCACGTAAACCAGCTCGTCGAACCTCCCGGGTCGCAGGAGTGCCGGATCGAGGAGGGTAGGGCGGTTGGTCGCCCCGACGACGACCACTCCCTGCAGCTCCTCGAGCCCGTCCATCTCGGCGAGCAGCGTGTTCACCACCCGTTCCGTGACGGCGGGCTCGCCGATGCCACCGCCGCGCTGCGGCGCGAGCGAGTCGATCTCGTCGATGAAGATGACGGTCGGCGCGACCTGTCGGGCGCGTGCGAAGAGTCGTGAGATCTGCTGCTCGGACTCCCCGTACCACTTGGATAGGAGGTCGGACGACTTCGTCGCGATGAAGTTGGCCTCGGCCTCCCGGGCGACGGCCTTCGCGAGCAGGGTCTTTCCGGTGCCGGGGGGGCCGAAGAGCAGGAAGCCATTCGCGGGACGGATTCCCAGGCGGTGGAACGCATCCGGGTGTTTGAGCGGCAGCTCGATGCCCTCCCGCAGGGAACGTTTGGCATCGTCGAGCCCTCCGATCTCGTCCCATCCAACGTCGGGGACCTGGATCATGATCTCCCGCATCGCCGACGGCTGCACGCGCTTCAACGCGGCGAGGAAGTCGGAGCGTTCGACCCGGATGTTCTCGAGCACCTCGCTGGGTATCTCCGCCCGGTCCATGTCGATGAACGGCAGATTGCGGCGGAGGGCCTCGATGGCGGCTTCACGGACCAGCGCGGCCAGATCGGCGCCCACGAAGCCGTAGGTTCCCCGAGCCAGCTCGTCGACCTCGACATCCTCGGAGAGGGGCATCCCACGGGTGTGGATGGCGAGGATCTCGCGGCGCCCCTGGTGGTCAGGCACGCCAATGACGATCTCGCGATCGAATCGCCCAGGCCTCCGCAGTGCCTCGTCGATCGCGTTCACCCGGTTCGTGGCACCGATCACGACGACGTTCTGTCTCGGTTCCAGACCGTCCATCAATGTCAGCAACTGTGCGACGACTCGTCGTTCGAGCTCGCCGGTGACCTCCGAGCGTTTCGGCGCGATCGAATCGATCTCGTCGATGAAGATGATGGACGGAGCCTGCTGCTGTGCCTGCTGGAACATCTCGCGCAGCCGCTGCTCCGACTCCCCGTAGTGACGCCCCATGATCTCCGGGCCCGCGATGTTGAAGAAATTGGCGTCGGCCTCGTTGGCGACCGCTCGGGCGAGGAGCGTCTTTCCGGTCCCTGGCGGGCCGTGGAGCAGGACTCCCTTCGGCGGATCGATACCCAGCCGGTTGAACAACTCGGGGTGCTTGAGGGGCAGCTCGATGAGCTCGCGCACCTGCTCGACGGTGCCGCCCAACCCACCGATATCGTCGTATGTGACGTCGGCGCGGCGTGTCTCCTGGGGCTCGGTATATTCCGGAAGGAGCTCGATCTCGGTGTCCGCGGCGACCTGTACAACACCCCGGGGCAGGGTGGAGACGACCAGCAGCCGAATCTCCTGGAGCGCGAACGCGGGCTGCTGGAAGAACGTCCGAAAGATGTCCTCCGCCTGCCGGCCGGTCGCGGAGGCGGCCTGGGTGCGCTGATAGACCGCGGTGGAAACGACGTCGCCAGCGACCAAAGGACGGCGGAAGAGGGTCCGCCTCAGCAGCTCCGGCGAACCACTCAGGCGCATGTTCTTCTGCGCAGGGGCGATGCTGATCCGCCGCGCCGGCTTGACGTCCGCTCGCTTAACCTCGACGTGGTCTCCCATGCCGACGTCGGCGTTGGCGCGCTGAAGCCCGTCCAGCCGGATCAGCTCGACACCGACATCTTCGGGATAGGGGCTCAACGCGATTGCCGCCGTGGTTCGCTTGCCTGTGATCTCAACGACGTCGCCCTCCACGAGGCCGAGGCGCTCTAGCGCGTCGCGCCCGATCCTGGCAACACCTTTCCCGACATCTTCAGGCTTGGTGCCCGCAACCTGGAGGCGGACGGTCTTTTCGGCGGTCTCTGGCATCGGTCCTCGGCTTTGAACGTTCGGTGATCATGGTCGGGAAGGCCCCCCCACGGGGCGCAAAATTCGTGCGGAAAGGCCATCTCGCACCCTGGAGTCTGCTTTACATCGCCGGAACGGCGGCGTTATATTCGCGCCCGTTTCGCATGGCGCCGGGCGTTCAGGCTGGAGAATGATCAAGTTCGCGTTGGATCGGCTAGAGGAGATTCTGGAACGCGCGACGAACCTGCGTGTCGTGGTCGTCGGGGATCTCATGCTGGACATCTACCTCACGGGTTCGGTACAGAGGATCTCCCCGGAGGCGCCGGTGCCGGTAGTCCACGTCTCGGAGGAGCGGACCGCCCTCGGCGGTGCCGCCAACGTGGTCGCCAACGTCGTCCGGCTGGGGGCTTCGTGCGACATCGTGGGGCTGGTGGGCGAGGATGCACCGGGTGCGCTGCTGAGGCGCTCGCTCGAGGCGTTGGAAGGCGGGCGCGTAACGGCCCGGCTCGTCGGCTCGGCGGACCGTCCCACGACCACCAAGACCCGCGTGATGGCTCGCCACCAACAGGTGGTCCGCTTCGACCGCGAAAGGGACGACGACGCGGATGGAACTCTCGCCGAAAAGCTGAGTGCGGCCCTCCGGTCGGCCATTCCCGGCGCTGACGTGGTCATCCTGGAGGACTACAACAAGGGGGTGCTGTCCCCCGATGTGATCCGCGTCGCGATCGCGGAAGCGGATGCGGCCGGCATTCCCGTTGTCGTGGACCCCAAGTTCCGGAACATCTTCGAGTATGCCGGAGCGACCGTCTTCAAGCCCAACGCGATGGAACTTACGAGCGCCCTCGGGATGCCGATCAGGGCCGAAGACGATGACTGGCTGCAGCAGGCACGCGGAAGGCTCCGGTGCGAGCATCTGCTCGTCACCCTGGGCGAACAGGGAATGGTCGTTGCTTCTCCGGGCGAATCGGTGTTCCGCGTCCCCGCGATCGCGCGCGACGTCTACGACGTATCGGGTGCCGGCGATACCGTTACGGCGTTTGTGGCAGTGGCACTGGCGGCCGGGGCCGATATCCGCGAGGCGACGATCCTGTCAAATTACGCCGCTGCCATCGAGGTCGGTAAGCACGGCGTCTCGACGGTCTCGCCGGACGAGCTCCGCGACCTGATTTCGCGGAGCCGGGGGATCGTGGCGTGATCCTGATCCGACGAATCGCCGCCGCGATGGTTCAGCCCCTTGGCCGCCGAACGGTCCTGATACCTGGACGATGACGATGAAGCCGACCCTGGTTTCGACGGGTGCAGCGCCTGCGGCCATCGGGCCCTACAGTCAGGCGGTGGTGCACGCCGGGCTGGTCTACACCGCCGGACAGATCCCGCTCGATCCCGCTACCGGGGAGCTGGTCTCCGGGGACATCGCCGCCCAGACCGAGCGTGTCATGAGGAACCTGGAGGCTGTTCTGGCCGCCGCTGGCTCGTCCCTCCATCGTGTCCTGAAGACAACCGTATTTCTGCGGGACATGAACGATTTCCCCGCGATGAACGAGGTGTACGCGCGGTTCTTCACCGAGCATCGCCCCGCGCGGTCCACGGTGCAGGTGGCGCGCTTGCCACGCGATTGCGGAGTGGAGATCGAGTGCGTTGCGGCGCTCGAGGACGGGACGACTCGCGCCTGAGCTGGCGAGGGTTCCGTATCGCCTGCATCGCCTCCCCGGATCCGCCGTTCCCGCGTCTGAACAGCTCGCATCGACGTCGAATAACATGGTGAATCCTCACATATTCAGGCAGTATGATGTTCGTGGAGTCGTGGGCAGGGATCTGGATGCGAACGTCGCGCGGGCGCTCGGACGTGCCTTCGGGACACTTCTCCGCCGGAGCCTGCCGGACGTCGCATCCCCCCGGGTCGCTCTCGGTCGGGACAATCGGCTGAGCTCCATCGAGCTTGCCGACGGCGTCAAAGAGGGCCTCATCGCCACTGGAGTCAGCGTGGTCGACGTGGGAACCGTGCCGACGCCGGTGCTCTACTTCGCCTCGGCGCATCTGGCGACGGACGGGGCGGTGCAGGTCACCGGGTCCCACAACCCGCCGGCCTACAACGGATTCAAGCTGTCCATCCGCGGCGCTTCGATCTACGGTGAGCGTATCCAGGAGCTGCGCCGGATCATCGATTCCGGCGATTACCTGACAGGGGCGGGCGGAAGCGAGCAGTTCGACATCGTCCCCACTTACATCGATTCGGTCGCGAAGCGCTTCCCCGTAGAGCGTCCGGTACGCGTGGTAGTGGACTGCGGGAACGGCACGGGCAGCCTGGTAGCGCTCGACCTCCTGCGAGCGATGGGGTCGCTCGTCGAGATCATCCCGCTGTTCTGCGAGTCCGACGGGACCTTCCCCAACCATCACCCGGACCCGGTGATCGATGAAAACCTGCGCGATCTTCAAGCGAAGGTCCGGGAGACCGGGGCCGATCTGGGGATCGCCTTCGACGGCGATGCCGATCGCATCGGCGCCGTCGACGAGCAAGCGAACATCGTTCGCGGCGATGTCCTCCTGCTGCTTTTCGCTCTCGACCTGATCGGGCGAAGGGGGGCCGGCCAGAAGATCGTGTTCGACGTGAAGTGCTCGCAGGCGTTGACCGAAGGCATCAAGGCAGCGGGTGGGGTCCCGATCATGTCTGCTACCGGCCACTCGCTGATCAAGGAGCGCATGAAGCGGGAAGGAGCCCTGCTCGCCGGTGAGCTGTCCGGTCACATCTGCTTCGCCGAAGACTACTACGGTTTCGACGACGCCCTCTTCGCGGCTTGCCTGCTCATCTCCATCGTCTCTCGCTCGGCGGAACCCCTCTCGGCGCGGATCGCGGCCTTCCCTCAGTTCGTCTCCACCTCGGAAATTCGCTATCCGACTACGGAGGAGCGGAAGTTCGAGATCGTGGAACGGGCGATAGAGCATTTCCGTCACGGCCGGGAGGTTATCGACGTGGATGGCGCGAGGGTGCTGTTCGGCGACGGGTGGGGCTTGCTCCGTGCCTCCAACACCGAGCCTGTGCTGGTGGCGCGTTACGAGGCGCGCGATCCGCAGACCCTGGCGCGGATCAGGGAAACCATGGAGGGCTGGCTGCTGGATCAGGATGTAGCGATCACCTAGATGAAACTCGGCAGGCGTGCCGTCCTGACGGCGCTCGCCGTCGGCCTGCTCCTCCTGCTGATCGGCGGGCGGGCGATCGCGAGCTTCCTGGCGGAGCTGCTCTGGTACCGGAGCACGGGGTTCGAGAACGTGTTCTGGACCCACTGGCGCGCCGCGATCGCCGTTCGAGGGACGGTCGCGATCTTCGTGGCGGTCGTCGTTTACGCCAATCTGTGGGTCATCACCCGCTCGCTGGGCGCGATTCGCCTTCGGCGCCGGTACGGGAATATCGAGATCGCCGAAAGGCTACCCCGGACCTACCTGCTCGCCGCGCTTTCCCTCGTCTCCGTATTCTCGGCATGGTGGCTGTCGGCGGGCGTTTCCGACCCGCTTCCGGCGCTGGCATCCCTCGATCCCGTCCGCTGGAACCTCGCCGATCCCATCTTCGGCTACGACGTCGCGTTCTACGTCTTCCGCCTCCCGATGCTGATGCGACTGCAGACGCTGGGAGGGCTGGTCATCTTCTGGACGGGTCTGTTGGCGGTCGCGGCCTATGTCGCGACGGGCGCGATCAAGTTCAACGACGGGAAACCCTCGTTCTCGCCGCTCGCTCGGCGACACCTGGGTGTGCTTCTCGCCTGCTTCACGCTACTCTACGCGGCCAACGTCTGGCTCGATCGCTACGGTCTGGTCATCAACGGGAACGGGTTCGCCGGTTCGATCGGCTACACCGACGTTTTTGCGCGCCTCCCCGCCAAGCTCGTGCTCTTCCTGTTAGCCCTGGCCACTGCGGCGGCGATCGCCTACGGTGCCTGGGTGGGAGTGCTTCGTGTTCCCGTGGTCGCCGTCGCCGTACTGGTCGTGGGGCTCATCGGAACGGAGCTGATCTACGCTCCTCTCGTGCAGCGATTCCTGGTCGAGCCGAACCAGTTCGCACGCGAGCGAACCTATATCGACTACCATCTCGGCTTCACGCGCGCGGCTTACAAGCTCGACGACATCGAAAGGGTCCAGCTCCCATACGACGGCTCCGCGCAACCCGACCAGGACGAACTCGTTCGGCGAATCAGCCGGGTTCCCCTGTGGGACCCGCGGCCTTTGCTGGATACCTATCGTCAGCGGCAGGGCCTCTTTCGCTACTACACGTTCGCGAGCGTCCACCACGACCGCTACGCGACCGCGGAAGGCGCTGAACCGGTTGCGATTTCGGTGCGGGAGATCGAGACGTCGGAACTCGAGGAAGCGGCGAGGACGTGGCAGAACCTCCACCTGAACGTCAACTATGTCGCTGGCGACGGAGCGGTGGTAAGCCCGGTAGCCCGAATGGCGGTCGACGGTACCCCCATCCTGTATGTGTGGGATCGTGACCCGCCCAAGCTGTCGCCCGACGCTCCTCCCCAGCTCCGCCTCGACAACCCGAAGATCTACTTCGGCGAGCGGACGCAGGAGTACGTCATCCTCGCGCCGGACGCCGAGCCGATCGGCATCACGCTCGACGCGCTCTGGAAGAAGCTCCTCTTCGCGTGGGCATTCCAGAGCAAGAACATCCTCCTCTCCGGCGAGGTCGAGCCCGACAGCAAGATCGTCTTCCGTCGCGGAGTGGTGGATCGGGTGCAAGCCGTGGCGCCCTTCATCAGGGTTGCGTCCGACAGCGGTGCGCTGCCGGTGGTCCACGAAGGCCGGATAGTCTGGATCGTGAACGGCTACACCTTCAGCCCGACCTTCCCGCTCGCCCGAGCGCTCGAGTTCGACGGCCGGCTGGTCCGGTACCTCCGCAACAGTGTGAAGGCGACGGTGGACGCGGTCACCGGTGAAGTAAACCTCTATGCGACGGATCCGAGCGACCCCATCCTCGCCACCTACTCTCGAATCTTTCCCGGGCTCATCCGGCCGCTCGAGGAGATGCCGGAGGAGCTCCGCGGCCACCTGCGCTACTCGCCGGCGATGATGCGACTGCAGGCGCAGGTGCTCAGCGCGTACCACCTGCAGGATCCGGCCGCCTTCTACGGGCAGCAGGATGTCTGGTCGCTTGCGACAGAGCAGTACGGCGACGCGCCGGCTACGATGGAGCCGACCTTCGCCACCTATCCGCTTCCAGGATCGGACGAATCGGAGTTCCTGCTGACCGTACCGTTCGTAGCGCGGGGCAGGCAGAACATGACGGCGCTGCTGGTGACGCGGAACGATCCCCCGAACTACGGGCAGCAGGTGCTTTACCTGCTGCCGCGAGACGTGACGGTGCCCGGGCCGCAACAGGTAGAGGCGGCCATCGACCAGGACCCTGAGATATCCCAGGAGCTGGCGCTGTGGCGTCGAGGTGGCAGCGACGTCGCGCGCGGGAACCTGATCGTCGTCCCGGTCGGCGGGACGCTCGTCTTCGTGGAGCCGCTGTTCCTGGAGGCCCAGAGTGCGGCGATCCCTCAGCTGGAGCGCGTGATCCTGGCGCTGGGCGACCGCGTGGTCATGCGACCATCGTTCGATGAAGCTGTGGCCGCGCTCCTGGGCGGCGAAGCACGCCAGTTCAGCGCATCGGATGAATCGGGTGCCGAGCCAACTGCCGGGTCGGTGGAGCCGGGAGTCCTCGTTTCCGCGAGGGCCCTGATGGAGGAGGCCGAGGCTCACTTGCGCGCGGGCAACTGGGCGGCATTCGGTCGCGCCTGGGAGTCGCTCCGCCGGGTTCTGGAAGGCGCACCGATGGTCGAACCGGAGGCACAGTAGCTTGTCCGACACGAACTTGCTGGGCTACCGGGAGCGGCTTATCATTGCGCGCGCTTCGGGGTGACCGGTGGCACCGGACCCTGGCAGAATCGTGGTCGCGGTCGGGGGCAACGCCCTCGCGCCGGCCGGCGAGGAAGGGACTATCGCCCAGCAGTTCCGGCATACGCGGGAAAGCCTGGGCGCCATTGTCGATCTCGCGGCCGAAGGCTGGCACATCGCCATCGTGCACGGCAACGGTCCGCAGGTCGGCAACGCGCTCACACAGCAGGAGATCGCACGAGCTGTGGTGCCGCCCCTGCCCCTGGGTGTGCTGGTGGCGGCGACGGAAGGCTGGATCGGCTATATGGTCCAGCAGTCGCTGCAGAACGCTCTCGCCGCGGCAGGAATATCCCGGCAGGTGGTGACGATCGTCACACAGGTTCTCGTCGCCCGCGACGATCCGGAGCTCCACCGACCGTCGAAGCCCGTCGGACGACCGATGCCGGAGCCCGAGGCCCGGGCGCTCGCTGAGGAGTTCGGTTGGAGCATCGCCGAACAGAAGGGAGGGTGGCGGCGGATGGTAGCGTCACCGTCTCCGCTGGCCATCATCGAACAGCCGATGATCAACACGCTGTTCGAGGAGGGGCATCTGGTGATCGCTGCCGGCGGAGGCGGCACCCCCGTCTGCCGCGATCTCCATGGCGCGTTGGAGGGAGTGGATGCGGTGGTGGACAAGGACCGGGCGGCCGCGGTCCTGGGAGTCGGGCTCCACGCCGACATCCTGCTCATTCTGACGGATGTCGACGCGGTCTATCGCGGGTTCGGTACGCCGGCTGCCACACCGGTTCCACGGTTGACCGTCGCTGAGGCGCAGGCGCTCCTCGAACAGGGCGAGCTCGGAGAAGGCAGCATGGCACCCAAGGTGGAAGCCGCGATCCGTTTCGTCGAGGAGGGCGGTGGCCGAGCAGTGATTACCCGGCTGGACCTTGGCAGGGAAGGGGTCGCCGGCAGATACGGTACCTGGATCACGCGATGAAGGGAGCGGGCAAGGGCCGTTCGTGGACCCGCTCCTGGGGACGCTTCAAGGATCGAGATGAACATTCATGAGTTCCAGGCGAAGGAGATCTTCGCCAGATATGGCATCCCGGTGCCTCCGGGCGAAGTCGCAGCAACCCCGGAGGAGGCGGAGGCCATTGCGGCGCGCCTGGGCGGGGCCGTGGTCGTCAAAGCTCAGGTACACGCCGGCGGACGGGGCAAGGCCGGGGGCGTGAAGCTCGCGGCGAACCCCGCGGAGGCGCGCGAGCACGCCAGCCGGATCCTGGGAATGCGGATAAAGGACCTTCCGGTGAATCGGGTGCTCGTGGCCCCTGCCGAGAAGATCCAGTCGGAGGCCTACGTCGGGGTCATCCTCGATCGAGGCAGCAAGCGGGTCGTGTTCATGGTTTCGGCCGCGGGTGGGGTGGATATCGAAGAGGTCGCGGCAACGAATCCCGAAGCGATCCGCAAGCTGGAGGTCGACCCGCGCTACGGGCTTCTCCCGCACCAGGCCTACTGGCTCGCCACCGAACTCTATCGCGACGGTCGCCAGCAGCGCGCCGCCGCCGACATCATTCGCAAGCTGTACACGGCCTTCATCGAGTCGGGAGCCTCCCTCGCCGAGATCAATCCGTTGATCACTACCGAAGAGGGTGAGGTTCGGGCGATCGACGCGAAGATGAACATCGACGACAACGAACTGTTCCGCAGGCCCGAGATCGCGGCTCTCCGGGACGAATCGGCGGAAGCGCCGGCGGAGGTCCAGGCCCGCGCGGCCGGGCTGACGTTCATCAAGCTCGACGGCGATGTCGGCTGCTGCGTCAACGGCGCCGGTCTCGCCATGGCCACCATGGATCTGGTCAAGTACTACGGTGGCGACCCGGCGAACTTCCTCGACATCGGCGGCTCGTCCAACCCGGAGAAGGTCGTCAACGCGCTTCGGATCATCACTTCCGATCCGGCGGTGAAGGTCATCCTGTTCAACATTTTCGGCGGGATCACCCGCTGCGAC
>CAZJEH010000012.1:0-9850 GCA_964544905.1 uncultured Gemmatimonas sp.
GGCGACCCAACCGATTCCTTCGAGTACTTCGCGCGTGAACTCCGGGAAGTCCGGACCGCGATGATCGATCGTCGGACGCGCGATCGCCTCCCGGATGCGCTCCGGCACGTTCGACGGACCGGGAAGCTGAAGGAAATACCAGCCTGTGCGGGTTCTGCTCATTCCAATGGACCTTGCGAGAGGCTGGCGGGAGGTGAGCCCGCCATCGAATGAAACCGCGGCAGTCTACGCCACGGAGAGGCGCAGAGTCAAGCCGGAAAGGAACTTGGCGGGCGTGGCGGACACGAGTGGCGAGTTCGCCGCACGGCAATGACGACCGCCCGCCGCGAACGAGCGCGGAAGCGCTACAGAGGGAAGGATTTCAGGATCGTGCGATCTCGCGAAGAGCCATCGCGCTCAGGGCCGAGGAGCCTGAAGCGGTCCGCGGCCCCGTGTGGCTTTTCCCGTCAGTCAGGAGCGAGCGCTCTGCCTGAGGGTCGACTCGAGCTCTCGGAACAGTTCGTTCACGAACGGTACGGTCAGCGTGCACGACATGGTCGGAGACTGTGGGACCACCGTGTCGGTACGCCGCCCTTCCGCGATGAAGAGAATCGTGGTGGCGGTCGATTCGGCCCGGGGCTCGACCTGGTAGCCCAGCCGCAGCATGATGGGGATCGTGTTCGCGAGCGTCGTGATGCGATTGACGTCGGAAGGTGCGGAAACCCCGATCCCGCATAGAACCCGCCGGGAGATCGGATCCCCACGCCACTCGCTCTGGATTATCAGCGGTTCGCTGAAGACCCGCGTCGCGCCGGGGCTCGGGTCGGCGATGTCGAAACCCATTTCCCGGAGAGTCGCCACGCCGGCACGAAGCACCGAGACAGCGTCGTTGCGGACCAGGCGGGTCACGGGATCAGATGTGGGGGTCAGCTCGGTCGGCGGGGGTACCGCGCTTCCCATGCATCCCCCGAGAACCGCAAGAACGACCAGCAGCCGAAGTGGTGAGCGCACGGCGCCTCCCCGGAGCGAGTGAAGTGCTTGTCTGGATCAAAGATCGGTGGGCGTGCCCCAGCCCTGGTCTCCCGGCACAGAGGCGCCAAGGGCTACCAGCTGGGCAGGGTACGCCCGAAGTGGGCACGGCTCGGATGTATCATCCGCCCGATCAAGCTTCGACTGCCGAGCCTTGATCGTTTAGTGTGACGGGGAAGCGATTGCCCCGTCAAGCCACGTATTCCAGATTGGAGGCTTCACGCCCCGACCGCTGTAAGAGCAGCCTGCCGGATCCACCGTGCCCGGCGGATTGCGCCCTCGAACGCGATGCCTGGGATCCCGCGGGAAAGCGTCAGCCAGTCGATATGTCGGCAGGAGAGCGGAAGGCCGAGCCTCGATCGTCACTGACCGTCGTGACCGACGTGCCCGATTACGCGGACGCGCTGCTCGGGTCCCTGTCACCGCCGAGAAATAACCATGGATCGGCCGACGAGGAGGGCGCCGACCGCCCGGAGCCCACAGCGTCCATGCTCGCCCGGGAATTTTTCGGAGGGACTGCGCGCATCAGCGCTCATCCCGCGGACGTACCGTACTGGCGATATATCGTCGTCTCCGGTTTCTCTCCATCTTCCCAGTACGAGCGGTTGATCGCTCTGGCCCGCGGTCGAGCCCCGCTCCCCGATGGCCTCGCCTGCGTCGCGAGAACGGGAGACGGCTTCCGCGGATTCCGTGGCCGCTCCTGGATCGCTTCCCCGGGCAACGTTCATCTCACGGTCCACCTGACCCCGGAGCGGCCGATCGAGCGCTTCGAAACGGTCTTCATGGCGCTTGCCGCCGTGTCGGTCGTAGAGGTGGTGGACTCGGTGCCGGGAATGGCGGGCAAGGCGGGGATCAAATGGGTCAACGACGTGCTGGTCGAGGGGCGCAAGGTCGCGGGGGTCCTCGCCTATAGTCAGACGAAGGGCGACCGCGTGACCTGCGTGGTTCTGGGAATCGGACTCAACGTCGAGAGCGTGCCCGTCGTGCCTCCCACACCTTTCGTTCCTGGAGTCACCGCGCTCCGCTCGTTCGCTTCGGATCCGAAAGGCGTACGTGCCGTAGACGTTCTCGCCGAGTTACTGCGCGCGATCGAACGAAATTACCGGGCCCTCTTGCGAGAGGGCTACGAACCCATTATCGACCGCTACCGGGCGCGCTCGATCGTTCTCGGCCGGAAAGTCCACATCAGCAGCGACGATCCGGACGAAGTGCCGCGCATCTTCGCGAGTGGGCGTGTCGAGTCCATCACCGACGGGCTCGAGTTGCATCTCATGGGGCTCGACCGCCCGGTGACGCACGGGCGGCTGATCCTGCCATCCCAGGAAGCGGATACCTCCACACAGGCGCTGCCACTTACCCGACTCGGAGTCGCATCGTGACGGAACCGAACCTGTTGGTCATATGCGTGGCGGCGTTCGTCGCCGTCATGATGCTCCTCGCCCTGCTGGCGGCGGTGTTCGCCCTTCTTACACGCATGTTCCCGGTACCGACGAAGGATGAGATCGATCCTGGTGTGGTCGCGGCGATACACACCGCCGTCGCCGCGGCCTACCCGGGAACCAGGATAACGGCAATCGAAGAGGTCCGATGATTGTGGCCGAAAGGGAAAAGAAGATCCGAGTGATGTTCACGCCCTTCCGTGATGGGCTGCAGAGCATCTTCGGAGGGAAGGTGCGCTTGGAGGACGTGCTACCCGCGATGGAGGCTTCCGCGGAGATCGGAATCCGACACTTCGAGTTCGGCGGCGGCGCCCTCTTCCAGGCCCCCTTCTTCTACGTCGGGCAGAATCCGTTCGACAACATGCGGCGGATGCGGGAGGCGGTCGGCCCGGATGCGGACCTCCAGATTCTCACTCGATCGGTCTCGGGGGTGACCCTGACGATGCAGTCGCCGGAAGCCCTCGCCTTGCAGGCGCGGCTCATGGCCGCCGCCGGGACGACGTGGGACCGCAACTTCGACTACATGAACGATGTGCGGAACCTCGTGCGAACGGGGCAGCCGATCGTCGACGCGGGGATGCACCACCAGGCAGTGATCGCCATGATGGGGCTTCCCTTCCCCTCCGACCGCGTGCACACGCCGGAGTTCTACATCGAGGTGGGCCGGCAGCTGCTCCAGAGCGGGATCCACATCGACAGCATCTGCCTCAAGGACGCGAGCGGCACCACCGACCCGATGACCATCTATCGGACGGCAAAGGGTCTGAAGGCCTTGATGCCGCCCGAGATGCCGCTGTGGATGCACACCCACGACACCGCCGCGATGGGTGTGACCTGCTACCTCGCCGCCATCCACGGCGGGGTGGACGGAGTGGACCTCTCAATCCGGCCCCTCGCGGGTGGAACGTCGCAGCCTGACGCCCGGGCGCTCGCCCATGCTCTGAAGGGGACCGGGTATTCCCTCGACATCGACGTCTCGAAGCTGCCGAAGATCGAGGCGATGCTCGAGGACGCCCTGAAGGACTACCGCTTCAACCCCACCACGACGATGACGGACGCGCGCGTGCTGGGCTTCCCGATGCCCGGCGGAGCGATCGGTCCGAACATCCACATGATGACGAAGGCGGGAATCGCGGACCGCTACGGCGAGGTCCTGGCCGAGTTCCCGGTGGTGGTGGAGGCCGGCGGAGCGTGGACGAGCGTAACGCCGGGTAGCCAGCAGTACTGGCTCCAAGCATTCAACAACGTCCTGTACGGCCGGTGGAACAAGATCGACCCGGGGTACGGCAAGGCTGTCCTCGGGTACTTCGGTCGGACGCCCTTGCCACCGGACCCGGCCATCGTCGCGAAGGCATCGGAGCAGCTGGGGCTTCCTCCCTTCGAAGGGGATCCCCTGGACGCCGCGCCCAACACGATCGACACCGCCCGGGAGGCCCTCGAGGAACGCGGCCTCCCGGTGACCGAGGAAAACGTCTTCCTGGTCCTGTCGGCGATGGTGCCGGGCAAGAAGATGGAGGTGAACGAGGGATTACGGCTGCTGATGGGGCAGCCGCGCATCGACATTCCGCTGCGAGAGGAGGCATCCCCGCCTCCGGCGGAAGCCGCGACACCGAGCGCGTCGGCAGCTCCCCCCGTCATCACGGGGCCGTTCCAGACCCGGTGCACTGTCGAGGAGGGAGGGCGTAAGCGCACCTTCAACGTCACCCTGGAACCGATCGGGAACGGGGCTCAGCCGGCGGCCGCGGCCGCGAGTCCGGCTGGTGCGCCGGCGGGCGTCGTCAGCCAGGCCGGCCCAGCGCCGTCCGACTCGCCGGGCGTGCCCATCTACTCGACCTTCTCCGGGTCGGTCGAGCTGGTTGACATCCTCGTCAAGGTTGGCGACCGAGTGGCGGAAGGCGACGTCATCGCGGCCGTCGAAGCCATGAAGGCGAAACACGACATTCGAACGCCTGTCGCAGGGGTCGTCCGCCACATCCATGTGTCCATCGGCCGCGAGATCGATCGCTCCGTGCCGATCATGACGATCGGCTGAGGAACCCAATGGAACTACTTGGTGCGCTGCTCCGGGATTCCGGTTTCCTCGGCCTGACGGCGGGGAACGTCGCCATGTTCGCGGTTTCGGCGACGCTGATCTACCTCGCCATCGCGAAGGGGTACGAGCCCCTTCTGCTCATCCCCATCGGGTTCGGAGCGTTGCTGGCGAACCTGCCGCTGGCGGACCTCAGCTCGTACGGCGACGGGGTGATCGGGGTGATCTACGATGCGGGCATCCGGACGGAGCTCCTGCCGCCTTTGATCTTCCTTGGCGTTGGCGTGCTGACGGATTTCCGCCCGCTGCTCGCGCAGCCGCTTACCTTTCTGCTCGGAGGGGCGGCCCAGTTCGGCATCTTCAGTGCGGCGCTGGCGGCGCACTATCTCCTCGGGTTCACCCCGAAGGAGGCAGCATCCATCGGCATCATCGGCGGCGCTGACGGCCCGACCTCGATCTTCCTCACCATCCAGCTCGCGCCTCACCTACTGGGTCCGGTCGCCGTCGCGGCGTACAGCTACATGTCGCTGGTGCCCATCATCCAGCCGCCGGTCATGAGGCTGCTCACGACCGAACGGGAGCGGGCGATCGACATGCCTGAGCTGCGGCCGGTCTCCCGCACCACGGTCATCCTCTTCCCGATCGTGACGGGCATCGTCGTCTCCCTGGCCGTGCCCTCGGCCGCGCCGCTGATCGGGCTGTTCATGTTCGGCAACCTGCTGAGGGTTTCGGAGGTCACCGAACGCCTGCGAAAGACGGCCGGCGGACCCATGATCGACATCATGACAATCCTGCTCGGCATAGCGGTCGGGGCGACGATGGGCGCGGAGAGTTTCCTCACGACCCAGACCCTGATGATCCTCGCTCTGGGCGCCGTCGCTTTCATCTTCAGCACTGCCGCGGGTGTTCTCTTCGGCAAGCTGCTGAACCTCTTCCTTCCGGAAGGTCGGAAGATCAACCCCTGTATCGGGGCCGCGGGGGTATCGGCGGTGCCGATGGCGGCACGCGTGGTCCAGCAGGTGGTTTCGGAGGATACACAGGGCCGGGTGAACCCGCTGATGGCTGCGATGGGTCCCAACGTGGCCGGCGTGGTGGGATCGGCAGTAGCGGCAGGGGTGTTCCTGGCCTTCCTTCAGTAGGGGACGGAAGACGGCCGCGTGCGGCGTCGGGCGCCCGTGCGCTGTCGACGTCGCCGCACGGTCGCCGCGCCGGTGGTGGACCAAGCACGGTGGGATCGCACTGGCCCACGGAATGAGGTAAATCTACCCACGAGCCCGGCTCCGTCCTCATCGGCGGGCTGCCTCGGTTGCGCGCTCGCTCGCGGCCGTCGCGCTGAACCGGCCACAGGAGCCCGCGGTTTGCGAACGCCGACAGTCCGTACCCGTCGGGTGTTTCGCTCCTGCCCGGGGAAATCCCCGCGCTCTCAGCTCGTTGACCCGCGACGGAGGACGTCATGGACGACCTGAGCAGCCTCGCGGCCAACCCACCCTCGAGTTGGCCGGCAGGCGCGGAGGAGACCCTCCGCCGCGTCCTCCTGGACGCTTCCGCCCCTGACATCGATCGCGAACAGGCTGCGCGGCTGACTGCGTCGCTCACCCGAGTGCAATCTCCTCTGGCCGAAGCCCTCCTGGCGGTCGTAGCCGACTCCCGCGCAAACGAGCACCTCCGGGCGGCGGCCGCCGCTGCGCTCGCCCCCGTCCTCGAGCGTCATGCATCCGACGCTCTGACCGACGTCGCCAGGCCCGGGATCACCGAAGAGACATTCCAGCGGATCCAGGACGTTCTCCGGATGGTGTACCGCGATCCGGACGTCCCCAGCGAGGTGCGACGAAGGGTCCTCGAAGCGTCCGCTCGCGCACCCTCGGATTGGCACAAGGACGCGATCCGCGCTGCGTACTACAGCGGCGACGACGCCTGGCGACTCACCGCCGTGACGGCGATGCGTTACGTGGCCTCGTTCGAAGAGCAGATCCTGGAAGCCGCAGAGGACGGCGAAGGGCGACTGCTCGAGGAAGCCTTGAGGGCGGTGGCGAAGTGGGAGGTCCGGGCGGCGTGGCCACGTGTGCGCTCGTTGCTGACCGCTCGCTCCACTCCGAAGCCGGTACTCCTTGCCGCGATTTCGGCTGCGGGCAGCATCGGTGGCGAGGACGGGCAGACCATCCTCCGGCACTTCGCTGGAATGGCCGATTCAGAAACCGCCCAGGCGGCCGACGAGGCGCTCCTGGTCGCCGTCAATGCGGCGGTCTGGGAGGACGCAGGCTGGGAAGAGGCTGAGGAATAGCGGGTCGTGCGCGCCTGTATGGCGCCGCTTTGCCCTTTTGGAGACTCGGTACGATCGCGACGCAACTCCTCGGGGATCGCGGAGTTTCGGCAGGACACTCAGCGACGGCGATCGCAGTCCGCCTGCCCTGTCGGTCGCACGATCGTTCCGGGACCAATGACGCGACCGTGCTTCTTGCGAATCCGGTCGATCACCTGGGCCAGCTCGCGGTCCCTGTCGGCCTCGAACGGGGGAACGATCTCCGGAAGGGTGGTCTGCGGGGGGCGGGGGTCAACGACCAGGTTGGACAGGGCCACTCCGATAAGCCGCGCCGGCGACGCGCGGACCGACCACAGATCGTCCAGCAGCTCCTTCCCGACGGCGAAGATCGCGCGGTCCGTCTGAACACCCTCCCGGATGGTCTTGCCGCGCGACCGTGTACGGAAGTCGGCGTACCGAAGCTTCACCGTGATTGTGCGTGCGTAAAGCCCGTGGCGGCGAAGCGAGGACGCCGCATCGACGACCTGCCCCATCAGCTCGCGTCGCAACTCCACTATCTGCGAGATGTCCCGGTGGAAGGTCGTCTCGCTGGAAATGCTGCGCGAATGGTGCTCCGGCGACACGCGCCCGGAGTCGATGCCTCTGCACCGCCGCCAGAGCCAGCGGGCGCGGTCCTCCCCCCACCAGGCGGCCATCGTCGGAATGTCCAGCGCGCGCAGGCTCGCCATGGTGGTTATCCCGCGTCGCCGTAGCGCTTCCAGGAACGATGGCCCGATGCCGATCAGGTCCTCGATCCGCAGGCTCGCCACGAAGTCCGCCTCCCCGCCCGGCGGCACCACGTGAACTCCGGCCGGCTTCGCCGCGCCCGTAGCCAGCTTTGCGACCAGGCGGTTGGTTCCCCCACCGATCGAAACGTCCAGGCCCGTATCGGCCTTGATCGCCGCCTGGATCCTGCGCGCCGTTGCCTGGAGGGGCTCGTGGCGGTAAAGGGCTTCCGTGCCCGTCAGATCGAGGTAGGCCTCATCGACGGAGGCCATCGCCACCACCGGTGACCAGGCCTCGAGCGCGGCTGCCAGTTCACGGCTCTTCCGGCGGATCATCTCTCCGGGCACGCGCACCACGACCGCCTTCGGACACAGCCGGAGGGCGGTAGCGGTTGGCATCGCACTACGCACGCCGTACGCCCGACAACCGTAGCTCGCCGAGGTCACGACTCCTCTCCCGCTCGGCGTTCCACCCACGATGATGAGCGGCTCGTTGCCCAGCCGTTCGGGATCTGCCATCACCGCGCACTGGACGAACATGGCGTCCACGTCCACGTGCAGGATCCGGCGGCCGCCTGCCCTCACCGCTCCGATCCCGTCATCCGCCTCGCAGTTCGGGCCGGCTCCATCCATTCCAGTCGTCCTCCGCCCGTTGAGTCGGCTGCCAGCCGCGGACTACTCGGCGATATACCATTCCCATGGACGCTGGTACTGGCCCAGCGTGTTGACCAGGGTGCCCTGCAAGCGGTTGTTGATGCCGTACGGAGTGTCGTAGTAGTAGAGCCAGGTGTATGGCTGGTCCGCCACGATCAGCGACGCCGCCCGCCGCCAGTACTCCGCCGCTGCATCCTCCGTCGGCTGCTGGAGGGCGAGGTCGAAAAGCCTCTGGACTTCCGGGTTGTCGTAACCGACGAAGTTGAACGGCAGATCCGGGTCACCCCAGAGAGTGTTCAGATCCGGCGACAGCCCGACGTTCCACCCGCCGATGTACGCCTCAAAGTCGCGACTCGTCGTGCGTTCGATCGTCGTGTTGAACTCGAGCGTCTGAATCCGCGCGTCGATGCCTAGGAGCCGCCACTGCCGCTGAATGATCTGCGCTATGTCGACTCGTCGACGGTTTTCCGCGTTCGTCAGCAGGGTAAACCGGAAGGGCACGCCGTTCCTGGTCAGGATGCCGTCCGGTCCCGGCGTCCATCCCTTCGAGGACAGGATTCGCCGGGCCTGGGCGGTGTCATAGGGGAGCGGCGCCTGGTCCTCCGGGTCATACAGCTGGCGGAAGATCGGTGGATATGGACCGCCGGCACGGACGGCGAACTCCTCCATCTCCAGCCCGGCGATCAATGCATCGCCATCGATGGCGAGCCCCAGCGCCCGTCGAATCGCGGGATCGGCGAAGAACTCGTGCGCCTTCGGGTTGTAGGCGATGTACTCGTAGGAACGCTTCTCCTGCACCTCGATTCGGAGGTTGCCTGCGGCCCGGATCTGGTTCACGTACTGGAACGGCACCTGAGTCATGTCCACCGTGCCCGTCTGCAGCTCGATCATCCGCGTGGTTTCCTCGGGGATCACTCGGAAGACGATCCGATCGAGCAGGGGCTGCGGCTGGAAATCCGGGTTCCGCTCCAGGACGACACTCTGGCCCCGTACCCACTGAGCCAGGCGATACGGCCCGTTCGTCACGAGGTTGCCGACCGGGTCCACCAGCGCGGGGTGCGACCGGAGCTGCGACAGATCGCTACCCTCGTAGACGTGCCGCGGTGCAACCGTCGTCGCCGTGTGATAGAAGATCTCCGGATAGCGACGGGTGAAGTGGATGACCAGCGTCGAGTCGTCTTCCACCTCGATCCCTCGGATTTCCCGGTTGAAGTCCTGCCGGGGTGATGCGACCTCCGGCATCCCCTGGACCTCGATCGTCCAGGCGGCGTCGTGCGCCGTCACCGGTCGCCCGTCCGACCACTTCACATCGCTCCGCAACCGATATCGAATCGACGCTGAGTCCGGTCCGAAGAACTCGTAGCTCCGGGCGAGCGCCGTCGGATCCTCGTCAGCCGTCTTGTAGACGAGCTGACCATCGATCCAGGCCGCGCCCAGGATCGACATGTAGAGCATCCCGTTGACGGAGTTGTCCAGGGACGATTGGCTGACGAGCGGGTGCGGCTTGTCCATGTCCGAGCCCTCCGCCAGCACGGCCTGTCCACCCCTCGACGGACGTGCTCCGGAGTCGGGCGCGTCCCCACAACCGGCAGCGAGGGCGAGCATCAACAGCGCGGACACGAAGGAGAACCGCGGCTTAGACTTGTTCATGATCACGTAGCGTACGTGTTTGTGCACAGGAGCGTTGTGCATGTGC
>CAZJEH010000012.1:9860-20017 GCA_964544905.1 uncultured Gemmatimonas sp.
AATCATTCGGGGTCCGCCGCAGCGGTCTGAGGTTCTGCGCCGCTGCTAGTTTCGGCCGTCCTCGGTCCCAACCTTTGCTCGGCCACCTTCACCGATCGACCAACGGCGTCGACGGCTCACCCCGCGGCGTAGCGGAGGACGTCGTGCCGCGTGATGATCCCCGTCAGCTCGCCCTCTCGGCGCACGAGCACGGCGGGGTTCTGCCGGCTGAGGAGCCGGATGACAGCGGGCAGGTCGACGTGCGCATCGACGACCGGCAATGGCGGATCCATCAGCTCCTGGACGGGCTGGTCGAGGATCGACGGATCCTGTAGAACCCTGGCCATCAGCGTCCCCTCGGAGAGATGCCCCACGCAGTCCCCTTCCGCGAGGACTGGCACCTGGGAGATGTCGTACTCCGTGATGAGGTTCAGCGCTGCTCGCACGGTGGTCGAGGGCTGCACGGAGATCATGCTTGCGAGACGCCGGTCCTTCGAGCGGATCATCGTCTCGGCAGTGACGCGAGACGGCTCGAGGAGCTGGTTCTCCCGCAGCCATTCGTCGTTGTAGATCTTGGAAAGGTAGCGCTCACCCGTGTCGCAGAGAATGCAGACGACGAGCGCGTCCGGGTCGTCCACCTCCCGAGCGACTTCGAGCGCCACGTGAGCGATGAGGCCGCTAGACCCGCCGACGAACAATCCTTCCTCGCGAGTCAGTCGGCGGGCCATGGCGAAGGACGTCCGATCGTCGACGGAGCGCCACTCGTCGACTACGTCCAGGTCCAGGGTACCCGGGATCTTGTCCTGGCCGACCCCTTCGACCTTGTATGGGGCTCCCTCCGGCTTCTTGCCTGTACTGGCGTATTCGGCGAGGATCGAGCCGACCGGATCACCGGCGATGACGCGGATGGCGGAATTGCGCTCCTTCAGGTAGCGCCCGGCGCCAGTGATGGTCCCGCCAGTACCCGGTGAGGCAACGAGGTGGGTGACCCGGCCGGACGTCTGCTCCCAGATCTCCGGCCCGGTCGTGCGGTAGTGCGCCTCCGGGTTGGCCGGGTTGTAGAACTGGTCCGCGAGGATCGCGTTCGGCGTCTCACTCGCAATCCGCTTGGCCAGCTGGATGTAATTGTCGGGGTGATCGGGCGGCACCGCGGCGGGCGTGACGATGACCTCCGCGCCGAACGCTTTGAGAAGCCGGACCTTCTCCTGGCTCATCTTGTCGGAGATCGTGAAGATGCAGCGGTATCCGCGCGCCGCCGCCGCGATCGCCAATCCGATTCCGGTGTTGCCGCTGGTCCCCTCTACGATCACACCGCCCGGGCGGAGCCGGCCTTCCCGCTCGGCTGCTTCGATGATTGCCGGGCCGATGCGGTCCTTGACCGATCCCCCGGGGTTCATGAACTCGGCCTTGCCGTAGACCGGCGTTCGAATCCCCTTCGTGACGTGGTTGAGCCGGATGAGCGGCGTCCACCCGATCGTCTGAACGACGTTGTCGTACGGCTGAAGGTTGCGAATTGTCACGGGGGCCCGCTGTCGTTGGGGTCCGCCAACGCATCCGACTCGCCGCCGGTCCCGCTCGAATCGGACTTGGGGAGCTGGAACTGAACAGGCAGGAGTACGCGTACCGCCACGTCCTCGTTGCCCCTCTTCGCGGGGACGAAGCGCAGGTCCCGTGCTCCTTCGACGGCGGCGGAGTCGAACTCGGGGTGGCCGCTCGTCTCCCTCACGCTGGCGGAGTCGACGGTGCCGGTCGCGGACACGTGGAGCTCCAGCAGGGTTTCACCCTCGACGCGCGCATCCCAGAGCTCCTCGGGATAGTGGAAGTTCGCTTCCGATATCTGCTGGGGCGGAGTCTGGGGGGGCGGCTCCGTGCATGCCGACGACGCGATCACCGCCAGCATGACGGCGCCCCGAACGATTGTCCTCATCACTCGAGTTCGACTGTTCCGGTCAATACTGGCGCGCCTCCTGTACCAGCTCGGCGAGCAGCGAAAGTGCCTGCAGTGGGGTGAGCCGGTCCGGGTCGACCGTTCGGAGCCGTTCGATCACCGGATTGTGCTCCTGCTCCGGGGCGAACAGGCCGAGCTGCATCTGACCACTCGTTGGAGTGGCAGCGATCCTGCCACGGTCACCGGTTCGCTCCAATTCGGCAAGAAGTGCACGCGCCCGCGCGATCACCTCGGTTGGCAACCCCGCGAGTCGCGCGACTTCCACTCCGTAGGATCGATCGGCTCCTCCCCGGACAAGAGACCGCAGGAAGATGATCGAGTCGCCGTCCTCCTTTACAGCGACGCTGTAGTTGGCGATCCCGGGAAGCCGATCCTCCAGCTGCGTCAGCTCGTGGTAGTGCGTGGCGAAGATCGTCTTCGCTCCGATCCGGTCGTGGAGGTACTCCGTCACGGCCGTAGCCACGCTCAGCCCGTCCCAGGTAGATGTCCCACGTCCGATCTCGTCGAGCAGAACCAGCGATCGGTCGGTCGCCCCATTCAGAATGGCGGACGTCTCCGTCATCTCCATCATGAAGGTGGATCTCCCACGCGCCAGGTTGTCCGACGCTCCCACCCGGGTGAAAATGCGATCCACGATGCCGATCCGGGCGGCCCGCGCCGGAACGAACGATCCAACCTGCGCCAGCAGGACGATGAGCCCGACCTGCCGGAGGACGGTCGATTTCCCGGCCATGTTCGGGCCGGTCAGGATGATGATCCGCGCGTCGTCCCGGAGGGTCACGTCATTGGGTATGAACTCCTCGCGGGGCATCATGGTCTCGACGACCGGATGCCGACCTCCGCGGATCTCGATGTCCGGGCCGGTGTCGACGACCGGCCGCACGTAATCGTTCCGGACGGCGAGCTCCGCCAGGCCGGCCAGCACGTCCACCTCGGCGACGTGGCCGGCGAGCTCCATCAGCGCACCGGTGAAGGTGGCGGCGCGTTGCCGCACTTCCTCGAACAGCCGAGCCTCCAGAGCGGCGATCCGCTCTTCGGCGCCCAGGACCTTCTCCTCCCACTCCTTGAGTTCCGGCGTCACGAAGCGTTCGGCGTTGGCGAGCGTCTGGCGGCGCTGGAAGTCGTCGGGGACACGATAGAGGTTCGCACGGGTCACCTCGAGGTAGTACCCGAAGACCTTGTTGAACCCGACCTTCAGCGAAGTGATCCCTGTTCGCTCGCGTTCGCGGGCCTGGAGCTGCGCGATCCAGTCGACGGCCCCGTCGCGCACCTCGCGGAGCCGGTCGAGTTCCTCATCGAAACCGGTGCGAATAACACCTCCTTCCCCGATGGTGGGAGGCGCGTCCTCGTCGATCGCCGATTCGATGATGGACGTGAGCTCGTCGAGGGGGTCCAGGTGGTCGAGATGATGGACCAGCAGCTGGGCGCTGGCGCCGGTGAGCGCCTCGCGCACGGGCACGACCGCGCGTAACGACGACCGCACCGCGAGCAGGTCCCGGGGCGTACAGCGGCCGGACGCGACCTTGACGGCGAGTCGCTCGAGGTCGCGGACAGCCTTCAATGCCGCGCGGGCCGAGCGCCGACGCTCGGGATCGTCGACGAACTCCTCGATCGCCGCCTGGCGGGCTTGGATGCGCGCGGGATCGAGCAGGGGCGCAAGGAGCCAGCTACGTAGGAGACGAGCCCCCATCGGCGTGAGCGCGTGGTCCACGACGTCGAGCAGCGAGCGTCCGCCGGGACCGACCGACATCGGCTCGACGATCTCGAGGTTCCGGCGAGTCATGTCGTCGAGCGCCATCTGGTCGCTCGCCATCACGAGGCGCGGAGAGCGAAGCGCGGCGCTAACCCTGGGCTGCGTCTCCTCGAGGAAGGCGATGAGGGCTCCCGTGGCGCCGATCAGACTGCGATCGTCCGGGAGCCCGTATCCGTCCAGGTGCTGAACGCCGTAATGCCGCCGGATCACCTCGCCCCCGTGGTAACCTTCGAACAGGTAGTCCGGCCGATAAGTCGTCACCGCCCCCGAGTCGAGGGGCGGCATGATCTCCCAGGCCCGGGGCAAAAGGAGCTCCCTCGGCTCGAGCTGCCCGAGGTGGTCCGTCAGCGCTTCGCTCTCGACCAGCTGGACACGCAGCTCGCCGGTCGACAGGTCGGCCGCGGCGACCCCGACGACTCCCCCGGGGGTCGGATCTCCCGCGACCGCAACGAGAAAGTTGTTCCGGCGGGCATCCAGGAGCGTCTCGCTCAGGGCGGTCCCCGGCGTGATCTTCTCGATCACCTCCCGTCGAACGATGCCGCGCGAGGCGCCCGGTTCCTCCACCTGCTCGCAGATCGCGACACGCTGGCCGAGCCGGATGAGGCGCTGGAGATACGTCTCGAGAGCGTGATAGGGAATACCGGCGAGGGGGGCGCGCGAGCTCCCGTTGTTGCGGGAAGTCAGCGTGATGTCGAGCAGCTTCGCCCCGACCTCCGCATCCTCGAAGAACATCTCATAGAAGTCACCCACCCTGAAGAGCACCAGCGAATCCGGATGGCGCGCCTTGATCTCGCGCCATTGCTGCATCAGAGGGGTTTCCGAGGACATCCGCGAAGCTACCGGCCGGTTCTGCTCAGCTGACAGAAGTAGACGCCCCGACGGGACGTGGTAGGATCGCGTGAAGATAGAATGATGGGGCCGGGACGGCCAACCGAACCACCATCGGAGTGGTCCGCAACCCGGCTCCTGCGTGGTCGATCCAGACCGCGCCGCGGCGCAGCTGCATCGCGATTAACGGCAGAGCCGGTCATCTCCGGGACACGTAGCGCCCGACTTCGCCGCCCACACCGAGGCTCGAGGCCATCCTGTCTCTCGAGGGTGATCGCGACGAAAACACAACGGCCCGCGCAGCCGGAGCTCAGCTCGTAGTTGCCGACAGTGCTCCGGCCCTCCTCGACGGCCGTCCGTTACCGAGCGTCTCGTGGTCGGCCGCCATCCTGAGCAGCACTTCCTCGAGTACGATCCGGTCGCCTACTTGCGCCGTCTTGAGCAGGCGGTCGGCGCGGAGGAGGTGAGCCAGTGCGCGGTCGGTGGTCGCGACCGTCCACCCCCTTCCCTGCCGCTGCAGCCGATCGATCAGCCACCTCTGGTTGCCCGGCAGTTGCCGCTCGAGAGCGTCCCGGCCACCGGCGGCAAAGAGCGCGAGCCGCAACAGGTGGTTGCCGAGGCCGATCACGAGGCTCACCCCGGTCTCGCCGGCCGACAGCAGATCTGGAAGCTGCGAAATGGCTACGTCGAAGCGCCTCTCGCCGACCGTATCGAACCAGGCCCAGCGATCCACCCGGGGGACGTAGCCGCCGACCGCCTGCACATCCTCGCGCGTGATACGCCGCCCCTCACCGACGTAGGCGATCACTTTCTCGATCTCGATGGCCAGGATGCCCAGAAAGGGGCCGATGGCCGCCGAGAGCGCCCTCGCGGCATCGGTTTCGATCTCTACTCCGTGCTCCGACGCGCAATGTTCCACCACCCATGCGGGCAGGTCGTCCTGCTCGACCATCGGGAACTCGAGCGAGAGCGCCTCCGACCGCAACGTATCGTAGAACTTCGACTTGCTGGAGCCGGGGACCGTTGCCACCAGGATGAGAACCAGGCCGGGGTTCTGCCTCCGGACGGCCTGTTCGACGACCTCCCTCGCCTTTGCGCCGAGGCCCTGCGCCTCCCGCACGACGACGATCCGGTAGTCGGACATCATCGGCGGTGTGGCGATCAGCGACGCGAGCGCCTCCGGCGAGACGTCCCCGCCCCGCACCTGGTCGAGGTTGAAGTCGCGGGTTGAGGGATCGAGCACCACCTCGAGGATTCGCTGTACCGCCCGCTCGCGCGTGTATTCCTCGTTGCCGTGAAGGAAAATGGAGGCCGACGGGGGGCGCTGGCGCAGCAGGCCCAACAGCTTCGGCAGGGTAGTACGGGCCATGGGTTCCTCAGTCCTCCCCGCCAGGCGGGAGGGGGCAGCTCAACGGCTGTTGTAGCCGGTCCGGTTCGACTGCGTCCGGAGCGGAGTGTACTCCGAGAAGAGCGTCCTGCGGTAGGCGTACGGGGAGTATACCTGCCCCCGACTCGTGAGTAACGGACCCGCACGGAAGAGGCTGTGAAGCGTGTCGGTGCTCTGCGGTGCCGCCGCCACCACGGCGGGCAGTTCCACGACCGCCGTTCGCGGGCGGATCAGTGGCAACCATGCGGCCGC
The DNA here is from genome assembly GCA_964544905.1 of uncultured Gemmatimonas sp. Lineage (GTDB taxonomy): Bacteria > Gemmatimonadota > Gemmatimonadetes > Longimicrobiales > Longimicrobiaceae > WHSP01. Next base: position 16,008 of record CAZJEH010000012.1, read on the forward strand.
GCTGATCAGCGCGGCGATCGCGACCACGAACCCCGCCGACGCCGCGGACGAGGTACGATACGATGGAAGCGCGTATCCGTCCTCGATGGCGTACAGCCGGTTCTGGAGGCGTGGCAGGAAGTCCTCGGATGGCTCGATCGGCGGAAGGGCCTTCAACTGCTCCACCCCCTGCTCCACCACGCGCGCGTAGCGTGCGCACGAAGGACACCCGGCGAGGTGGGTCTCCACGATCGCACGCTGCGCCGGGCTCAACAGTCCGTCCCTGTAATCTGAGAAGTCCCGCAGAAAGTCGGTGCAGCTGAACATCTCGACACACACGCCTGAAGGGGACCGAGTTCGTTCTGGATGGCTCCCTCGAACGGTCCCTTCTACAGGCGAGCGCGAGACAAGGTTCCTTCCGGAGACCCGCCTCGCGCTATCCGAATGTCAGCTTAGAAGCGGCTGGATGACCTGCGCGAAGTTGTTCCTCGCGCGGTTCAGACGGCTCTTGACGGTGCCCAGGTTGCACCCCGTGATCTCGGCGATCTCCTCGTAGGTCTTCCCTTCCATCTCCCGGAGCACGAACACGGTGCGGTGGTGCTCCGGAAGCTCCGACACCGCCGTCTCCACGAGGTGACGGAGGTGACGCTTGCGGAAGAGATCGTCGGGCCGGTAGGTGTTGTCCTCCCACTCCAGCGGCCGATGGTCCGCCTCCCAGCTCTTGCGGATCATCTGGAACAGCACGAGCGGGTTGCGGGAACGATTCCGCAGCTCGTTCTTCGCCAGGTTCGACGCGATGGTGTACACCCACGTCGAAAACTTCTTCGTCTGATCGAATCGGTGCAGGTGGCGATAGACGCGAATGAACGTTTCCTGGACGAGATCTTCCGATCGCTCACGGTCGCCCGTCGTTCGATAGACGAAGTTGACGAGTCGCCCGTGGTACCGCTCGACGAGCTCGGTGAACGCCCGCTTTTCGCCGGCCAGGAAGGCGGCCACCAGGCCGCTGTCATCGAGATCCCGGAGCGCCCGCGAGCCGATTTGCGGTCGAGCTTCGAAATCGACTGTGACGGCTTCAGGCTGGCTCATATTCGCCTCTGGGAAGATCGAGAAGAAGATGCGCTCTGCAGAGGAGCGCGGTAGGTCACGCCTCATGTGGCCGCGCCGGAAAAAGGCAGGTTGTGTTCCCCTCCCCGCGCGCTCACCACGAATGCACCTAAGGCTACCACTCACACGTATTTGACACCTTTCACCGAGAATTCGTTGGAATCCGCACAGCGTCCATCATAGTGGACACCGCCTTCCACGGAGGAGGACGATCGGTGGGTCAGTGTGCGAGGGCGTAGCGCGCGGCGAAAAGGAGCGTGCAGATGGTCTTCGCGTCGACGATGCGACCGTCTCCGATCATCTCCAGCGCCTCGGAAAGGCGTACGGTGACCACATCCATGAACTCGTCCACGTCCTTCTTCTCCTCGCCCTGCTCGAGCTCGGTGGCGAGGTAGAGGTGGATTCGCTCGTCGGTGAACCCCGGAGTGGTGAGGATGCTGGTGAGGGGATGGAGCCGCCCTGGGCGGTACCCTGTCTCTTCCTCGAGCTCGCGCCGTGCGCAGTCCATCCAATCCTCGCCCGGCCTATCCGGCCTCCCGGCCGGAACCTCGTACAGGTAGCCACCGCCGGCATACCGGAGCTGATGGATGAGGATGATGCGCGGATCGGGATGGGAGATCGGGTCGAGCAGGGGCAGGACGGCGGCCGCACCCGAGTGGCGGATCATCTCCAGCTCGCCGGTGCTGCCATCCGGGAACTCGACCCGGTCGATGCTCAGGTGCACGATCCGCCCATCATGGATGATACGGCTCTCGAGCAGACGGGCGTTCGCCTCCTGGGGACCGGCCGGGCTCATGGGAGAGTGTCGACGGTGACGACCTCGACCCCACCGAGGTTCAGCGCCTCGAGCTGAGGTACCACCGTCGCCGCGTCGCCGACGACGAGGATGGTCAGGCGGTCCGGGTGGATGCGTTGGCGGGCGGCCTCGAGGACCTGGTCGGCGGTCACGGCGAGCACCCGGGGGGCGAACTCCTCCAGGTAGGTGTCGGGAAGGCCGTAGATGAACAGATCCGCGAGCCGCGAAGCCACGCCATCGGTCGTCTGCAGGCGAAGCGGATACGTGCCGGCGAGGAATTGCCGCGCGTCGGACAGTTCGGCGTCCGATACCGGGCCCTGTCGGATTCCGTCCAGCTCGCGAAGAATCTCGGTGACGGCGGCGCCGGTGACCTCCGTCTGCACGGCAGTCGACACGAGGAACGGGCCGGGATGCCGCCGCATGATGAACGTCGAGCTGACGCCGTAGGTGAAGCCGTGGCGCTCCCGGAGGTTCAGGTTCAGCCGTGAGGAGAACGCGCCTCCGAGGATGGTGTTCATCACCAGCAGCGGAAAGTAGTCCGGCGTGCCGCGGGCAACACCGACGTGGCCGATCCTGATTTCGGACTGTACCGCGCCGGGCCGATCGACGACCACGAGCTGCACGGCGGTGGACCGAGGTTCCGTCGACACTTCGACCGGAGGCGCGGCGGGGCCGGTCCAGGAGCCGAACGATGCCTGGGCGGCTTCGCGAACCTCCTCCGCCGAGAGGTTTCCGGCGACGATCAGCCCCGCCGACGCGGACGTGAACGCCGATCGGTGGAAGTCGACGGCATGGTCGCGCGTGAGTCGGGAGACGCTCTCGGCCGTCCCGCTCAACGGCCGCGCGAAGGGACTCGCCGGATCGAAGATGAACCGCGCGATCATCTCGTTAGCGAGCCCGCGCGGTTCGGCTCGGCGCTGCATGATCCCCGCGAACTGTTCCTGACGGAGCCGCTCGATCTCATCCGCGGGGAACACCGGCGCTCGCACCAACTCCGACGCGATCTCCGCCGCGGCGACGGAACGGTCGACCAGGCTGGTGAAGTCCACCTGGGAGACCTCCCACGACGTACCCGCGTGAAATCGGACCCCCTGCTCTTCCAGCCGCTCGGCGATCCGCGCCGCATCCATGCTCGTAGTGCCCGACTCGAGTGCCGCCGAGGTGAGCGAGGCGATGCCCGTCACCTCCGGAGGTTCGCGCAGTGCGCCGGCGGGGAGCAAGAGGCTGAACGTCGCTACCGGCAGGCCTCTCGTTCGTGCGAAGAGGACCGGCATCCCGTTGTCCAGCGAAAACCGCTCGATGTGGGGGAAGCGGAACGGACGCAGGGGACCGGGGGCCGGGACGATCGACCGATCGAGTGAACCGGAGCTCACGCTGCCTCCTGCGCTGCCCGCGGCACGTATACGAGCACGGCTGAATGATCGCGGGCGATGTGGCCGCGCATGAGGTCGGCCACCGCGGCGGTGTCGATGGCGCGATATGCGTCGAGCTCGGTGTTGATCCGGTCCGGGTCGTCGAAGAGCGTGGTGAACATCGAGATCTGGTCGGCTCGCTCGCCAACCCGCTGCAGCGCGATCGTCTGCCGGGCCTCGATCCCCGTAACGACCCTCCGCACTTCTTCCTCGCGGGCTCCGCCATCCCGCAATCGGTCCACCTCCGACCAGAGCGCCTCTTCCAGAGCGCCGATGTCGACGCCCGGGTTCGCCGTCGCCCAGAGCACCATCATCGCCGCCCCCGTCACTATCGGGAACGCGAAGCCAACGACGCTCTCTGCCAGACGCCGTTCGCGGACCAGTGAGGTGTACAGCCGCGACGCCTTGCCCGTCGCCAACAGGTGGGCCGCCACATCGGCCGCGTAGAAATCGTCGGTCCCATAGGGTGGGATGCGGAACGCGGCGTAGACGCGTGGCAGGGCGACCTGCCCTTCCACCAGTTGGCGGACCGGCTGCGGCAGGGTAGGCTCGACGACGGGGTTGCCGGGAATCGGCGGTGGTGGCGGACCGGCCGGGATCTCTCCGAAGTACTTCCTTACCAGGCCCATTGCGTGCTCCGGTTCGAAATCACCGCAGATGGTGAGCACAGCGTTGTTGGGAGCGTAGTACGTCCGGAAGAACTCAGCGACGTCGTC
>CAZJEH010000012.1:20027-35338 GCA_964544905.1 uncultured Gemmatimonas sp.
GATCCTCCATGCTTCCGATCACCGAATGGTGGTACGGATGGTCCGGCGGATAGACGAGCGCCTGGATCCGTTCGTCCCAGTCCCCGTACGGCTGATTGTCAACCCGCCAGCGCCGCTCGTTCTTCACGACGTCGCGCTGGTTGTCCAGCTTTTCCTGGGTCATCGCGGGCAGCAGGAAGCCCATCCGGTCCGACTCGAGCCACAGCGCGAGTTCCAGGCGATTGGCAGGGACGGTTTCGAAGTAGTTCGTCCTATCCAGCCAGGTGGAACCGTTCATCGAGCCGCCGACGCGTTCGATGTGAGCGATGTGCTGGGTATCGGGCACGTTGCGCGAACCCTGGAACATCATGTGCTCGAAGAGATGGGCGAATCCGGTTCTCCCCGGCCGCTCGTTCCGGCTGCCCACGTTGTACCAGAGGTTCACGGCGACCACCGGTTGAACGTGGTCCTCCGAGAGAACTACCCGGAGACCGTTGTCGAGCCGGTGCTGTTCGATGGGAAACTTCATGATGATCAGAGCGCGCCTTCAGACCTGGACGATCAGGAGCGGGCGAAGATAACACCGGGTGCCCGCGACGGGAATCGTGCCCGCCAGTTTCACGCCGGAACAGGCTCGGCGGCACGATCGAGTCATTCGAAGCGCGCGAGCAGGCCCCCCAGCAGGAGGCTCGGCAGGATCAGGCTTTCCCGGATGACGTGGCGCCACTCCTCCCGGGAACCCCCGGCAATCGGGCTCGATCGGGTGGGCGAGCTGTACGCGCGGAAGCCGAGCCTCGCGGCCATCAGCCGCAGCCGCAACATGTGGAACGGATCGCTGACGAGGATAGCGCTGTCCATCGAGTGTCCGTCCAGCAAGCGCGCCACCGCCTCCATCGACTGTTCCGAGCTGAGCCCGCTCCCCTCGATGAGGATCCGCTCCGGGTCGACCCCCTGACGAATGGCGTATCGGCGCCCGACCTCGGCCTCACTGACCGTGTCGCCGACCCCGACGCCGCCGGTGAGGATCAGCCGATCCGCATACCCGCTGTCGACAAGCTCGATGGCATGGTCCAGCCGCGCCTTGAGCACCGGGGACGGACGTCCATCGTACTGGGCCGCACCGAGAACGATGACCGCGTCAGCATTGCGCGCCTCGTCCCGGCTGCCGAAGGCGACCACGGAAAGGAGGAGGAGGCACCAGACGAAGACCCCAAGCAAGATCAACGAGACGAAACCGCGTAGAACAGACATTCGCGGGCTCAGGCGCGGTACAGTCGATCGCGGAGCGCGGTAGGCGCCAGCTCATCCTCCAGCAGCGCCCGGACAGCTTCCATGTCGCCGCTCAGCGCATCCTCGATCTCTGCCAGCAGGCCGCGATCCACCTGCTCCACTGCCTCCTCGGCACGACTGAAGGCGACCCACGCTTGTTCCTCCCACCCGACCGCGGCGAACACGAGCGCCAGGATCGCCTGCACCTCCCCGCTGGACTCTAGAAGATCGCCCAGGGGGTGCATTTCCTCAGCGGCACGGGTGATCTCCCGTTGGTGAATCAACGTCAGTCCGTAGAGAAATCGAAGCTCCGGATCCTCGGGATCAAGCGCGACCGCCTCCTCGAAGTCGTCGATCGCTTCCCGGGAACGACCGGCGAGGAGGTGGGCGATCCCGAGAGCCCGACGAGTAGCGGCGTCTTCCGGGTCGAGTGACAGCGCCGCCTCCAACTCCGCCAACCCTTCCTGCACCATTCCGGCACGGACGAGGTAGCTGCCGTAGTGCATCCGGGCGGCCGGCATGTCCGGCGCCAGCAGGGCCGCCGATCGCAGAGCGGGTTCCGCCTCCGGATCGTCCAGCTCGGCGAGCCCCGCGCCTGCGCGCAGGAGCAGCTCCGGGTCCATCGGCTCGAGCGCCAGGCACCGGCGAAAGAAGTCGCCCGCCATGCCTTCGGCACCGCTATGCGCGGCGACGACCCCGATCATGCACAGCAGCGTGGGGTTGTCGGAGTGTCGCGGCTCCAGCGAGAGGAGCAACTCCAGCGCGCCCGCGTCATCGCCCTCCTCCGCGAGCCGCGACGCTTCGAGCAGCCGGTCCTCGATATCTTCCACACCTTGCGACTCACCGCTGTCTTTCATGGTCCGTCCGTTCCCTCCTCCAGGAACCGATTCAAGGCCGCGACGAAAGCGTCCTCGTTCTCGAGATTCGAGTAGTGGCCGGCGCCGGGGATCTCCACCAGCTCGCCGTCCGGCACGGCGCTAACGATCGCCCGTGCCTCCTCGATTGGTGTCAGCCGGTCCTCCCGACCCACGATCACGAGCACGGGGACGCTGATCCTCGGCAGCAGAGTGCGGGAATCCGGCCGCTCCCTCATCGCGACGAGCGCTCGCGCGACCCCTTCCGGATCGGCTCCCTCGATGATGCGGCGGACTTTCGCGACGACCTCGGGAGACCGTTCGCGGGTCGTCTCTCCCAGGGCGTCGTTTACCATGACGTCGGCGAGCCAACCGATCCCCTCGCTCCTCGCGCGGTCCGCCTGCGCGGTCCGTCGCGCGCGGGCCTCTTCGCTGTCCGCGCCGGCCCTCGTGTCCGCCAGGACCAGGGCGGCGATCCGTTCAGGCCAGCGGTCGAACATTCGGAACGCGACGTACCCGCCCATCGACAGACCCACGATGGCCGCCCGGTCGATCCCCGCACCATCCATCTCCCGGATCACGGCTTCGGCAAACTCGTCGAGACTTTCCCCGGCGGGAGGCGCGGCACCGAACCCGGGAAAGTCCGGCGTGAGAACCCGTCGCCCGGTGATCCGTTGGGCAACACCCTCCCACTGTCGTGAGTCGAGAGGGTACGCATGCAGGAAGACTGCGGGTGTGCCCGGTGCGATCTGGCTCATCTGCGGCCTCGCTCGTTCGGTGTACTGGTTTCAGCCATAGGTCGGCACCTCGGCCACGGGCGATGCCCTGCGAAGGGTGATGAATCCAACGCCCCTCACAGGCGTCACCGCGAATGGCGGGACCGCCGAGGCCGATCCGGACGGTTCTCCAACCCGCGCAGCAGGCCTGCTCGCGCCAGGGCGCGGCCAGCGCGGTATCCTTGACCTTTTTACGCGACTTCGTCTAGCTTTCAACATATTCATCCCCTGCCCCGGCCGCGTGATCGCCGCGGGCTTCCGGCCACATTCCGAAGTCGTCGCCCGTATGCTATCGACCCGCTCGTGCGCGCTGGTGGTCGTCTCGCTGCTGGCCCAATCTCTGGCCGCGGCGGTGGTGAGGGCCCAGCCGGCCGCCCCGGCGGTCACCGGATCGGGTTCGACGGCCGCGACGGAATGCCCGCCGGGCACCACGGAAGTCCGACCCGGGAACTGCACGGCTCCGCAACTGGAACCTCCTAGCATCCTGGACTACCGCCCGCGATCGACGCTCGTCACCCCTGAACATCTCGTGCCCCGGGCGCGGTATCCGGTCGTCGATGTTCACGGGCACGCGCGCAATCTGGCGACGCCCGGACGGATCGACGAGATGGTCCCCGAGCTGGACGATCTCAACATCCGCGTGTACGTGGCCGCGGACAACCTGTCGGGCGAGCGGCTCCAGAGCGCGGTCCAGGCGATCCAGGCGAGCCCGCATCGTGACCGCTTCCGCGTCCTCGCGGGAATCGACTTCCGCAACGTCGGGCCTGGGTGGGGCGAGCAGGCCGCCCGGCAGCTCGAGGCCGACATCGCGGCCGGCGCGATCGGCGTCGGTGAAATCTCGAAGAGCTTCGGGCTCACCATCACCAAGGCCGACGGCACCCGCCTCGCGATCGATGATCCCGAGCTGGACCCGGTGTGGACCACGGCAGGCCGTCTGGGCATCCCCGTCTTCATCCACACCGCCGAGCCCCAGGAGTTCTTCCAGCCGCTCGACTTCCGGAACGAGCGGTGGCTGGAGCTCGCGCTGTTCCCCGACCGACGCAACTACGGCCCGGGACGGCCCACGTTCGAGCAGTTGATGACGGAGCGCGACAACCTCTTCCGCCGCCACCCGAACACGACCTTCATTGCCGCCCATTTCGGATGGCACGCCAACGACCTCGCGCGTGCCGCCCGAATGCTCGACGAGTTCCCCAACGTCTACGTCGAGGTGGGCGCGATTCTCTACGACCTCGGACGCCAGCCGCGGGCCGCTCGGGACTTCTTCATCCGCTATCAGGACAGGATCCTGTTCGGGAAGGACAGCTACCAGCCGTCCGAATATCCCTACTACTGGCGGGTCTTCGAGACCGCCGACGAGTACTTCGACTACTACCGGGACTATCACGCGTTCTGGAAGCTGTACGGGATGGATCTTCCCGACGAAGTGCTTCGCAAGCTCTACTACGAGAACGCGCTGAAACTGTTCTCGGGGCTTCCCCGGGAGGGCTGGGAGCAGTAGGCCAACAGCCTCCGGGCACCGCGTGTACTGTTGATGTTGCCCCTTTCGCCGAGATGATCGATTGACCTTTCCTCCGGCCGACGATCACCGATGAGTCACCGTACGGGCCGCCGCCCACCCCGGGGTTTGCTCGTTGGCATTGGCATTCTCGCAACCGGCGCGCTCCTCGCCGCCGGTCGATCACAGCTTCCCGCGGTAGGTCAGACCGCTTCGGTCTCTGCCCTTCCGACGGTCGTAGCGGCCGCCTCCAACGCGACGGCCAACAAAGTCGACGCGACACCCGTCCTGATGTGGGAGCGTCCGCCAGGACCCCTCCGGGTCGCCATTCAGGCAGGGCACTGGAAGGCTGCGGAGGCACCCGACGAACAGGCCGGACTGCGCACGAACGGCACCCGAGCCGCCGGGAAGGCCGAGTGGGAAGTCAATCTCGAGATCGCCCGGCGGGCCGCAGCGATGCTGGAGGAGCGGGGGTTCATCGTCGAAGTGCTCCCGACCACCATTCCGCCCGGCTACTGGGCTGACTTGTTCGTGGCGATCCACGCGGACGGCAACCCGAACACGAGTACGTCAGGCTTCCGGGCCGCGGCACCGCGACGGGACGTCACCGGAAAGGCGCACGAGTTCGTGGAGGTTCTCGAGAGGACGTACGGCGAAGCCACGGGCCTGCGGAAGTACCCGACCGTGACGCGACGGATGACGGGCTACTACGCGTTCAACTGGCGCCGCTATCGTCACGCACTGCATCCGATGACGGTCGGGGTGATCCTCGAGACCGGATTCCTGACCAGCCCGCACGACCGGCGGATCATCGTCGAGAACCCGGATCGAGCCGCGCGTGGAGTTGCGGAGGCGATCGCCACCTTCGGCGAACGGCTCCTGCTCGACTCCAAGCCCGTGCCGATGCCGACCCCCGTGCGCGCACCGCGACCACTGCGCACGCTGGACTGATCCGTCGCGCTTCGTCGGGAACCCATGAGCGAAGAGCCGGGCGAGCCCGGCTCTTTCATTTTTCCCCACACCGCCCTGCCTACTCATCCGACCGGAAACCGCGCCACCGGATCCGCGTCGGGGAAGCCTGTGTCTGGCGACGCGGGACGTTCCGGTAGCGGACACGCGTCGACGCGTCCCGGCCGGTCAACCCTTGCTCACAAAACCCCTCGCTATGCCGTGCTGGCTTGTGGTCGAGCGCGTCCTGCGCCGGCGTTCCGCACGGCAGCGCCAAGTCCCGTCTTCGGCGGTCAAGCCTGTGTCTGCCGCGCGATTCGCCGCGCGCGCAGGACCTCGATGACGATCGGCAGCAGCGAGAGCACTATGATCGCGATGATGACGAAACCGAAGTTGTCCTGGACGGCGGGGATCCCCCCGAAGAGGAAGCCGCCGACGGTGAAGATGAGGATCCAGGCTATGCCCCCGGTCGCGTTGTAGAAGAGGAACGTCGCGTAGTGCATCCGTCCCGCGCCTGCGACGAACGGTGCGTACGTGCGGACGATCGGGACGAAACGGGCCAGCACGATCGTCTTCCCGCCGTGCTTGGCGTAGAAGCGTTGCGTCTGTTCGAGGTACTCCGGTTTCAGGATCCGATTCCCAGGACGGAAGGCCTTCAGCCCGATGTAGGACCCGATGGAATAGTTCACGGTGTCCCCGAGGATCGCAGCCGCCGCCAGCACGAGGAGCAGTACGGGCAACTCCATCCCACCCTCGGCGGCGAGTGCACCCGCGGCGAACAGGAGGGAGTCGCCAGGCAGGAAGGGAGTGACGACGAGTCCCGTCTCGCAGAAGACGATCAGGAAGAGGATTCCATAGACCCAGACCCCGTACTCCTGGAGGATCTCTACGAGGTGTCGATCGATGTGGATGATGAACTCGATGATGAAACGGATCAGGTCCATGAAGCTTTCGAGATCGGTGGCTCCGGTCGTCGACTCCTCGACGTGCTGGTGAGTGTCGGCAATCTATGACCACTCCCGGCACCTCCGACACCTCGAAGCAGTCCGGAGGGTTGAGTGTGCAGGTCTCCGCGGCCGAATAGAGCTCGACGGTTCATGCGCTCACTCGGATCGTGCTGGAGGTCGTTCCGGGCGGGTTCTTTCGGCTCGATCAGGGGCGGCTGACGGCCACGAACCTATGAGGGGAGACTGGAGTGGGTATTCGGGCCGTGGTGGCGGAAGGTGATCTTCATCCGCAGCGCTGAGTCGACGACGTATGGGGAAGTCGCATGAGGGCTCGCCGCCGGAATCGAGGTGGGCGGGTCGGTCCCCTCGGACCTGAAGGTCGCAATCGTGGAAATGGCTACGGCCGTCCCAACAAACGGTCGGCCCGAATGGTTGGAAGGCCCCGGCTTGCAGGAGCCCGGGGCCTTCTCTTCGATCCTGGTTCAGGCGCGGAATTCGTAATCGAGCGACTTCAGGTACTCCTTGCTGATCCGCGCGGTCTCCAGCGGCGTCATCGGCATCGGCCGCTGTCCCTCGTTGGGATCCAACTCGACCATGATCATGATGTCGTTGTCGGACGACTCCAGCAGATCCACCAACGCCTCGACCTGCAACTGGCCCTGCCCCAGCGGGCAGTAGCCGAGGAAGTCGGGGCCCCCGTTATAGTCCTTCATGTGGACGTGGTGGATGACGGACAGGAAGTCGCGCGTGATCCGGACCGGGTCCGCTCCGGCTTTCTGCAGCTGGCCGAAGTCGGGACCGAACTTGAGGTAGCGTGTGTCGACGGCCTCCATGACCGCGTACGTTTCCTCGCTGGTCTCGATACAGGTACCGGTGTGAGGGTGGAGGGCGCCGATCATGCCGATATCCATCAGCGCTTTCCCCATGTCGTTGAGCGTGGCGACGATGTTTGCGCGATGCTCGGCGATGTTGTAGATGTCGCGTCGCACACCGTTCGGACCGACGACCGCGATCGACCCACCGTACTTCTGAATGAGGCGACCCCAGCGCACGATCTTCTCGACCTCGCTCGCCCGCCGATCCGGGTCCGTCAGGTTGACGGGACAGTAGGCACTGCGCAGCGGCAGGTTGGCCGCCTCGAGGACCGGCCCAAGCCCTCCCCGCTGCTCCCAGCTCTCGAGCACGTTCCCGAACGACTCGAATCCGTGGTAGCCGAGACTGCCGACGTCGCGGATAGCCCCTTCGGCGTCCTCGGGGGCGAAGCCCCACGTGATTCCCGTGTGACCTACCTTCAGTCGGCGCGCGCGCTGCGCCCACAAGGGCATGGCCCGCACCGCGCCCAGTCCCAAGGCGAGTGCTTTCGCGAACTCCCGTCGGTTCAGTTCCAGTCGCATGATCGAACCCTCGTCAGGAGGTTGGCAGATGGGCATGGTTCAAACGATACGGCGGTCCGGCCACCGTGACAACGCAGCTTGGCCCGAATGCAACCTTCTGCCGGTGCCGGGGAGGATGATCCGGAGCGCGACCGCTCCGTCCCGCCGAGGGCGGTCGCGCCATCCGCTTCCCAGGCGCCCGCGCTCCAGAAGGAGAACCCCTTCGACGATACTCCACCCTGACAACGCCATCCGTTTCAGAGGATGGGAACGAGGCGCCCGCAGGCGACCCGATCCGCCTCCCTCCGAACCTCAACCGAATTTTCATCAGATGGGACACTACATACTCGCCGGCGACGGGAGCCTCATCGTCGAGCGGCGTGCTACGCCTCGATACGACATCGAGATGTCGGTACGGGTCCGCCTCCGGGGCAGCGACACCGCCGTTGACGGAATGATCATCGATCTTTCCGAATCGGGCGCCCGGATCGTGGTTCGCGCCGCACTGGAGGACGGGGAGACCATCGAGATCCGCTGTCCGACCTTCGCCGGAACCGCGCAGGTGGTGTGGAAGCACGAGGAGGGAGCGAGGGTGAGGGCGGGCCTCAAGTTCGTGACGTTGTCGCCGAAGGATCGGGAGGCGATCAGGAGCCTGCTTTCCGGGCTTGTCCGACAGGAAGAGCCGTCGCGCGTTGGCAGCGCCTGATCGACGTCTGGGCTGGCGAGGGTCCCGCTGATGCCCCTTGGCAGATGCTGGGTCCACCCATGATCCCGCGGCTACGCGGGCGGAGACGAAGCGAGACTAACCGAACGATCTGCGGAGATGAAGCGACTCCGTTGAGGGACACGCAGCAGGCCTGGAACGTGATCGCCTACCTCGTGGCCCGCTGAGGCCAACGCGGAGTCGCCCCCGAATTCCGCAGCGATCCCGCGACAGCTCCGGGCGCCCGCGCTTGACCCAAGGCCCGGTCGGTCGCGCGGGAGGCTGAGTCTACGCGCTTCTGCGGATCGCCTCGATGAGTTGCGTCCGCGTCATGGAACTCCGGCCCGGTATGTCAAGTTCCTTGGCCTTCTCATACAGCTCCGACTTCGAGCTCTGCTCGAGATCCGTCTTTCCACCGGCTTTCGTCTCGTCGTCTTCCACCGGTTCTCCTCGGAGGCTCCGCTGGAGTCGCTCCATCAGGTCGATCACTCCGGCACTCGCCTCATCCTCCAATGGTTCGTAGCGAACGACGTCCTTACCCGCCTTCAGCTTCCGCTTCACGATCCGCTCCAACCGCGCCGCAGCCTGTTCCTCGAGTTCGGAGACGTCCAGTTCGTCGGCGTAGAGCTTCTTCATCTCGCGCACGACCCGGGCGACCTCGTCCGCCGGGGCATCGGTGGGTTCGGAGAGTCCGATCGACTGCGGCGTCCTCAACTCGTCGGCGAACCGCAACGTCTCCGCCCTGAGGATCCCGTTCTCGGCGAGGATGGCGACCAGATACTCCTTGCCCCGCATCACGAAGGTGGCGATCCCGGCGCGCTCCGTCTCCTCCATGACGCGCGCGAGCAGCCGATATGCTTTCGTCGAACCCCCGGCAGGCGTGAGATAGTACGCCCGCTCGAAGTGCATCGGGTCGATCGCGGATACGGGGGCGAAGACGCGGAGATCGATGTCGCGGGTCCGTTCGGGGGCAAGACGCTCCAGCTCCTCGTCATCGACGACCACGAAGGTATCCTTCTCGATCTCGAACCCCCGCACGATCTCCTCCGCGGAGAGCGGGCGATCGTCGACGCTGGAATAGTAGCGCCGCGAGAGCGGCTTGCCCGCGGCGGAAACCATCCGCAGCGAAGTGCGATCCGACCGGTTCGCGGGATGAAGGTTGACCGGAATATTGACCAGGCCGAAGGTTATCGTCCCGGACCAGAAAGGTCGTCCTGCGCCGGATTCGAGATCTTCGTCTTCAGGCATTTGCCCGTTTCCTCCGTCCCGTGGAAGCGAGGCTCTTCTCGAGGGCTGCCGCCAGCGACTCTTCCTTCGGCTTCCTCGGTGCCCTGGGGAACTTCACCACCTTGCCTGCGGCCTTTGCCTCGAGGTACTCGACCAGGCGCTCACGGTACTCGTCCTTGTACGCGGCGAGGTCGAGCTCATCGTCCTCCATCGCGGCGACGAGTTGCTTCGCCATGTTCACCTCGGAGGCACTGAGGTCGCGACCCGCCGGCGGTTTCAGGGCGGACGCGGGGATCACCTCGCCGGCGTGCCGAAGTATCATCAGCATCAGGTACTCCCCGGCCGGACGAATGACGCCGGCGTATTCCTTCTTCCGCATCACCCAGCGGGCGATCCCCTCCCGTTCTTCGGACCGCAGGGCCCGGGTCAGTGCCGCGTAGGCGGTTTCATTTCCGTCCGGACCCAGATAGTACGGTCGGTCGTACCACAGATGGCTGACGGCACCGGATGGCAGGAACTGCTCGACCCGGATGTCGCGCGAGTCCTCGGGCTCGAGTTCCTCGAGCTCCTCCGCCTCCAGAATGACCAGCTCACCGTCGTCGGTGAGGAACGCTCGCTTCACTTCCTCGTCCGGAACCGGCTCCTCGCTATCCGGGTCGACCATCCTCTGCTTTACGGGAGCCTTCTTCTTCGCGTCCAGGAGGCGGAAATGCACCGTCCGGTCGGTGACCGCGGAGTAGAGCTTGACCGGGACTTCGACCTTGCCGAACCTGATATTCCCCTTCCAGATCGCGCGGGCAGCCATCTCAGGTCTCCTCTCGACGGCAGTCCGAACACAGCACCTCACCCGTTTCCCGGATCACCACCGCGCAGTGTTCGCACACACCCCGATCGCAGGCGGCACAGCGATACTCCATCTGCAGGACGTAGTGATGAGTGCAGAGGGCACAGGGCTCGGTGGCGTCGACCAGCCAGTAGGGTGCCGGCTTGCGCTGCTTCATGTCCGACGGCTTGAGAGCACGTGCTTCGGATCGCGCCCGAGAAGGGTGCAACCGTCCCCTCCGGGTCGTGTCGTCCAGATCTCAAAGGTCGTGCCAGTTCGCCCTGGACGGGCGCTCGCCGCCTCCGGAGCGGTTGGTCTACAGCGGCTTCGTGGTGATGAGGATGACGCCGTTTGCGCCCCTCGCGCCGTAGATGGCGGTGGCGGCGGCGTCCTTCAGGACGTCGATGCGCTGGATGCTCGCGGGGGCGATGTCCCTAAGCGGATTGCTCAGGCCAGGAGGAGCAGGAATCCCGTCGACTACGATCAGCGGTTCGTCGTTGCCGGTGAGCGACCGGACCCCGCGGATGCGGATCGCGTACTCGCCATTCGGAGCCCTCATCACATCGACCCCCGCGAATCGGCCGGCCAGCAACTCCTCCACCCTGCCCGTGGTGACGTCGGACAGTTCGTCGGCCGTCGCCGAGGCGATCGCCCGATGACATGCTCCGCCGACTGTGAGCCGTAGCCGATCTCGACACGCTCGGCAGCGGGGGCCGGCGAACGCGCCGGCTCGCTGTGAATGCACCCTGGCGCTATGACGGCGAGAAAAGCGGCCGCGCAGGCGCTCGATCGGACCGAGTTGCGGAAGGTCATGGTGTCTCCGAGTGGTCGAGGAATCGCTCTCTCAACTGTGACGTACGCACCTGCACGCGTCGCCGTTTCAAGGCCCGGGAGAGTCTGCTGTTTTTTTAGCATTCCCAGGCGGACCAATCACCGGGTCCGATCAGGAGGCGATTACGGAGCGAAAGGATGTGCCGGTCAGGTCGCCTTGCAAGCCATCGATCCGCGCCTGGTTATAATGCTAACTCTTTGGCATTTCTTCCGGCCCGTCAAGGATCGTATGACTTCAGTCTGCAAGGGCGGCGAGCAGCGAGAGCACGGCAGTGAACGGCGGGAACGCGCGGCCATCGCTTCACAACATCGCGACGACCATCGCTCGCCGACGTGGAGCCCTTGCCTGCCTCGGCCGGCCCGGTGGAGCAAAGAATTGCCTACAATGGGCTGGAGTACGGGGCTGGCATACCTGCCCCATCCGCTAGTGGCCTTATCTGATTTCCAAACACTGCAGCGTTTGACGAAGTGCAGACCACTCGACTGCGCTCGGCGTGACAAAGGAGTGAGGGACCACTTTCCGACACGTGGAAACATGCCGCTAGCTGATCGGCGCGTCCGAGATATCCAACGTCGCTTGGGCCGCGCCGACCCGGCGCACGGCGATCGCGGCAAGCTGACTGGCTCAGCCAGAACGGCGTCTGGCCTGCCTGCGGGAGTGCGGCGGAGAGGCTCGCGGCGTGAGGGGGGGCGGTCAGAACGTCGCCGGGATCCCCAGGCGGCGGGCGATGGGGAGGAAGCCGGGCTGTGCGCGAAGCTCGGCGAACAGGGGTTCCATGATCGACTCGCGTACCGAGCGGTCGTCGACGGCGCGGTCCATCCAGACCAGGGCGGAGTCGTTCTCGGCCAGACCGGTATAGACGACTGCGACAGGATAGGCGCTACCGATGGAGGCGTACCGCTCGACCAGCTGACGGAGGATCCGTCGTGCCTCGCCGCGCTGGCCGGCCCGCGCGAGGTAGTAGCCCAGCACCGCCTCCGAGTAGGGGATCCGGTTCTGGTCGGCACGCATCGTGGCGACCGCGTCGTCGCTCCGACCCTGCAACGCATGACACTGAGCCAGTACGGGGAACGCCCTGGCGACGGGTGGGTCGAGATTCTCGATGAGCGCCAGCTGTCGCATGGCCTCGTCACAATCCCCGGCGACGAGCAGTGCGCGTGCGAGTTCGGCGGTCAGGTAGCTGGAAAGCGGATTCTCGCGGAGAGTCACCCGAGCGTGCTCGACCGCCTCCCTCGGACGCCCGAGGAAGACGTCGAGTTGGATGAGGTGCTCGCGGGAGGCGATGAGATCCGGGTCCAGCTCGAGCGCCCGATGGAAGAGCGTCTCCGCCTCCGCGAAGCGATAGCTGTGCAGCCTGACCTTCCCGAGGGCATCGAAGGCGTAGGCCTGCAGGCTGTCCAGCGACAGGGCTCGACTGGCGGCCTCCTCGGCGAGGGTGAGCGCCTCGTCGTACTTCATTTCCCCGTCCATGCCGAAGTTGACGCGCATGTAGGCATGGGCGAGGCCCGCATATGCGGGGGCGTACGCCGAGTCGGCCTCCACGGCGCGCCGATAGAGGTCGAGCATCCGCCTCGACCCGGCATCGGTGCGCTGGAGCGATGGATCGTTCGCTCGGCTGGTCAGCTCGTGCGCGAGGATGTACCCGCGCGTGAGAGCAGGCTCAACCCCGCTCCGCTCCACGATCGATACGTTCAACGCCCGGCCAACGGCTCGGACGATCTCCTCCTGGACTCGCACCAGTCCCGGGACGCTGCTCCGGTAGGAGTTCGACCACAGGGCCACCCCAGTTGCCGCATCGACGAGCCTCGCGTTCACCCGCGAGCTATCGCCGGTGACATCGAGCGTTCCTTCCAGCAGGTAGGCGGCCCCGAGGCGGTCGCCTGCGGCGCGAGCGTCGATCGGGCGGCCACGGAGGGCGAAGGAGCTGGTCGCCGAGGATACCCTGAACCGCCCGGCGCGGGCGAGCGCGGTGATGAGGTCGTCGGTCATCCCATTGGCCAGACGCGCATTGCCGATGTCCGCGCCAGTGCTGGCGAATGGGAGGACGGCGATGGACGGTATCCCTCCCGGGGCCGGTCCTGCGCCGAGCATCAGCTTGGACGCCAGCACTGCCATAGCCACGATCCCTGCCACCCCGACGAGCAGTCCGGGTCCCGGCCTCGCCGTTCTCCTCACCACGGGGGCGCCTGAGTGCTCCGGGTGCGGAGACGCACCTGCGAGCAGCGTGGTCGGTTGCGTGGAGCTCATGGGTGAAGGACCGGCCGTTGAGGGATGCTGCGCCTCCTGCGTCTCCTTCACCGCCACTTCCGCGTGACGGATGCGAATCCGAATCCGGTCGGCGAGAGCCGAAGTCTCCTCCGACGGACCCATCCCGTACTCCTTCCGGACCGCATCCGCAAACGTGTCGTAAGCCCGCAATGCGGACACGCTGTCGCCCAGCCGTTCGAGCACCTCGAGGAGGCGTCGCAGCTCCAGTTCATCGAAGGGGCTGAAGCCGGCAGCGCGCTTCGCCCACCCTGCAGCGGCCGTCCGATCCCCCGCGGCCTCGGCCCGATCCGCCAGGGACCAGGCGGCGTCGGCGGCATCCCGACGCACCCGGAAGCGTTCGTCCTCCAGCCAGCGTTCGAAGCCGGGCGCATCCGAGATGTAGAACCCCGGCAGGAGCTCACCCGTAGCCAGGCCGACCGCCCGCTCGAGTTCGCCCTTCGCGATCGCCTCGCCGAATGCCCACAGATCGCAGGCGAAGAGGTGGCGGTCGATGCCCAGCGCTTCGTCCCCACGGGAGACGATCACCTCCGACCCCAGCGAACGTCGGAGGAAATAGACCGACTGCCGCAGGGCGTGCCGGGCGCTCTCGGTATCGTGTTCGGGCCAGAAGAGCGAGAAGAGCGTATCGCGCGAGTGGAAGCCGACCGGCCGCGCGATGGCCAGGTAGCACAGGAAGGCGGTGCGCCGAGGCTGCGCCAGCACCGAAGAGACAGCGATGCCCCCGGAGGTCAGCTCCAGGGTCCCGAGCACTCGCAACTCGACCATGTTCCTGACCGAAAGGGGAGTGCCGTCACGAGGCGCCGACGTCGGTCGACAGCTCCAACATAGACTCAGGCCGGCGAACGCAAAAGCAAGATGAAGCGGCCCGAGGCCGCCGAGCAGGACTGAGAGCCACGCGCCGTTGATGAGTAGCTCGGGCCTTTCTGCAAGGGACGGAGGGCTAAGGCCATGCCGGTGCCCAATCGCTAGTGGTGGTGCCCTCCGGGACCGATACGGCAGTGATCGATGAGCACGCGACTCCGTCGAGCCCGACGGCGGGCCTCGCCAATTCCCCAGCAACACGGTTTCCTGGCCAATCACCGAGGGTGACGCACAGGTGACGCCCCCCGCCTAGACCTGGGTCTGCGCCTGCACTCGGAGGCCAAGCCCGGGCCTGACGGTTCCGAGACCGCAGTGATGAGGTCGGTCCACCCGGGCGTTCGGCAACCCGCTTCTCATGGTTGCGACGACTGCCCCGTCCGGATTCACCCTGCCTTTCGAACGAAAGGAGCGAGGATGCGAAGTGCCATCGGGCTGGTCACCGCCATCGTCCTTGGAACTTCCTTCGGATGTTCCGAGCCGATCGAACCCACGCACTCGAGCTCACCGCGGACAGACGAGCTGCTGTTTCCCATCGGCGTTTTCGTGGTCGATGACTTCGGCCGGTGCATCGAGGGAGGTCAGGTCACAGTGCTGAATGGTCAGCGCGCAGGACGGACATTCACTCAGGGGTGGCCGTGCAACATGTGGAGCACTGATGCAGCCTACATCGACAGCCTCGACATGGGTGTCGAGGTGAGAGTCAGGGGTTCGGCGCCCGGCTACCTCTCCGAGGAAGCAACCACGGTTCCCGGGCCAGGCCCGTTTACAGCAATTGCCATCTTCCTCGCACCGGAACCGTAGGGCTGCCATCCCGTGGGGAACGAGTGCGCTTCACCTGATCCCACGAGCCGGCAGGCGAAGGGGGCGAATGCTCGGCAGCCGCCGTTTCCTCAGTCATCGCGAGGAACGAGGCGTCGGGATCGTAGGTGGGACATTTTCAATCGCCCAGAGTG
>CAZJEH010000013.1:0-25979 GCA_964544905.1 uncultured Gemmatimonas sp.
CAATCAACCGGCTCTCCGCCGCCGCGTGGAAAACCCGGACCAACTATAGGATGACAGGTGGCAGCGCCGGTTCTCCGATACCCGTCGGGTCGTTGTCGGTCAGGCGGAAGTGGACCTCCACCGGTGGCGCCTGAGGCATGCGCACGAACGGCACCTGGTGGAAGTTGCTTTCCACCACACGGCCGCCGTCGATCGTGATCTCCTGCGCCATCGCCTCGCTCAACCCGTCGATGACGGACCCCTGCACCTGGTTCTCCGCGTTGCTGGGGTTGATGATGTGGCGCCCAACGTCTCCCGCGACCCAGACACGGTCCACCTTCACGGCGCCGTCGTCTGTCACCGAAGCCTGAACCACCTCCGCGAAGTACCCGCGGTGAGCGTAGTGGAAGCCGATGCCCAGGCCCGTGTTCGGCGGCAGTGAGCGCCCCCAGCCCGCCTGCTCCGCCACCAGCTCCACCACTCCACGCATCCGTCCGGCGTCGTAGCCGTCCAGCGGGTTGGGGGTGTCGTTGACGAATCGGGGCTCCCCCAGCAGTTCCAGCCGGAACTGCAGCGGATCCTTCCCGGCCGCGTGCGCGAGTTCGTCGATGAACGACTGGAAGACGAACGCGATCGCGTTGCTCCTGGGCGACCGCAGGAACCCGGTCGGAACCCCGAGCGGCATCAGCGAGACGCCGAGCTCGTAGTTGGGGATGAAGCGAGCGGGGAACTCCGCCGCGCCGATATTGGCCGCCGTCGCGAACGTCCGGCCCTCGCCAAAGCTGATGAAGTGGTTGCTCCAGGCGGTCAACCGTCCGTCGGCGTCCACGCCGCCGCGCAGGTAGTGCCATCCCGCAGCGCGGTAGAAATCGTGCTGGATATCGTCCTCGCGGGTCCAGAGCAGCTTGACCGGCACGCCACCGACCTCGCGCGCGATCCACGCCGCCTCGACCATGTAGTCGTTCATCAGCCGCCGCCCGAAACCGCCACCGCCGCGCAGCATGTTGATGGTGATCGCCTCGGGCGCTATCCCCAGCGTGCTTGCGACGAGTTGTCGGCCATTCTCCGGACTCTGCGACTGCGACCAGATCTCCAACCGCCCGTCGCGATAGTGAGCCGTGCAGTTCTGCGGCTCGAGCGGTGCGTGCGGCAGAAAGGGGTAGCTGTACGCCGCTTCCACCCGGTGCTCGGCGGCGGCCAGCGCGGCCGCGGCGTTGCCGTCCTGGCGGAGGTATCGCTGCGGAGCCTGTCGGGATAGCTCTTCGGCTCGTTCCTGGAAGCCCTGGCTGCTCTGTTGCTCCGTCGGACCGTTGTCCCACTCCACGCGAAGGATGTCCCGCGCCTTTTTCGTCGCCCACCAGGTGTCCCCGACGATGGCCACACCACCGAGGAGCCCGGCCAGGTCCGTCCCCCCCTCCACGATGAAGGCGTGTCGGATCCCCGGCGCGGCCCGCACCTCATCGAGATTGGCGCTCCGCACCCGTCCCCCGAACACCGGGCACTTCACGAAGCTGGCATAGAGCATCCCCGGGAGTCGCACGTCGATGCCGAACAGCGGCTTCCCGGTCACGATCGCCTGGTTGTCCACGCCCGGGATGGGCTGGCCGATGATCCGGAAGTCCGCCGGATCCTTCAGAACGACCCGGTCCGCCTGGGGAGGCGTCAGGGTAGCCGCGCGTTCGACGAGCTGCGCGTAGCCGAGCGACCTCCCGGTCGGCCGGTGATGGACTCGCCCCGCGGCGGCGTAGCAATCCGCCTCCGGCACGCCCCACTCCAGCGCCGCGGCGGAGATCAGCATCATCCGCCCGGCCGCCCCGACGCGCCGAATCGGATCCCAGTTGCTCGGCGTCGCCGTGCTGCCTCCGGCGAACTGCCCTCCGTAGCGAGCCTGGTCAGCCTGCGCCTGCTCGATCTTCACGTCCCGCCAATCGACCTCCAGCTCCTCCGCGATCAGCATCGGGAGCATCGTTCTGATCCCCTGCCCCACCTCCGGGTTCTTCGCGATGATCGTGATCACGCCGTCCGCGGAGATGCGGATGAACGGGTTCGGGGTGAAGTCGACTAGGGCCCCGCCGGCGCCGACCGACGTGCCGGCAGCGCTACCGGGATACAGCCCGAGAAGCATTCCGCCCCCCGCGAGGGCGGTCACGCGCAGGAACGCGCGACGGGTGACGACGGTGCTTTCCATCGTGCCCCCTACACGCTGGAGTGGAGCGTGACGGTCGGGCGCTCGCGCTCGTTGCCCGCCGCGCGATGGATCGCCTCCCGGATCCGCAGATAGGTCGCGCACCTGCACAGGTTGCCCCCCATGGCGGCGTCGATGTCGGCATCCGTCGGCGACGGGTTCCTGGCCAGCAGCGCGGCCGCCGACATGATCTGTCCGGCCTGACAGTACCCGCACTGGGGGACGTCCAGCTCCTGCCAGGCCAGCTGCAGCGGATGGGTCCCGTCCGTGGACACGCCCTCGATGGTGGTTATTCGCGCACCCGAGAGGTTGCCGACAGGCAGGGAGCACGACCGCACCGGGTTGCCGTCGAGGTGGACGGTGCACGCGCCACACTGCCCGATCCCGCAACCGAACTTGGTGCCGGGGAGGTCCAGGACGTCCCGCAGGACCCAGAGAAGGGGCATGTCCGCGGGAACGTCGACCCTGACCGGCCGGCCATTGACGCTGAGGTCGATTCGCATTCATTACCTCCCGCGGCAAGGTGGAGGAGGGTCTGAGAGGGTGCCGAGCCGAACGATCGGATGTGGTGGAAACAGGCTCCCGTCCGGGCCGACCGCGGCGGGAACGCCGGGCCGATCGCCCACGCACGCGCCGATGGCCGTGCAGACAATGTAAATGCCCGGTCGAAGGAGCGCGACGGTTGTGTACGTCGGTAACAGGCCCCCGTCTCGCGCCGAAAAAACCGCATGAAACCGTGGTTTTCCCGCGTTCGACCCCCGCTGCTGAAGGGAAAGATCGGCGGCGGGACCCGTCTGCGAGGCCGAGTGTGACTGGAGAGCTAAATCAGGTCGCTGGAGGAACGGGCTCCAGGGGGAGTTCCGGCTGGGAATCGTGGGGGCGCGCCACACCCTCGCAGAGGCCGACCCGTCGGTAGCCGCAGAAATAGCACTCGCGCGGGCTGACGGCGAGGCTGTCGGGGGCCGTCGCCATGACGGCGAGCGACCGCTGGATGCGATCCGCGGCGGCGGCCGCTTCCACGGCGTCGATCCGGGTCGTGAAGCTCACGCCCGGGCGGCTGAAGACGAACCGGAAAGCGGCGGGCCGCCGCCCGGTGATCGCTTCGGCCGCGGCCACGTATACGTCCCGCTGGGCGCTGTAGTCCGCGGCCTTGCGCTCGGCCTCATCCGCCCGGATGGAGCTCGTCTTCACATCGACCAGCACAGCTCCTTCGGGGGATGGAGACGCCAGGTCGATCGCCCCCTGCATCGCCGTGCCATCCTCGAGGACGTGCAGGAACTGGAGCTCTCGCCGCGCACCGGGGGTGTTCGCGAGCGTGGCGTACTCGGGGAGGGCCAGGACCCGTTCGATCTCCTCCGCCAGCTCCGAGCGATAGGTGCGGCCGAGGGGCGATTCCGGGCCGGGCGCGTCGTCGTCCCACCGCCCGATCGCGTCCTCCAGGAGAGATTCCAACGCCTCGTCCTCCTCGTATCGCTCCAGCACGTCGTGGACGATCTGCCCGCGAGTGACCGCGTCGATGAGGGGCGTTTCGCCGCGGACCTCTACTTCGGGCTCGCGGATGCCCAGCACGTACTTGAAGCGATGGCGCCGCTGGCAGCGCGAGAAGGAGAGCAGCTCGGTGGCCGAGTGGCGCGTGAGACCGAGCGGGACGGGGATGGGATCGCCGGGGAGCGTGAACTCGGGTGCGGGCTCGTGGAGGCCGTCCGGTGCCGCTTCACCGCCCCGGACGTTCCCCGCCCCCACTTCCGGTACGGGCGACTGCGCATCGACTGCGATTGCATCCTCGGCTTCGGCCGGCTCCTGCTCGAGGACCCGCACCAGCGCCCGCCGCACTACGCCGTCCACTCCAGCAAAGGTGATCGTCTCGCCGGATGGTACGCTCCCCAGTGCGGGAAGCGCCGCGCCGAAATCCGCGGCGATCGCGGCGCGGAATTTCGGCTGCATGAGCGGACGCGGCACGCCCGCGATGATGAGCCTGTCCTTCGGTCTCGTGACGGCCACGTAGGCGACCCGCTTCGCCTCGGCGGCCTCCTCGAAGTCGATCGCGCTCCGCAGCATTTGCCAGCGCGGGGATGGTTCCTCTCCGCTCGATCCGGTCTGCTTGAGCGCGATCCGATCGCGTCCGATCTGCAGGGGCTCGTTGTTCTGGCCCGGCGAGGTCGCCACGTCGCCCACGACGACCACGCGCCAGTCCAGCCCCTTCGCCATGTGTATCGAGGTGATGAGCACGACGTCGTCCTGCTCGCCGTGCAGGCGCGCCTGCGGGACGCGATCCCTGCGTGCCCTCCGCTCATCGATGGCCCGCAACACCCGTCCGACCGTGCTCTCCTCCATCTCGTCCAGCATCTGGAGGAACCGGCGGACGTTGAGCGCGGCCTGCGCCCCGGTCTCTCCCCGCAGCGACAGGTGCGCGAGGTATCCGGTTCGATGGATCAGTTCGTCGAGCAGTTCTGCGGCCGGCATCCTGTCGCGGAGCTTGCAGAGATCGTCCAGCAGTGACTGCGCGCCCACCAGCCGTTCCGACTCGGGCAGTGAACCTGGCTCCAGGTACTTGAGGTAGGGTCGTCGCGCGCCCGGTGCCGCCAGCGCCAGGAGCGTATCATCCCTCACACTGACGAAGGGGGAGCGCAGGAAACCGAGCACCGCGAGATCATCGCCCGGATCGCGAATCGCCCGCAGCGCGACGATCAGATCGATCACCTCGCGGGTCTCGAGGAAGTCGTCATCGCGGAGCGCGTACACTGGGATGCCTTCGGCCCGGAGAGCCGTCGCGAAGGCGTCGAGGTTGCTCCAGGTTCGGAGAAGGAGCGCCATGTCCCGCCAGGCGATGCCCTCCTGGTCATGCAGCTCGCGCAGTCGCCTCGCGATCCCGGCCGACTCGACTGCAAGACGGGGTTCCTTGTTGAGCGACTTCCCGCGTTCATCCGGGGCGATGACGAGAAACTCGATGGCCGGCGCGTCGGGATCCGTCCGCGTGGCATCGACGGGGTGGAAGGCGACTTCGTAGTCGTCCAGCACACCCGTTCCCGCGACGGGAGTGTTCAGCCACTCCCCCGCAGTGACTTCCACGAACGCGAGAATGGAGGGGACGCTCCGAAAGTTGTCGCGGAGGCGGAGGACGCGGCCCCATCCGCCTTCTTCGAAGTCCCGGCGCACGCCGCTCCAGACCGTCACATCGGCCCCGCGGAACCGGTAGATGCTCTGCTTGGGGTCGCCGACGAGCATCAGCCGTGGGGTATCGGTGCGGCCGCTGCCGGGTTCGGCGAGCAGATAGGCGATCTCCCGCTGTACGGGGTCGGTGTCCTGGAACTCGTCGATGATGATGGTGTGCGTGCGCCGCTGCATGGCCGCCCGGATATCGGTCTCGTCGCGGAGGAGGTCGCGCGTCCAGGCGATCATCCGATCGTAGTCGATGGTCCGCTCGACCTCCAGCCGCGCCTCGAGTCTCGCCAGGGCTCCGCGCGAAAGCTCGATCAGCGCCGCTTCCTCCGGGGCGTGCTCC
The DNA here is from genome assembly GCA_964544905.1 of uncultured Gemmatimonas sp. Lineage (GTDB taxonomy): Bacteria > Gemmatimonadota > Gemmatimonadetes > Longimicrobiales > Longimicrobiaceae > WHSP01. The sequence continues at coordinate 5,667 of CAZJEH010000013.1, forward strand.
TCAAGATCCGCTCGCGCGAGCAGGTCGGGCTTCTGCATGAGCCTCAGCACCCACCCCTCCACCGTCGTGACGTCCCAAGCTGCGAGCAGCGCGTCGAGGCCGGGTATGTCGCGGGCTTCGAGGGCGTAGAGAAGCTGATCGCGGGCGCTCTCTTCCGCCCAGGCGAGAGCCTCGCCTTCCTCCAGCACGCCCACGATCGGGCTTCGGCCGCTCCGCAGGGAGTGCTCGTTGACGATGTCGGAGCAGAAGCCGTGGATGGTCCCGATGCGCGCCTGGTCGACTTCGTACGCGTCCGCCCTGCGCCCGGCCGCGCGCAGCGCCTTCCGCAGGTCGCGCTTCAGGTCCGCCGCCGCCTGGCGGGTGAAGGTGATCGCGACGATGTCGGCCAGCGTGATCGGCTTCTCCCGCCGCTGGCCGCGGACTTCGACCCCGAGCAGGTACAGGATCCTCGCGACGACGGTCGCTGTCTTCCCCGTTCCGGCGCCGGCCTCGACCAGTACGTGCTCCTCGCACGCCCGGATGGCCTCCCACTGCGAGTCGGTCGGTGGGATCACCATGAGTCACCTCGCGGACCCCCGGGGATGCGGCAGATGTCGCGGCCGTGGCAGAACGGCGGACAGTTGCACGATGCGGGAGGATCGGGAGGGAAGATCCCATCGCGGATGTTGCCGACGTGCCGCGCCACGTCCGCGAGCGCCCTGCCGTACTTCCCCACTGCCGTCTCGTCGGCTACCAGCTGGTTCCCCTTGAACTGGTACAACGCCAGCGCATGGACCCGCTGAGGCCTCTTGATGGTCCGGTACTCCACCCGTGCGGTCGCGGAACCCGGGTAGAGCTGGGCAAGCAGATGGGCGTACAGCGGGACCTGGAGGACGACGCCGTCGTCCCAGCCGGCCTTCTCACCCTTCCCGGGCGTGGAGTACTTGCTCGTCTTGTAGTCCACCGCCGCGAGGAAATGCGTCGTCGCTCCCCGTGTGTCGATTCCCCGCTCGACCCTGTCGATCGACCCGCGCAGTTTGAGTCGGACACCGCCGACATCGACCTCGACGTCGTCGAACCGCAATTCGTGCTCGATCACGCCGGTTCTGACGTATCGGTGCTTGTCCTTCCGGCCGTTGGCGATCGCTTCGTCGTTGTCATCGGCCTCCCACTCGATGTATCCGAGGATCAGTCGCTTCAACTCCTCCAGCTTCTGGGCCGCGAGAGCAGGATGCCCGACCCAGGCCGTGGCCCGCACCGCTTCCACGGCCTCCTCGACGGCGCGAGCCGCGAGCGGCCGGGCCCACTCCAAGTCGGAGCCCCGGAGGAAAACCGGCCCGGACACGCGCTCAGCCGCCGCTTCGTAGAAACGGCGCAGCGCGTCGTGGTAGATGACGCCCTTCGTCAGGGCGTCGATATCCAGGTCGGGGTCCTCGCGCTTGTCCAACCGGAGCAGTCGGCTGGAGAAGTAGGCCCACGGGCACTTCGCGTACGACTCGATCTGCGTGGCGCTCCAGGGACGGTCCTCGCCCATCTGCTCCGCGAGGACCCGCAGCGCCATGGGATGCTCGATGCACCCGTTGTAGGGCGAGAACAGGTCCCGCTCCCTCTCCGCCTCCGCCCTCGCCGCCAGCACAGCCGTCGCGATGGCCGCCCCGTCGGCCGCCAGTGGCATCCCCGGCGTGAAGGCGCGGGACCCGGGGATCACGGTCGGCTCGAGCCCCCACGCGTATTGCACCTCCTCCAGGAACGACGACGGCAGCTGCTCGGCGCCCCCCTCGTCATAGCGCGCGTAGGTCAGGGTGAGCGAGACGGTCGGCATCGACATCAGGTTGCGGAACAGCGCCTCTTCCCGCTCCCGCCAGTCGGCCCGGCAGTCGATCCGCAAGCCCGCATCGCGCATGGCGAGGCGCTCCTGCTCGTCCATCAGCGGGGATGGGGGAGGCCGAAGAGGAACTCGGTTCGAGTCGAGCCCCACGATGAACACGTGATCGAAAGCGCGGAAGCTGGCCGCGAGCGCTTCGAGCACCTGCACGCCCCGACGCGTCGGCGTGTAGAGGGCGGCGCTCCCGTCCAGCATCGCGCGAAGCCGTTTCTCGAACTCCGCGACGGGGAGGGGCGTCCGCTCTCCCCAGCGGCCCTCGGCCTCGGCCCACTGCTCCAGCACACGGAGCACACCCCGCCAGGCGACCGTGTCCAGCCTCACGGTCTCCATGCGGTCGCCGGGGACCTGGTAAAGCGTCTTCTTAAAGCGCCAGGGATCCGCTTCGAGGAACGCCGTCAGCCACTCGAGCCACTCGGGGATGCTGCGCTCGACCTCGAGCTCGCGCGCATGGCCGATAAACGCATCGAAGCGCTGGAGGGCACTCCGCACTCGCTCGGCCGCCGGCAGGGGGTTCCGCCGCGCATCCTCGTCGTCCGGGTCGTCGGCCAGCCGCCTCTCCCGACTCTCCGCCTGTTCGGCCAGCTCCGCGATGGCGTCCCTCCACGCCTGGAGTCCGCGGACGCGTCTGCGGTAGCCGATGTGATTGAGGATCCAGGCGTCCAGGCTCGATCGGAGGTAGGGTGTCTCGGCCAGCTCGACGAGCCCGTGCCGCTCCCATCCTTCGGCCGCCACCCGGAAGAGCGCGAGGAGGGCGCGAATGGCCGGGACGGTCGGCAGCGTGTGCCGCACACGCGCGCTCGCGGGCACGTTCGCTCGCTCGAGCGCCCGGATCACGTGACCCGTGTACGGACGGCCGCGGCGGGCCACCACGGCTATCCGGTGCGGCTCGACACCGGAGCGGATCAGCGCCCGAACGCGCACCGCTACCTCCTCGACCTCCCGGGGCAGGTCCGGCGCCGACACGATCTCCACCGCGAACGGGGGGTGGGACGGGCCGACCGCGGCAGGGGCAACCGGAGATGTCGAGGCGAAGAGCGGAAGGTCCTCGAGGCCGGCCGGCGCGGGGGTAGTAGCGGCTGGGCGGTACGGAACGTCCGCCCGTAGCAGGGTGGCCGCGTGGTGGGGTGTCGAATCGAGGTCGATCACCTCGTCCGCGTGCTCTTCGACGAACGCGAGCCTATCCGACGTATGCACCGCGACCCGTTCCAGCGACGGACATTCGCGCAGCGAGCGCAGCAGCTCGACCCAACCCCCTCGCGGGTCAGCCAGTCCGACGAGCCGTAGCTCGCGTCGGTTCCCGAGCCGGGCTGGCACAGCGTCGGGGTCCGCCCGGATGGCGGCGGCACAGGCGACGACATCACCGCGCGTGTCCCGCAACCCGGCTTCCTCGAGGAGCTGCAGGTAGCGGCGATAGGCGGCCGCCACTTCTCCGTCCCGACGCGCGGCGAACGCGTCACGACCGAGGATCCTCCCGAGCGCGGCTTCGAGGCGATCGGGCGTGATGCCCTCACCGATCAGCTCCCCGAACCACCGGTCGGCGGCGTCGGCGTAGGCGTCGATGTCGTGGATGCGCCGGAAGACGGGCCCGGCCGCGTCCCGCAGGGCCCGCCCGACAAGCACGATCCGCTGGAACTCGCCGACCCCGTCACGCTCCAGCCCACCCAGCATGAGCGGCAACTCGGAGAACAGCCGGATGGGCGGATCGAACCAGCCCGGCACTCCCCGCTTGGCCGCCATCGCGATCAGGTCATCACGCAGCCCGCCCTGCCGCAGCACCAGGACGTAGTCCGGTGAGGGGAACGCGCCACCCGATCCGTCCGGGCGGAGGAAGCCGTCCGCCGCGGAGCCGAGCAACCGGCGGGGATCATGGGATGTGACGAGGACCAGGCGGGCCAAGCTGAGCGATGAGTGAAGTATTGTCGGGACGAAAGGCGCCAGCTCACCGGGGCCGCATGCCTCGCAGGCCCGAGCCGCACCCTGAAATCTAAGCGGCGGTTGTGACAGCCTTGTACAGCGATGCCCGCCGGCAGTTCGGGAACGGGCTTTCGACCGTTGAGCAATCTTCGCGACTTCGTGACCTCCCGTGATACTATCGTCTCTCGAGCCGCGTCCGATCAGCCCGACGCCCGTGCGATCGCCTTCTGAGCTTCGCGTAGCCAGAGCACCGAGCTCGCGGCCACGATGCTGACCGCCCAGTCCCCCGCCCCCAGCGCGACGGTCCCGAACGCGTCCTGCAGGAACGGGAGGTACACGACCGCGACCTGCAGCGCGACGGACAACGCGATCGCGCCCGTCAACCAGCGGTTCACGAAGATGTGCCGCAAGCCACTGGCTTCGTCGGAGCGCGCGTTGAAGACGTTAAAGACCTGGAAGAACATGAGGGTGGTGAAGGCCATCGTCTGGGCGTAGGACAGGCTCCCCTCCCCCTCGATGAGCCCGCCTGGAAGGCTGGCGTCGAGAACCAGCAGCGTACCGGCCGCCATGATGACCCCGACGAAGAGGATCCCTCGCCACATTCGAGAAGTGATGACCCCTTCTCCGGGCGGCCGCGGAGGGCGCTGCATCTGCCCCGGCTCAGCCGGATCCACACCCAGGGCCAACGCCGGAGCGCCGTCGGTCAGGAGGTTGATCCACAGGATCTGCGTAGCCAGCAGCGGAAGCACCACACCTTCGCCTGCCTCCGCCAGACCGAGCAAGTCCGCCAGCAGCACCCCGAAGAACATCGTCATCACCTCGCCGACGTTCGACGACAGCAGGTAGCGGAGGAACTTGCGGATGTTCTCGAAGACCGCGCGCCCTTCCTCCACCGCAGCGACGATGGTGGCGAAGTTGTCGTCGGTGAGGACCATGTCGGCGGCCTCCTTGGAGACGTCCGTGCCGGTGATCCCCATCGCCACACCGATGTCCGCGCTCTTCAGCGCGGGGGCGTCGTTGACGCCGTCTCCCGTCATCGCGACCACCGCGCCGGATCTCTGCAGGGAACCGACGATGCGCAGCTTGTCGGCCGGGTTGACCCGCGCATAGACGGCGACCTCGCCTACCGCCCGGTCGAGTTCTTCGTCGTCCATGCGCGCGAGATCGGCGCCGGTGAGCGTCCGTCCGTCCTCGGCGATGCCCAACTCGCGCGCGATTACCGACGCCGTCACGGGGTGATCCCCGGTGATCATCAACGGACGAATTCCCGCGTCCCGGGCACGCCTCACGGCCGCCTTCGCCTCCGGCCGTGGCGGATCGATCATCCCGATCAGCCCGAGGAACACCATGTCGGCTTCGAGATCCGGGCTGGGCTGCTCCACACCTGCGTTCTCCGGAAGGCGGCGAAAAGCGACGCCGAGCGTCCGCAGCGCCTGCTCGGCCATTCGATCGTTCGTTCGCTGGATCTCATCTCGCCGCGCATCGCTCAGGGGTACGTGCTCTCGTCCCACCAGCTCGGCGCTACAGCGGGAGAGGAGGATGTCGGGCGCGCCCTTGGTGAACACGAGGAGGAGCCCCGGCCGCTCGGTATCGGCGTGGACGGTGCTCATCAGCTTCCGCTCGGAGGAGAACGGGATTTCCCCGACCCTCGGGAAACGGGCATCCAGGGCGGCCGGATCGAGGCCGGCCTTGCGCGCGGCTGTGATCAGAGCGGCTTCGGTGGGATCGCCCTGGGCAGTCCAGGCCCCGTCCAGAGGAAGCAGCGCGGCGTTGTTCGCGAGGTCCGCCGCCGTCAGGGCCCAGGCCACCTCTTCGCGCAGGCTCGACGGGTAGCCATCCTCCGCCTTCCCGACCTCGTCGGTGATCGGCTCCGGCACCACGTCGCCGGAGGGGACGTAGCCAGTCCCCTCGAGCCGGACGCTCCCGCTCGCGGTGACCACCCGCCGGACCGTCATCTCGTTTCGCGTCAGCGTGCCGGTCTTGTCCGACGCGATCACGCTCGCCGCTCCCAGCGTCTCGACGGCGGAAAGGTGGCGGACGATGGCGTTCCGGCGGGCCATCCGCTGGACCGCTATTGCCAGGACCGCGGTCACGACCGCCGGCAGCCCCTCGGGCACCGCCGCCACGGCCAGGGCTACACCCAGGATCAGTACGTCGAAGAAGGCCGCGGGGCCGGCAACATCGTTGACCACCAGGATGGTGACGACCATGACGGCCGCGATGGCGACCACGCCGATGCCGAGACGCTTCCCTGTTCGATTCAGCTCCCGGCTGAGAGGGGTCTCGACGTCCGGAGTCTGGCTCAGCATCCCCGCGATGCGGCCGACCTCCGTGGACATCCCGGTCGCCGTGACGATCGCCCGTCCGCGCCCGTACGTCGCAGCGGTCCCGCTGAAGATCATGTTCGTCCGATCCGCGACGCCGACGTCGCCTTCGATCGGTGCGGTCTCCTTGGAGACGGGCACGCTCTCGCCAGTGAGCGCGGCCTCCGCGGTCTGGAGCGCGGTGCTCACGACGACACGGGCGTCGGCGGGGATGGTATCGCCCTCCTCGATGAGGATGAGGTCGCCCGGCACGAGCTCGACCGCCGGGACCTGCCGTCGCTCGCCGTCGCGGATGACCGTCGCGGTCGCCGCCGACATCGCCTGCAGCGCCGCGACAGCGGCCTCCGCCCGCGATTCCTGCAGATAGCCCATCACGGCGTTCAGGATGACGATGCCGAGGATGGCCAGCGCTTCATAGGGTGCCGCGGAGTCGCCTTCGATGAACCAGAGCACTGCCGAGACGGCCGTGGCGACGAGAAGGAGGATGACGAGCGTGTCCTGGAGCTGGCGAAAGAAGCGACGCCAGGCCGGCTCGCGTTCCTCGGCGGTGAGCTCGTTGGGGCCGAACCGGGTGAGACGGGCGGCGGCCTCGGCGCTGGCGAGGCCCCTTTCGAGGTCGGTCTCAAGCGCGGCGACGACCTCCGCGACCGACAGTCTGTGGGCGTCTACGATGGGATCCACGCTCACCCCCGCCGGACCCCGCGCCTCATGACGATCGCACGGACGGCGCGGACGCGTGGGGGAACCGGCGTCCAGATCCGCCCACGGTCCCACAGTTGAAAGGGATCGGCGCCCGATGCCGTCTTGACCCGAACGTTGCATGGGTCTATCGAACGGCTGACGTTCATCGATCCTTCACAGGCTGGCACGGGAGTGGCGAATCCGCGTCCGCGAAATGTCTGTGATGGCCGTGATCCTCGCCTGATCCCCACGTAGAAGCGTTCTTATGTCGAAGTTTCGAGTCGGTTACCTGGTCGGAAGCCTGGCGCGCAACTCGCTCAACCGCAAGCTGGCGAAAGCGCTCGTTCGGCTCGCGCCGGATGGCCTTGCCATGGAGGAGATCACCTTCGCCGATCTGCCGCTGTACAGCTACGACTACGACCAAGACTATCCCCCGGCCGCGCGCCGGTTCAAGGAGAGTGTGCTGGCCGTGGACGCGGTTCTGTTCGTCACCCCCGAGTACAATCGCTCCATACCCGGTGTCCTGAAGAACGCGATCGACTGGGCCAGCCGGCCATACGGTACGAACGCGTTCTCCCGCAAACCATCCGCCGTCATCGGCACGTCGACAGGCAGGATCGGAACGGCGGTGGCACAGCAGCATCTGCGCAGCATCCTCAGCTACTGCAATTCCCCGCAGATGAACTGGCCGGAAGCCTACATCCAGTTCACGCCCGGCCTGATCACCGACGACGGCGTGGTCACCGAGTCGTCGACTGCCGAGTTCCTGCGCAACTACATGGAGGAGCTGCATCGCTTCGTCACCCGCGTCTACATGGTCCTTCCGCGATCCGCGTGAGTAAGGTATCGCGTTCGACCGTGTGACCGGGGACTCGGCTCGGCGTTTCCCGGAGGTCGTCCTTCACCGTACATTTCGCGCTTCGCGGCAGGCACACGTTTCCGGGACCGGAGGATGAGCGATGAGCGGAGGAAAGGGAGTGACGCTGTTCGCGTTGCTCGCGGGGGTCACGCTCGCGGGGGTGGGATGCGTAGGAAGCAGCGGCGAAAGCGAGTACTATCAGGCGTATCTCTCCGCGATGGCAGAGGTGGAAAACCTGGGGGCGCAGCTGGACAGCACACTGATCCGGATTCGCGACCTCGAGCAGGCCGTGACCGCGGCGGACTCGGAGCTCGCCTCCGCTCAGAGTTCCGTGACCGACGCGGAGCTGTTCGTCGAGCGCGATCCGGCCGCCGCGGTATTCCACACCAGGCAGGCCGGTGAGCGGATCAGACGCGCGCGTTCCCTACTCGACGCAGTCGCACCCTGACCATCTCAGCTCGCTGAGTGTAGCCATGCCCCGCTCCGAACCCCTGCGGATCCGCCTTTCGGACGATCGACGGAAGCAGATCATCCGCTCGCTCCAAGGTTACTTCGCGGACGAGTTCGACGAGGACCTGCGTGACTTTCGTGCGCAGGGCCTGCTCGACCTGATCGTCACGGAAATCGGACCGGCGGTCTACAACCAGGGAGTGCGCGACGCCTGCGCTCACATCCAGGAAAAGCTCGTCGATCTCGAGGGGGAGGTATACGAGCCGGAGACGCCGCCGAGGTGACGATCGAGCTGCGGAACGGCCGACCGCGGTTCACAGACCCGCGACACGACGGAATGACAGAGGGCTGAGATCGACCGGGAAGCCGTGCGACGCGGCAAGGTTCTCCCGCTCAGGCCCCGGCATTCCGTAGTTCGTGCGATGGTCTCACACCACACACCCGTCATCCCCGCACGCTTCGCCCGCCTCCGCAGCCATCCCTGCCACGGTCTCCAACGCCTCCCGGAAGACCTCGGTCCGCTGCGCTCCCTGCACGACCCACCGCCCATCGAACACGTACGTGGGCACGGCCCGAATCCCGGCCCGCTGCGCCCAGGCCATCTCCGCCTTCAACTCCGCAAGCCCCTCGTCGCTCGCGAGATAGGACCTTACCCGCGCCTCATCCATCCCCGCAGCGATGGCGGCCCGCGTGAGCTGCTCGGGGTCTGACACGTCGCCGCCCTCGCTGAAGTGCATCGCGAAGAGCCGCTCGGCCAGGGATCGCTGAACGTCCTGCCCGTACTCACGGCCGGCGAGCCCCAGCAGCCGGTGCGCCTCGCGGGTGTTCGCCGCGAGCGCCCGGTCCCAGTCGATCTCGATTCCTTCCGCTCCAGCGGCCGCCGATACGCCACCCCGCATTCCCGTCGCGCGTGGGCCGAAGCGTTTCTCGAGGTACTCGTTCAACGGTATCGACGTTTCCGGTGCGGAAGGATCCAGTTGATACGCGCGATACACGACCTCCACTCCCTCGGGGGCGTCGAACCCTTCGAGCGCGCGCTCGAACCGTCGCTTCCCTATATAGCACCAGGGACAGACGACATCGGAATAGATCTCCACCTTCATCTACGACCTCTTGTATCGATCCGGTGACACCGCCGCCAGGATTGGCGGGCGAAAAATCAGCAGCGAAATATTCAGTAATGAATCATCAGGCCAAGAAAAACGTCAGCGCAGACCCGCGAACAGGTCCTCCAGCATCTCGCGGGCGTCCACCGGGATCTCGGCCTCGAACCTTCGCTGTTCCTCGCGCAACAGATCGCGCGCCTCGGCATGTCGCTGCCTGCCGATCGCAGTCAGCGCGGCACGGATGCTCCGCCTGTCCGCCGGATCATCGACTCTGCGGACGAGCCCATCGACCTCGAGTCGGTCGACGAGCTGAGTGACGTTCGACCGGACGCAACTGAGTCGCGAAGCCAGCTCACTGAGGGGCAGCGGGTCGCCGGCGCGGACGAGCTGATCAAGCACACCGAAACGCGCGAGGGAGAGCCCGCGCTCGCCGAGAACGGATTCGAGTCTCGCCTCCAGCGCGTGTGCGGCGTGGATGAGCGAGAACATAAGCGGCCGCTCAGCGCGACTGACGGTTTGATTCATACCTTGAAAGATATCGCGCCATGGCCCGAAAAGCGAGGCCTGAGCGGTGCGATATGCTCACGAACCGGCCGTGATCGGACTGACGACGAGCGGACGATCGTGGTGTAGGCCCACGACTGTCTTTTCACTCTGTGCCTCGAGGTTCCGCTACTCGAAGAGGGAACCGGTTCGGCGGTGCTTTCATCCGTCCGCCGGTTCGATCACATCCTGACCGAAAAACTCTGTTCGTTAGTCGCCCGGAGGCCGGCCCCGACCCCTCATCCCCGTTCTCCTCGTGCCGATACTCTAGCTGATATTCGGCGGCGCATCGGCGAATCGATGCTTCAACACGATCCCTCCCACGACCCCGGCGCTACCCGACAACCGTCCCGATTCGAAGACATGTCAGATACAGAGAGCCGCAACCTGCGGATGTACGGCGGTTTCGGTGGTGCCGCCCTACTCTTGGTAGGTGCGCTCGGGTTCGCCCTTTCGAGCGTGTCGAAGCTGGCCGGTGCCCTCGATCAGAACGTGGGGACCTACGAGGCCATCCACGCCGGGCACGAGGCCAGGTCCGCCGTCGAAATGATCGTTGCCGGCTTCGGGGGCTACATGTTCAGCGGCTCGGAGGAGGCGTTCGACCTGATGGTGGAGGGCGAGCGCATCTTCGAGCAGTCGCTGAACAGGGCCGCGTCGCTGGTCGGGTCCGATCCCGGTCAGCTGGCTCGCCTCGAGGAAGCTCGCCGGATCAACGACGAATGGCGCGTCCGGAACCGGGAGCCCGCCCTCGCGAACCCGGGGATGAACCCCGCGGAGGTAGCCGTCGCCGAAGGTACGGACATGCAGGCCGTACTCGAGGGTCAGCAGGAGTTCCAGCGCTATCTCGGCGAAGTCTATGCTCGGATCGACGCCTACCTCGAGGTGGAATACCAGCGGATCGAGGACCGGGCACGGAGCGTCGGCTTGTTCAAGCAGACCGCCCTGTGGCTCATCGGGCTCGGTGGGCTGGTCGGTCTGGTCGCCGCCGGGGCCTTCACCTTCGTGGGGATCCGGCACTCGCGCGCGCTGGTGGCGGCGAACCGGAGTCTACGGCAGGAGGTCCTGGAGCGGCAGCGGGCGGAGAACGCGCTGGAGCGGGCGAGTCGGCGCAATTCCCTGATCCTGGAAGCGGCCGGCGAAGGGATCTGCGGGCTCGACCGCGAGGGACGGATCATCTTCCTGAATCCAGCCGCCGCGGAGATGCTGGGTGTCCGGGAGGGAGAGGCGATGTACCGGCCGTTTGCTTCGGTTCTGTACTCCCGCGAGGACTCCGGTGACGGAGACGAGTCGCCCCTCGCCCGGCTCCCGACGTGCCGCGACGAAGCTCAGAGCGCCTATCGGGCCGTGGACACGTTCCGCCGCGCGGACGGAACCAGCTTCCCCGTCGAGTACGTCACCCGCCCGATCGTCGAGGGCGGCGAGGTCACGGGCACCGTGGTGACCTTCCAGGACATCACCGAGCGAAGAGCCGTCGAGAAGCTGAAGGACGAGTTCGTGGCAATGGTCAGCCACGAGCTACGGACGCCGCTGACCTCCATCCGTGGGTCGCTGGGACTGCTCGCGAGCGGGATGCTCGGGACTCTGGAGGAGAAGGGACAGCGGATGCTCGAGATCGCCGCGCAGAACACCGACCGGCTGGTGCGCCTGACCAACGACATCCTGGACATCGAACGGATCGAGTCGGGGACAGTGGTGATGCAGCCGCGCGTTACGGAGGCCGATCACCTCATCGAGCTCGCGATCGAGTCGGTGCAGGGGATGGCGGAACGGTCGGGGATACACATCGACGCCTGGGGGGCGAGCGCAACCGTATGGGCGGACCCCGACCGGATCGTGCAGGTGTTGACGAACCTGCTGAGCAACGCGATCAAATTCTCCCCGCCCGGGTCCAGCGTGACGCTGACGACTCAGCGCGAGAGCGGAATGCTCCGCTTCAGCGTGTCCGACCAGGGCCGGGGAATTCCACGGGGGAAGTTGCGGAGCATTTTCGGTCGGTTCCAGCAGGTGGACGCCTCGGACTCGCGGGAAAAGGGCGGCACCGGACTGGGGCTGGCCATCGCTCGCAGCATCGTACTCCAGCACGGTGGGGAGATCTGGGTCGAGAGCGAGTTGGGCGTGGGCAGTGTCTTCCATTTCACGCTTCCGCTGAGATCGGCCAGGGAAGTCAGCCGGCGGGAGCGGAACACTCCCACGGTCCTGCTCTGTGACGACGATCAGATCACCCGTGAGGTGGTGAGCGAGCAGCTGCGCGCCCAGGGGTATCGCGTCCTGACCGCCGCCGATGGCCCCAGCGCCATCGAGATCGCCGAGCAGGAGCAGCCGGATGCGATCCTGCTCGACCTCGTAATGCCCGAGATGGACGGCTGCGAGACGATGATCCGGCTGAAGGAGCAGCCCGAGACCGCCGACGTGCCGATCGTCATCTTCAGCAGCACGTCGCGCGCAGCGGTCGCTCCCGAGCTGAACGGTGTGAGCGGGTGGGTGACCAAGAGTGCCGGGAAGGAAGCACTGTTCCGGGCGCTCGAGCGGGCGATCTGTCGCGGTCACGGGTTCCGCAGGATCCTTCTCGTCGAGGACGACCTCGATCTTGCCGAGGTGTTGATCGCGATGTTCGAGACCCACGGCGTCGAAGCCTGTCACGCCGACAACTACACGGACGCCATGCGGTTCGCCCGCAGCAGATCGCCCGACCTGCTGGTGATGGACATCGTGCTGCGGGAGGGGGATGCCTTCGAGTTGGTCGACGCGCTCCGCCGGGACGACCGGCTGCGCTCCGTCCCGCTCGTCGTTTACTCCGCGCTGGACCTGGACGACGACGACCGCGACCGTCTCCGGCTCGGACCGACCGAATTCTTTACCAAGGCCCGCATGTCGCCCAGCGAGTTCGAGCGGCGCATCGTAGCGCTGATGGACGAGCTGTTCGACCTCGCTCCCGCCGGAGTCTGAAGATGCGCAGGATCATGGTCGTCGACGATGAAGACGACATCCGGGAAGTCGCACAGCTGGCCCTGGAACTGGTCGGAGGGTGGGAGGTGATCGGCGCGCGATCCGGCCGTGAGGCGCTGAAGCTGGTCAGTGATGTCCAGCCCGATGTCATCCTGATGGACGTCATGATGCCGGATCTCGACGGTCCCGCGACCCTGCGTCTCCTGCAGCAGGATCCGCAGGCGCGGTCCATTCCCGTAATCCTGCTCACGGCGAAGGTACAATCGGGTGACCGGCGACAGTTCGAAACGCTCGGAGTGCGGGGCGTGATCGCCAAACCCTTCGATCCGCTCACCCTCCCTCAGCAGGTGAACGCACGATTGGTGGTATGAAGCGCAACGTGCTGCTGGCCGGCCTGCCGGCCGGGATCGAGGCGTGGCTCCAGCCGCAGCTGGAGGTCGAGCTGCGTGTGGTGGAAACCCGTGCGGCCGCGAAGGCCGAACTCATCTCGGGATGGCCGTCGCTCGTGGTGATCGGCGAGCTGACCGAGGTCTCCGGTGAGGAGCTGGTCAAGGATGTTCGGGACTGCTCCGCGACCGCTCACCTGCCGATCGTCTACTGCCTCGGCCGGGCGCCGGAGGGCGGGCTGGCGTGGCGACTCGTTCACGGACATGCCGTCGACCGTCTGATCGTCGATCCACCGCGTCGGCCGGCGCTGCCGGAGGCGATCGCGGAACTGCTGGGGATCGAGGTCCTGCGACCGCCAGCCAGCGTCGAGCGCGCTGACCGCCTCAGCGCGGGAATGGAAGGTCTGTGGCGGAAGTTCCGAGGCCAGATCCTCCGACGGGTCGAAGTCCTCGAGGAGGCCGGCCGCGCGCTGGCGATTGGGGCGCTCGAGGAGGACGGCCGTCGGGCGGCTGAGCGCGAGGCGCACAAGCTCGCGGGCTCCGTCGGCACGTTCGGCTTTCGCGAGGGATCGGACCTGGCCCGGAGGATCGAGCAGATTCTCTGTACGGCCACCCCGCCGACGGATGACCAGGTGAGCCTCTACGTCGAATGCGTGGCCAGGCTTCGCGCCGAGCTCGAGGCTCGAGCAGGCGACGGGGACGGGGGAGCGGCGGACCCGATGCCGCGGACGATCGAAAGCCTGCTCCTGGTGGACGCTGACGAGCGGTTCGCTGCAGCGATGCTGGCCTCGGCGGCACAGCGCGGTGTAGCGGCCGTGGCGGTCAGCAGCGATGTCGCCCCGAGGCGGCTCGTGGAGACGCGCCCCGAGATCGTCGTCATCGACGCCACGCCTGGAGACCGCTGGGCAACCCGCCTCGAGCTTCTGCGCGTGCTCGCCACCTCGGAACCGCCCATTCCCGCCATCATCATCGGCGACGAAGAAGCCGGTGTGCGCCGCGCGGCTGTCCTCGAGCGCCACGACACCGCATTCCTGCGCAAGCCCGTGACGCCGGAGCAGGTTTTCGACGAGGGCCAGAAGCTGTTGCGGAACCTGAAGCCGGAGCGGGGTCGCGTCCTCGTCGTCGACGACGATCCGCAGGTGCTTGAGGCGATCCGCACCGTCCTCCGGAAGGAGGGCTACGAGGTCGACGACCTGGGCGATCCGTTGCGGCTCCTGCAGGAGCTCGAACTGCAGCCGCCTGACCTCCTGGTCCTCAATCTCGATATGCCGCACCTCAGCGGGATCGAGCTGTGCTGGCTGGTGCGGGCGCACCCGGTGTGGCAAGGGGTGCCGATCGTCATCCTGACGGCGCACCGGGAAGCGGAAGTCGTCCAGCGGGTGTTCGCGGCCGGCGCCGATGACTTCGTTCTCAAGCCGCTCGTGGGGCCGGAGCTGATCACACGCGTCGCCAATCGCCTCGAGCGTGCGCGCCTGTACCGAGCGATGGCCGAGACCGACGCGCTGACCGGCGTCGCCAATCGGCGCAAGTCGACCGAACGCTTCCACCACCTGCATCGGCTGGCACTGCGCAACAACACGCCGCTGACCTTCGCACTCCTCGATCTGGACCGGTTCAAGCTGGTCAACGACCGGTTCGGGCACGGGGTCGGTGACCGTGTCCTGCGGGAGTTCGCGGGCTTCCTGCTGAAGATGTTCCGCGAGGAGGACGTCGTCGGGCGCTGGGGCGGCGAGGAATTCATCCTCGGGCTTTACGGGATGAGTCGGTCGGAGGCCACACGGCGGCTCACGGACGCGATCGAGGAGTTCAGCCGAATCCCGATCGACGACGGCCTGGGCGGCAGCCTGCACGTGACCTTCAGCGCCGGGATCGCGGAGTACCCCACCGACGGCCTCGATCTCCAGTCGCTCTACCTGGCGGCCGACAAGGCGCTGTACCGGGCCAAGGAGTCCGGAAGGGCCCGCGTCCAGGGAGTCGGTGCGGAGGAGCGCGCAACCGCGATGCAACTGGCCGCCGCGCTCGCCCGCCCCGGCGGACACGCCGCCTGAACCCATCTTTCGCACCAACGGCCTCCTGATCCGGGAGGCCGTTTGACAATTGTCCCTCGCCGCGGGTCGGGTGACGGAACGGCGAGGGACCCACGCTTGCGCTGGTCAACCTGCGTAGGCGCGCTCCAACTCGGCGATGTCGATCTTCTTCATTTTCAGCATCGCCTCCATGGCTCGCCTGCTCCTCGCCGGCTCGGGATCACTCAGCAACTCCCCCAGCCGCCGCGGATTCACCTGCCATGAAAGCCCGTAGCGGTCCTTCAGCCAGCCGCACTCGCCCTCCTCGCCTCCATCGGTGAGGGAATCCCAGTAGTAGTCCACCTCCTCCTGGCTCCCGCAGTCGATGGAGAATGAGACTGCCTCGTTGAACCGGAAGTGCGGTCCGCCGTTCAGGGCGATGAACTCCTGGCCGTCCAGCTCGAACGTCACGGTCATGACGGTTCCCGAGGGTACCGGGCCGCCATCCCCGTACCGGGTCACCTCCTTGACCCGGGAATTCGGGAAGATGGACACGTAGAAGTTCGCCGCTTGTTCGGCCTGGTTGTCGTACCAGAGGAAAGGTGTGATCTTCGGCATCGTCGTCGCTCCGTTCCAATGGATGAGTATGGTCGGCCCGGTCACTGCTTCCATACTGGTCGAATGGCCGCTGCGGAAATCGACACGCCACCCCGACGGATTCGGCCCGCCGGATCCGCGCGGGCCGCTCGTGCGAGACCTTCGGGGCCGTGAAAAGACGGATCCAACGCGAGGTTCAGCGATCCTGCGCAGCGGCAGACGAGCATATCCCCGACAACTCGAGTCGCCCGGTGCCGATGAACGAAGAATATCCTGAACCCGACCGCATCGTAGCGCACGATCTCAACGCCGCCCTCACCGTCGCCAACCTCGACGCCAGCCTCGCCTGGTACGTGGACCAGGTGGGTTTCTCCGTCGAGAAGCGCTTCGAGCACGATGGACGCGTCGCATCGATTCGCCTCCGCGCCGGCGACGTCCGCATCCTCCTCAACCAGGACGACGGCGCGCGCGGATCCGATCGAGCGAAGGGCGAGGGTATGTCGCTGCAACTAGTCGTCGCCGGCGACATCGACGCAGTCGCCGAACGGATCCGCCGCGCCGGCGGGACGCTCGACACCCCTCCCACCGACACGCCCTGGGGCAGTCGGATGTTCCGGAGCCGTGACCCTGACGGCTTCCGCTGGACGTTCTCCCGCGCAACCGACTGAGTCGTACTCCTTTCGTTCGGGGAGGTCTTCCAGGCGAGGCACAGCGTCTTCCCGGCGTCTCGAGACCCCGGCCAAAGGAGGCTGTGTCAAAGCCGGTGTTTCCCGCCCCGTCACGCTCGCAGGGAACCGTGAACGGTCTACTTCGCTACCGTCCCCACCCCCGTCGTCCCGGCGCAGGCCGGGACCCATTATTCAGAAGAACCGCCAATGGATTCTCGGTCGCCGAGAGCTCGCATTACGTTGCTGTGACGCGCGTTACAAGTATGCATCCGCGCATCGTGGATCCCGGCATGCGCCGGGATGACGATGGTGGTTTGGGTTGCACCTGACGCACACCGGGCCAATGCGACGAAGGTCCATCGGGCAGTTTTGACACGGCCTCGCAGGCCGGGATCCACTATTTGCAAAAACGCAAAGTGCGCTCGCGGCTGAGGAGACCTGCATTACGTTCGTGTGATGCGGGTTAGAGGCACTCATCGACGCATCGACAGGCGGATGGATCCCGGCCTGCGCCGGGATGGCGATGGTGGTTTCGGTTGCACCCGGCAACAGGATAGGACCATCCCTCCCATTTCCGGCTGACTGGTGGGGCCCGGCCTCCGCCGGGACGACGGGGAAGGTTGGGTGATTTCGACACACGGTCCTGCGCCGGTGATGACGATGGTGGTCTCGGCCGCGCTGAACCCACACCGGGTCAGTGCCATAACGGACCATCGGGCAGTGTTGACACGGCTTCCAAGGCTGGAAAGCGACCGTTGGCGGGATTGACACCACGCCCTCCCGGGCTTCAGCTTTCGCGCCCCGATACCCATCGCCGCTCGCCGTCCGAATTCGCAATTCGGCGGGGGCACTTGCCAGTGGAGAGGCCGTTTGTTCGCCGTAGACCGCTTCGTTCTCGTCGCCGCGATCCTCCTCCTGCTTGGCATCGTCTCGAGCAAATTCTCCGCGCGCCTGGGGCTACCCGTCCTCGTGCTGTTCCTGGTAGTCGGGATGCTCGCGGGATCCGAGGGCATCGGCGGTCTCGAATTCGACGACTTCGTGCTCGCCCACGGCATCGGGACCGTCGCCCTCGGGGTGATCCTCTTCGACGGCGGGCTGCGCACTCCTATCAGCTCCATCCGGGTCGCCTGGAAGCCTGCCTTTCTGCTCGCGACCGTTGGCGTCCTCGGCACGGCGCTGATCACCGGCGTCGCCGCCTCCTGGCTCCTGGACATCCCCCTGCTTCAAGGGGTGCTCATCGGCAGCATCGTCGGGTCCACCGATGCCGCGGCCGTATTTGCGGTCCTCCGATCGGCGGGAGTGAACCTGCGCCAGGACCTCGCCGCCACACTCGAGGTCGAAAGCGGGTCCAACGACCCGATGGCCATCTTCCTGACCGTTGGAGTGCTCGAACTCCTGCTCGGACGCATTGAGCCGGGAATGGACATCGTCTGGCTCTTCGTGAGGCAGATGGGGATCGGCCTGGCCATCGGTCTGACCATCGCCTGGCTCGCCGTCAAGCTCATCAATCGGATCAACCTGGAAGCCGCCGGACTCTACCCGGTGCTCACGGGCGCCTGCGGCATGCTGACGTACGGCGTTGCAGCCAATCTGGGGGGGAGCGGATTCCTGGCGGTCTACGTCGCAGGCATCGTGCTCGGGAACAGCAGGCTCGTGTTCGGGCGCGGCACGATGCTGTTCCACGACGGACTGGCCTGGGCGGGGCAGATCACCATGTTCGTGGTCCTCGGCCTCCTCAGCTTCCCCAGCCAGCTCGCCGAGATTGCCACTACCGGCGTCCTCGTGGCAGGGATCCTGATGCTGGTGGCCCGCCCGCTGGTCGTCTATCCCCTTCTCATCCCTCTCGGCTTCAACCTGAGGGAGACGACCCTCGTTGCCTGGGTCGGACTGAAGGGCGCCGTGCCGATCATCCTCGCCACCTTCCCGTTCCTTTTCGGCTTCCCCAACGGGATGGTGGTCTTCAACGTCGTATTCTTCGTCGTCCTCATCTCGGCGGTCACCCAGGGCTGGCCTCTGCCGTACCTGGCCCGCAAGCTGGGACTCCAGGAGGAGGTTACCTCGAAACCGACCGTCACCCTGGAGATCACGTCGCTCCGCGATGTCGACGCCGACATCGTTGAGTATACCGTAGGCGCGGAGACCCGCGCGGCCGGGAAGAAGCTGAATCAGCTCGCGCTCCCGGAGGGGGTGGTCGTTGCCATGATCTCGCGGGACAAGGAGCTCATCCCACCGAGGGGCTCAACCCGTATCGAGCCGGGCGACCACGTTTTCGTCGTGCTGCGCCCCGAGACACGGCCCCTCGTCGACCGCGTTTTCGCCCACGATCAGACGAAGCAGGAAGAGCTGCCCCCGCTGGTCGAGTTTCCCCTCATGGGCACCACCACCGCCGAGGAACTGCGTGAGTTCTACGGCATCGAGCTGCCCATCCCTCCCGACCGTACCCTCGACGAGCTGATCCGCGACGAGCTCGGCGACCAGCTCTCGGAGCAGAGCAGCGTCCGCATCGACGGGTTCATCCTGCGCGTGAGGGAGATCGCGGATGGGCGGGTGATCAGCGTCGGTCTGGCCATTCCGGGGATGTGAGGCGTTCCCGTTGGGAGCACTGCGGGTTCGCGGAGGCAGGCCCTCCCGCCTCCGCTCCGTGGCAGGCTCCCCAGTGTCACAGGCGATTTCGCAGGTTTACGACGACACGCTTTGAGGGTGTGAACGCCCGTGTCAGTGGGTGCGCATGGCGGTCTCGCTACACCGTCCGCGCCGGCAAAGCACGCCGTGCCGTGTCGAGTGAGTATCGCGTGTAACGAACTTCCGGGATGGAGTACCGTATAAAGAGTCTGTGGCTGGTTCATCGTGGACCGGCCGCGTAGGTGCGAAACCTGCACCGTCGAAAACCGAGTCGATGGCCGCAGATGCGGCTGTCCTTCTGAGTACCGGGTCTCGCGAACGACACGCCTCTTCGCGGGATCCGGTACTCGTACGTTTCCCAAGGGAGGCAGGACGTGAACCCCACCAACCGCAAGTGGCTCAGGAGCCCGCGGGAGCGTGAAGGAACGCTCTCGCTGGCGGATCTCCCACCCCCGGCCAACAACGGTCTCGATGAGGAGCAGCTCCTCGTCCGGGCATTGAGGGAGTGGGACGAGGAGGCGTTCGAGCAACTGCTCGAGCGCTACTATTCGCCGATGATCCGGCTGGCGCGCGTGTACGTCCGTAGCCGGGAGGAGGCGGAAGAGGTGGTCCAGGAAACCTGGCTGGCTGTACTCGGGCGGATCGGTTCCTTCGAGGGACGTTCCTCCCTGAAAACATGGATATTCCGCATCCTGGTCAACCGCGCACGGACGCGGGCCAAACGGGAAGCGCGGATGATCCCGTTCTCGGCGATGAGCCGCGCCCTGCCGGCCTCCTCGCGGCCTGGCGACACCACGCCTGGCGGAGTGCACGACGGCGCGATGTGGCACGGCGGCGCAACCAGCGCGCGGACCCCTGAGGAGCGGGTCCTCTCCGGCGAGCTACAGGAACAGATCCAGGAAGCCATCGATGAGCTGCCCCAGCGACAGCGCGAAGTGATCACGCTTCGTGATCTGGAAGGATGGATGCCGGAAGAGGTGTGCACGGCGCTCGACCTCACGCCCGGAAACCAGCGCGTGCTGCTGCACCGGGCGAGGATGAAGGTGCGCGGGGCAATCGAGCAGTACCTGAGGCCGCCCGACGCGGCGTCTCCGGCGGTGGCGATGGCCTGACCCAGTCCGCTGGACAGGCAGGGAATCGACCACGACGGGCAAACGAACGGTAAAGAAGATCCCCGGCCGGGATGACGCAGCTGCGTCGTGCCCGGCCGGGGATTCGGCTTTATGGAATCTGCGATCAGGCGACTCGAACCGCGAGATCGTCCGCTTCGACGTCCCCGACCTCCGCAATACCGACCTGTTGCGGCAGAGTTTCCAGCTCGAGGATCTCGTACTCGCGCTCGCCGCC
>CAZJEH010000013.1:25989-34818 GCA_964544905.1 uncultured Gemmatimonas sp.
GGTGTGGCGACCCGCAGGTGGTCACCGGGACGACCACCGAGAAGCGCCTGACCGAGCGGAGAAGCCAGCGACACGTGCCCGTCGTCGATATCGAGGAGATCGCCGACCATCAGGACATAGGTGTCCTCGCGCCCGGATCCGATCTCCCTGAGGCGCACCCGTGAGCCGAACCCTGCGCGATCGGCCGAGATCGATCCCGGCTCGACCAGCGCCAGTCCGGCCACCAGCGCGCCCAGGTGCCGTACCCGGCGCTCGAGTTCACGCCTGGCGGCGCGCCCGTCCCCGGCACCCTGACCAGCCTCCAGGGGACGCGCGAGCCGCGCCTCCAGCTCGGCGGAGGCTCGATCCAGCTCGCTCCCAAGCCGCGACCTCAGCTCGCTCAGCATTCCCATTCTCCACGGTTAGGCGCGGGCGACCACCGCTCCCGGGGTTCCCGCGACACGAGACGACACGGGCGGCCGACCGTCGGCCGCCCTCTATTGTTCAGTCGTTTGCGACAGGAGGGCGTTACACGGTGTGACGGACCTTCCGCGCACCTTCGAACCCTCCGCAAGCTCCGTGCGGGAACGCCGAGAAAAGGTCCAATGGGGCGCGACGGCCTGAACGGCCAACCCAACGCCCGTCGGCGGAGTCGAGGTGGGCACGCGGAGGCTTCTCGCGCCTCTGTATCCTGGAGGATGCCTGATCGCCCGAGCGAATACCTCGGGCGATCGGACTGGAGGTGCAATCAGGCAGGATGAAGGAGAGGGTGACACTTCGGTAGTCGGGCCTGACGCCGCCAAAGGGACCGACCATCCCTCTCGGATTCCTCGAATCGGCCGGGAGGCCGCGAACCGGATGGGCGGAGAATCCTCAGGGAGGCCGCGAACGCAGCGTCAGCTGCGTGAGGGTAACCTCATCACGCGTCCTCCGCGGCTCGGACTCGGGGCGGGCGGGCAGTCGGCCCGAGGATCAGAGCATGCCCGTCGCCCGGAGCTTGGCCGCCTCGGTGCACCTCTGGACGACCTCGAAGTAGCGAGCCACGCCCTGCGTCCCTACCTCGAACGGATTCGGCTCCACCCCGCGGCGGGCGGCCGCGGTGTGTGCCTTGTAGTAGCCGTTGTCGAACTCGGTGTGGTTGGACAGGACCGCCGTGGCACCGAATTCAGCCGCCGCGGTCGCCACCTTGCGCGAAGACGCGAGGTAGGTGTCGTAGTACTGCGCGTTCTGGTTGAACGGGATGGCCGTTCCACCGACGTAGACCACCCGTAACGGCCGACCGTTGTCGCGAGCCTCGAACAGGTACGACAGGGTCCCGGCGGTGTGTCCCGGCATCGTGATGATTCGCACCGACGCGTCGCCGACGTCCAGCACCATACCGTCCACGCCGTCCAAGTCCCGTCTGGGGGTGCCGCCCGGCCGGTTGGCCGAGTTCAGGACCAGCTCCCAGTCCTCCGCACCGTAGATCAGTCGGGCGTTCGGCATCGAATCCTGGAGGAGCTTCGCACCACCGTCGTGGTCCCCGTGGCCGTGCGACATCACGATGTACCGGACGCCGGCGGGATCGAGACCCATCTGCCGCATGCCCCCGAGGATCTCGTCTTCCGTGGCGTAATCGAACAGGGCTTCGAAAATGACGATCCCTTCACTGCCGACGAGGGCCCAGGCATGGTGGCCCTTGGTGCCGAGGAAGTAGAGGTTGTCGGCCACGCGTGCGGGCGCGGCGTACCAGCTCTCGCGTGGGGGTATGTTGCGGACGCGCGGGGCGCCTGCGGGTGGTCCCCCGCCGGGCGGGCCTCCTCCGGGCCCTCCCGCCGTCCCGGGGGCCGGCGGCGGAATGCAGAGTCGCATGAAGGTCCCGGCCCAGTCCGTACCTGCCGCGGCCTTGGCCTGGCTGACGAGAGCATCGACCGAGGACACGCTTCCCTGTGCCTCGGCCTGCCCCGGCAACGCAACCACCAACATCGCAACGCTGAACATGACGGCCAGCGCCCTCATCGGAGGCTCCTTCGTTGATGTGGAGAATGCCGACACCCGCCCGATCGCCGGCTCGGGCGACCGCGGGGGGTCATCGAGAGGAATCCGATCCCATCGGCTGGGGCGCGGAGGCATCCGGCTCCGCGGATTCGAGCTCCATCCGAACACCGCCAGGGATGAACGTACAACGCGCAGCCACAGCGATACACACGCTCCCGGCCATATCCTCCACCGACTGGTCCCGCATCAGGCCAGAAACCGTGCGTCCGACCAGCGCGGAGTCGACGATTTCGATTTCGAACCCGAACCGACGCTGGAACTCCTCCGCGATCTCCACCAGGGGCGTTCCCTCGTACGCGGCGAAGTTGCCGATCCAGGCGGTGGCCGCATAAACGTCGCTCACCGTTTCGACCGTCGGCGGGGTCGCTTCGTCCGCTGTGGCGGCTTCGCCCTTCCTCAGGTTGACCATACCGGCGTTCGCCTCGAAGGCGACCTCACCCTCGACCACCAGCACCTGGACGTCCTCGCCCCGCGCAGCGACGTCGAAGCGGGTCCCCACGACCTCGACCTGGCCGGTGCGCGAGTGAACCCGAAAGGGATTCGGCAGCCCGGAAGGCACCACGAAATAGGCGCGCCCCTCAACGTAGACATCCCGTGGGCCCCGGCTCTCCATCAGCGAGAGCCGACTGTTGGCATCCAGCCGAACGATGGTCCCATCCCGGAGCTGGACGGTCCGTATCTCGCCCGGCCCGGTCACCACATCCCCCGACATGAGCGGCTCGTACCCGCCACGCTCGGTATACAGCCGATGCACGAAGAAGATGAGGAGAACCGCGGCGGCGAGCAGCGCCCCTGCGGCCAACCGCCGCGAGCTTCTCGCGCCCCGATCCCGCGACCACTTCGTCGGTGGCGCCTGGGCAATAGGCCGAGCAGTCGGGGCCGAAACGTCGGTGGGAGGATCGACGGTGCCGAGAACCGCCCAGACACGTCGGCATCGCTGGTACTCCCGCTCGTTCGCCGGGGACGCGGCGCGCCAGCTTTCGATGAGCGAGCGCTGGTCCTCCGTCGCCTCGCCGGACAGAACCGCCACCAGAGCCTGCGGATCTAGCTCCATCGTCAAGCGTTCGTGAAGCCTTTTATGATCGAATTCGAGAATCCAGCAGTACCGCTACTCCTTCCGAACACTAGGTCGAACTCAAACAGAAACGCTGCGCCCACGCAGCCGGCGGGGCACCCCAAGCCGCCTGGGCGAGCTTCAATCATCGAAATCCTTCAATACTGCCGCCAGATCGCTGAGGCCGAGCGAGATGTAATTGGCGACCGTCTGGCGGGAGAGGCCCATCACCTCGGCCGCCTCATCGAGCGACATACCCCTTAGCCGGACCAGCTCGATTGCCTGCTGTCGTTTCGGAGGCAGCCTGCTCAGCGCGACGCGGACCGCATCCTGGAGTTCTCTGTCCACGACATGTTGAAGTGGCGAGGGCGTGTGGCCTTCCAGTGCGTGGCGAATTGCGGGTTCCGTTCGCCGGCGGACTTCGAGGTGCCGCACTACCGCCAGGGCGAGATTTCTTGCCGTTCTGAAGAGGAAGCCTTGAACCGAGCCGCCGGGATTCCAGCGGCCCCGACCCTCCCACAGACGCACGAACGTTTCCTGAGCAACCTCTTCAGCGACGTCGACGCTGCCTACCATCCTCGCCGAATAGGCAACCAGCGGAGACCAGTGGCGCTTGACGATTATCCCGAGCGCCTCCCCGTCTCCGGAACGGATCCGCTCCATCAATACACCATCGACTTCTTTCGACGTCGCTATACTCATGCCGATTGTCCCCTTGGCTGAGGTACCTGGGTCGAGGCAATCGAACGCCGGTGTGGGATCCCCGCTCCCCGACGACCACCCGTTCCAAGCACTGTAGCCGCCCAGGCACCCGCTGACCGGGATCGCCGTGGAAGACACCGCGGTCGAAGCCTCTTCGCTTCGCGAGTTCTCACGATAGATCTTTCAGTCGCCACCTCCTTTCTCCGGACCGCGGTAGCAGGTAGCTGCCCACGCGGGCACTTCGGCAACCGGTGCCTTCAGCTCGGAGCCCCGGCCGGGCAAACTACCTCAGAGCGTTGAGTTCTGGTTGCGTCGTCAAAGACCGCCCCGACGCGCCGCGTACCAAGCGCGAAGTCGGGTAATGCCGAACCGGCGCAACTCCAGAGCGCCGGTCCCCCCTTGGGGACCTCGCAACGCTCCCGTTTGACTGGCCGAGGTCCCGTGTCCCTAGAGTTTACGCGCGGCGGCGATGGGCGCCGACTCCGCGACCGGGCCGTCCTCCCGATCCACAACGACGTCGGCGGGGTCATCGATGCCCTTGGCACGCCACCAGTTCGCGAGTATGGAGCCGGACACGTTCTGCCACGAGCTGAAGACCGCCGGCGCCAGCCCCATCGTCGCGGCGCGACCCATCTCGGCCGCGATTCCGGCTGCGAGACCGCCATTCTGGATGCCCACTTCGATCGCAACCGTCCGGCAGGATCGTTCATCCATCCCGAACAACCGGGCCAGGTTGAATCCGATGACGTAACCCATCCCGTTGTGCAGAAGGACGGCGAGCATGAGGAGCGGGCCGATCGTGAGCAGATTGTCCCGACCCGCAGCCGTGATGAAGGCCAGTACCACGACCAGTCCGGCCATCGCGAGGAACGGCATCGGTCGCAGAGCCCACGGCGCGCGCTTCGCCACGAGCCAGTTGAACACGAGCGCCGCCAGAATGGGCAGGAGCACCATCTCGAGGATGCTCATCATCATGGCGACGAAGGATATCGGCACCAGCTGACCGGCCAGCGTCTTCATCAGCAGCGGCGTCATCAACGGCGCAAGCGAGGTGGCGAACGCCGTGAGCGTGACCGAGAGTGCCAGATTCCCCCTGGCGATGAACGTCATGACGTTCGAAGCGACGCCGCTGGGCGCGGAACCGATAAGGATGACGCCCGCCGCGACTTCCGGGGGAAATCCCATGGCGGTCGTCAGCGCCAGAGCAACGAGGGGCATGATGAGGAACTGCGCTGCCACGCCTATGAGGACGCCCTTGGGCTGGACGAAAACCCTCTTGAAGTCCTCCAGCTTGAGGGTCGTTCCCATGGTGAACATGATCAGCTGAACGCAGGGAACGATCAGCGATTGGGTGTTCCGACCAGCGATCTCGCCCAGGTACTGCGGATAGAACATCGCCGCGGCGACCGCGACGAATACCCAGACCGTGAAGGAAAATTGCCTGTAGCGCTCGTGAGCGCGGGCGGCAAGCGCCAGCAGGACGAGAACGAGGACGGCGGCGGGCCGCGCGTCCATACCCATCATCCAGAAGACGATCCCACCGCTCAGGCAGACGACCGCCGCCGTGGAGAGTAGTGAAAAGGGGCTGACGGTACTCCGCATGAGTCTCAGTTCAAAGCGTTACGAGATGACACTCCCATCGGCACGACAGCGTCGCACCGATGGGGAGGAAACGGAACTGCGTGGCCGATCCCACCCGTCTCTCCTGCTCGAGACGGGATGAGGAGCGGGGTGTAACCGAGGAGGCGCATGGTCCGGCGTCCCGGAACGCCCCCTCGGCGGTCGTTTGCACCGTCAGATCGACAGCTTGACCAGCGGCGAAAAGATCATTTCGGCGAGACCCACGACCTTGATCCCGACGCGCACGTGGACGTGTTCGCGCGGAGCGGGCGACGGAGTCACGCGGATATTATCAGGAAGCTTGACGTTCAGGGTGACAGGGTCGGTCATCCAGTTGGCGGGTAGCTGTGCCCGCGGGACCTCGAGCTGGGCGACTCGATTGATCCGGTCCACGAAGGCCGTCGTTCCGACGTACAGGCCGACATACTCCAGATCGCGACCCGGATTGGGGTTGGCGATCCGGAAACTCGCCGTGACGGACCCCTCCGGGCCATCCGACGAGTCGTAGGTGATCTGCGGATCCTGAACGACATAATAGGGCTGGACGGCTACGTCAACCACGGTGTTACCGCGCACATGGACATCGATCGTGTCCGTCCGGTTCACCCAGGGCCCGTTGTTGTCGATGGTGTTCAGCCGGTAGTCGCCATCGAACACCAGCGCGGAGAAGGAGCCGTCCTGGTTGACGTAGATCGGGATTTTGTCCCTGTTCTCGTACGCGGGCTCCCACAGTTCGAGCTGGACGCCACCGGTTCGCAGGCTCACCGGGCTTCCGTTGTACATCACGTGGCCCGAGAGCATCGAGTTCGGCGCGTCGTAGTTGTCGATTTCCGTCAGTCCGCCACACGCGGCAACCGTGATGGCTAGGAGGACCATGCCGATCGTGCCGGTGGATCGGGTAAGGAATCTCATCGTCTTGCGCATCGGTCGGCTCAATGGAACGGGTTCCGGACGATCAACGGGTTGTTGCCGATCACCGAGGCCGGGATCTCGGAGTAGTAGTTCCCCATCCGGAAGAACCGAGGCACGGTCATCCGCTGCGACGGGAAACGATCGAAGACGAACTTGCCGTCGTTCGGACTGCCGGGGTGCACGACCCGGTAGGGGAACAGCACGTGGACGTGCGCGACGGGATCTCCCGGTATGCCGTTCCACACCTCGTGCGCGATTCTCCAGCGGATGAGATCCCAGAGCCGGTGGTCCTCGAAGGCGAGCTCGACACGCCGCTCGTTACGGATGCGATCGCGATCGATCGAGGTCAGGCTGTTCGGCGGGAAGCCGGCCCGCTCCCGCAGGATGTTGAGGTACTCGATCGCCTCCGCGGTCTCGCCCAGCTCGTAGGCCGCCTCGGCGGCGTTCAGGTAGATCTCTCCGAGACGGAAGAACACCCACCAGATGTCACTGCCGACGGCGCTGGTCGGAGCCGCGGGATTGGTGTCGAGATACTTCCGCAGGAGGAACCCCGTCGCCGAGGTATAGGTGTCGTTCCGCAGGGGCCCGTCCTCGCCGACGAGAACCCCGCCGTCGACGTACTTCGTGAAGCGCGCTCCCTCAACGCGGTCGTACTTCCCGGTGGATTGATTCCAGACGTACACACCGGCCTGGAGGCTGATCGGCTTCCCGGCGAAGGACGTCCCGGGATAGATGATCGTACCGTAGAGCCGACCGTCCTTGTCCTCGAATATGTCGTCGATCTCGTCGTAGAAGATCCAGTTCTGCTGGCCGGCGGCCGTGTCGCTGCCGTCACCGACCCCTTTGAGGACGCCCGGGGAACCGTCCAGGTAGTCGTACGCTTCCACAAGGCTCAGCGACGGTGAGATCGCCGACCCGCCGAATCCGCCAGGCGACTCGAGCCGCTGCGAGCGGGGGATGGTCTGCAACGTGAACAGGTGCGACTTGCCCGCCGCGGTCGAATAGTCGCGGACGAAGATCACTTCGTTGTTGCCGCTCTTCGTGGTGAGAGCCTTGTAGAAGTTCTCCCCCGGGTGCGGGTCGCCCCGGAACAGGTCGAACTGTCCCGATTGGATGATCTGCCGGGAGGCATCCAGCGACTTCTGGTAGTAGCCGTTGGCGCGCTCGGCAGGGATGCCGACCTCCCCACCCGGCGTGCGGATCGGGTTGGCCATCTCGTTGTTGTGGCGGGCGAGCGAGCCGGCGTACAGCATTGCGCGGCTCAGGAGCGCGAGCGCCGTATACTTGTTGGCGCGCGTAACGCTACCCTGGTTGCCCAGCTTGTCCGCGATCTCCTCCAGCTCGCTGGCGATGAAGTCGTAGACCTCCTCCTCCTTGTTGCGCGGCCGCTGCAGGTAGCTGGGATCACCCGAGAAGTCGTAGATCAGCTGCTCGGTGATGATCGGAACCCCGCCCATCCGCTTCACGTGCTCGAAGTAGACGTACGCTCGCAGAAAGCGGAGCTCCGCGATGAATTGCTCCTTCTGCGCTGGCGACAGCGATGCCGACTGCGATTCAGTGATCTTCTCGATCGCCAGGTTGATGTCGCGGATCAGTCCGTAGGACGACCCGCCGGCGTTGCCGTCCCACAGCGTCCAGCGGTTGTACGGATAGTCGACGTACTGATTGCGGTTCTCCCAACCCGTACCGCTGGACCACATCGCCTCGTCGTAGGCGGTCATGTCCTCGTACTGGCCCTGACCCAGCCCGAGGTGCTGTGGAAGGCGGTCGTAGTAGTTGGCGAGGACCCCGAGGATCATCGTGGGGCTACCCCAGACGGCGTCATCCGTCAGGATCGTCTGCGGCTCGGTTACCAGGTAGTCGTCGCTGCAGGCCCCGAGGAAGGGGACCAGCAGGGCGATCATCCCCAGTCTTCGCATTATCGTCATTGTGTTTGCAGCCTCGCGAACGTTGACGGGATAGTCGGTTGGTGGACGGGGCCAGCGGTGACCTGCTGTGCCCCATCCACACAGCCTTCTCAGCTCAATCGTTGTTCGGTGTCACGGGGACGGGCGGCGAGCCGCGGCTGCCTCCGACCATCGCACTGAACCCGATGTTGATGACCTTCGAGGTCGGGTAGTTGAGGCCGTTACCCTGCACGATCTCCGGATCCAGATCCATGAACCCGACGTTGTCCAGCGAGCCGAGGTTCGCACCACTGGTGTAGACCCGCAGCTGAGACAGTCCGACCCGGTTGGAGATGTGCTCCGGAACGCTGTAGCCGAGCTCCAATCGCTTGATGCGAAGGAACTTGACGTTGGTGCGCCAGTAGTCGCTGACCGGCGCGAAGGCGGCATGGCCCGTCACGCCCTTGCGGAGCGCCGGGAAGTGCCCGGGAATCCACTCGCTCTGGTCGTTGTAGGGGTCGGCGCGGCGCCAACGATCCTGGAAGAAGGCCTGCGCATTGTGATCTCCGTAGAACGCGTAGCGCTGCTCGTTGATCTGCAGGTACGAGAACAGCGAACCGCCCGCGAGATCGTAGCTGA
>CAZJEH010000014.1:0-33088 GCA_964544905.1 uncultured Gemmatimonas sp.
GCCTGCTGCCGTGGGAGCAGCCGTTCTTCGTCAACCGGTTCGAGGAGCCGTTCGGTCCGATCGCGGCGGCGGTTGTGGTCCTTGTCTTCGTGCTGCCGTTCTTCGGGCTGCTGACGCGCCCGCCGAAGAAGGTCCCGGCTGTGCTGGCGTTCTTCGCCCTGCTGGTCCTCGTCGGCCACTGGCTCGAGCGGTTCATGATCACGGTGCCGTCGATCTGGGAAGGCGAGTATTTGCCGCTGGGACTGCCGGAGCTCGGGATGGGTCTGGGCTTCCTCGGGCTGTTCCTGGCCTGCTATCTGTGGTTCGTGCGGACCTTCCCCATGCTGCCGTCGCCCGCGACGCTGGCCGCGCGCGAGCCCCTGGTGGTGCCCGCGCCTGCGCACACCGCGCAAAGCCACTGATCGACCTGCGAGCCCCTGAGGGTAAGCTCGATCCGCCGGCCCCGTCTCCTCGACGCGGGCCGGCGTTCTTTTGAGCCGGTGCGTGCTACCATCTGGAAGGGGGCCATGGCTTCGCACCGCGATGCTCTGTACATCGGCGCTCCGCCGCGCCTGTCCGCTGATCCGCGCCAGGCCTTCGTCATGCGAAGGAGGTCCTGGTCGAGGCGCGGGAGGTAGGTGGCGAACCGTAGGCCTGTTCTGCTCGCTGCCAGGGTCCGGTGAGGGATCCGCAAGACGACTCTTCACCGAGCCGTCACCCATGAGTTAGATTGCGCCGCTGATCGTCATCGGCCGGCCAGATCTGGAGCGAGCTCGGAGGACGAGACCGCGCGGATGCGTTTTGATCCCGGCGGCTGGAACGGAGGAAGCATGCTGGCAGTCACGCAACGAAAGGAGTTCCGCGGCAGCGCTCTCGTCGCGAGCGTCGCGGTGATTCTCGGCGGCTGCGCGACCGGCGGCGCGCTCGAAGCGGGCCCCGAGGCGGTCCATGCCCCGATGGAGGCACTCCCCGTCACCCCGGAGGAGTTCGTCGATACCGCGACCGGGGCCTACGTCCTGGTCGACCTCGACATCAATCGGCTGAGCTTCATCTATCATGATGAGGTCCTGTGGGATGCCCCCATCGGCACCGGGACGGGTCTGCGGCTCGAATCCGAGGACGGAGGTTGGCATTTCGCGACCCCCCGCGGCGTCTTCCAGGTGAAGTTCAAGGAAGAGATGCCGATCTGGTATCTCCCCGATTGGTACTTCATCGAGAAGAACCTGCCGATTCCCCCGGAAAACGCCCCGGAACGCCGCCTGCCCAACCAGCTCGGCGTCGCTGCCGTCTACCTGGGTGAAGAGATCGCGATCCACGGGACGGATCGGCCGGAGCTGCTCGGTCAGCGAGTGTCGCACGGGTGCATCCGCCTGGAGAACAGGTTCGCGCAGCGGCTCTTCCACAACGTGCAGGTGGGGACGCCGGTGGTGATCGTGGGAGGCGAACATCTGGACGATGAGCCGCCCGGGCCGACGACGGACCCGGGGGCTCCGCGTCCCCGTCCGCCTGATCCCCTCGCGGGCTTGTCGTCGCAGACGATCCTCGAGCGCCTGTCGAATGCACTCGAGGAGGGAGATACGACGGGAGCATGGGTGCCTCTCGCCAGCCGTTTGATCACACGCGCTCACCGGGAGGAACCCGACTCCGTAGCGATGCGCGGCCTCCTGCGGCTCGCGGGCAAGGCGAAGACGGATAAGCTCAACCTGGAATACGGGACCTTCCTCGCCGACGCCTACGCGCGGGGGTCCTGGATCGCCGTCGTATCCTTGGCGCGCATCGAGGAGGAGGCGCGCGAGCGGGCGACCGCCGCGATCGTGGAGGCCACGATGGCTCTCTACGGCGGATCGATCACCGATGAGAACGCTCCCTGGCCGACGCGGCGCGTGCACACGAGCGCCCTCGGGCCGGTGGGGCGCACAGGCTGGGACGCTTTGGCCGCAGCCGAGCGCGAGTACCGCGCCAGGAGAAGCCGGACCGCGGAGGTGAACTCCCTCTGATGGGCTCCGGATCTCCCGAGACGCGCCACACGGTCGCGCTCGGAACGCAGGACCTGCACGTCCACACGACGATGTCCGATGGCGACGTCCCCCTCGAGGACGTCGTGCGTATCGCCGCGGAGAAGGGCGTCCGCGTCGGCATCGCCGACCACGTCTCCCGCCGTAACGCCGAGCTCTTCGTCTCGACGGCGGCACGGTTGGATCGCTACCTCGACGCCGTCAGCGCAAGCGACGTGTTCCGCTCGGCCGAGTTGTGCTGGGGCGACGAGTTTTCCAGTTCGCTCCCCCGCGAAGCCATCGCGCGCCTCGACTATCTCATCGGATCCAACCACGGGTTCCGCCTTCCCGACGGCCAGCCGATCTCCCCATGGACGCGCTCCCTTCCCTCGCCCTGGTCGTCAAGCCCGCAGGAGGTGATGGAAATCACGGTCGAACAGCTCCGTGCCCTCGTCTCCACAATGCCCATCGCCATCGTCGCGCATCCGACCCTTCTTCCGCCCGCGCTCCTCTCCCTGGAGCCGGACGTCCACGCGTGGTGGACCGAGGAGCGCGAGGCCCGCTTCATCGAGGCCATCGTCGCCAACGGAGTCGCCATCGAGATTTCCAACCGATATCGGCTCCCACATGACCGCTTCCTGATCCGCGCGCGCGAGGCCGGCGCACGGTTCAGCCTGGGAAGCGACGGTCACCAGCGCGAGCAGATCGCGCGGCTGGACTGGGCCGTTGAAACGGCCCGCCGGGTCGGGATCGGGGAGGCCGATCTCTTCGTGCCGCGGCGCCATTGACAGCGCCGCTCGGCGGTCCATTCATTGCAACCGAGGCAAATCGACTCCAACCTACGATGATATGGACGACAACCGGCGGGACCCCATGGTAACGAGGGACGAACGCCTGGAGAGCGGCCTGGCGGATACTCATCGCGACTTCGGCGACGAACGGACGGCGCGGCAACCGGGCGCGATCCGGGCCGAGGACATCGAACCCTACATCGCGCTCCAGTACGTAGCCCGGCTCTTCAAGATCGCCGCTCTGGTCGTGGTGGTGGCGCTTACTGCGGAGGTGGTCGCCGGCATCGTTCTGGAGGGCGTGGGGGCGATACTGCCGCTCTTCGCCGAGGTAATCCGGGGGGTGGTACTCGCGGCGATCCTCTGGGGCGTCGGCGACCTGACCGTCCTCTTCATCGACGTGGGTCATGACGTACGCGCGGCCCGGGTGCTGCTCGGACGCGTCTCGGCGCGGCTAGCCGCCGAGCAGCCGGCGGCTTCGGACCTCGGGGCCACCTTCAGCGAGGAGTCCCGCCGGGTTTGAGTCAGGCCGCCAACCCGCTCGACCGGGTCGTCGTCGTCCTCTGGCAGACCCAGAACATCGTCAACATCGCGGGAACGATCAGGGCGATGAAGAACTTCGGTCTTCATCGCCTGAGGCTCGTCCAACCTGCGGAGTGGGACCCTTGGCGGATCGAGGGAATCGCGCACGATACCGGCGACGTCATCGCCGCCACGGAGATCCACCCCGACCTTCGCTCGGCGCTCGCCGACTGCACGTACACGCTTGCCCTTACCGCCCGCGGCCGGCGGGCAAAGCGGGCCGTGGCGCGGCCCCGCGACATCGCATCCGAGGTTCTGCGACACGCCGCGGAAGCGCAGGCGGGTGCGACCGTCGGCGTCCTCTTCGGCCGTGAGGACCGTGGTCTCCCCAACGAGGCGCTCGATCTCTGTCATCGCGCCGTCACGATCCCGACCAATCCGGACCATCCGTCGCTGAATCTTGCACAGGCAGTCCTGGTTGTCGCCTACGAGTTGTGGATGGAGGCGGCGGGTGCCAACCAGCCGTTCAAGCCCCCGCGCCGACAGGCGCCACCCGCGACGGTCGAGTTGCTCGAGCGCATGTTCGCCGAGATCGAGCGAGCCCTGTGGACCATCGATTTCTTCAAGAGCCGGCAGACGGAAAGCGTAATGCGGACGTTGCGGGAGCTCGGTCACAGGGCGGATCTGGATCAGCGCGATGCCAGCTTCGTACGCGCGATCGCCATCGAGGTGATCAAGCACGTGCGAAGGGTCGAGGCCCGCGCGGGCCTTGTGGAGGGCGGCGACGATGCGCACCCCTTGAAGGATGGTGCGGAGGATGCCGCGCCGGGCGCCGCGAAGGCCGGCTCCGGCGGAGAAGGGCTCCCCGAATGATCGCCTTGCAACCGCGGGGGCCGACGTGACCCGGATCCACGCGCGCCATCCCGCTGAGAACGGCCGGGAGTGGCTCCAGCTCTCGGAGGAGGTGGCCAACGCCCTCCGCGACGGCGCGGCGGTGGTGGCCCTGGAATCCACCGTCATCGCCCAGGGGCTGCCCCGGCCGCGAAACCTCGAAGTCGCCCTGCAGCTCGAGGCGGAGGTGAGGGCGGTGGGAGCCGCACCCGCGACGGCCGCCGTGGTCGACGGCGTCGCGCGGCTCGGGCTGACCCGGGCGGAACTCGAGCGAATCGCCACCGACGACGCGGTGGCGAAGCTCTCGACGCGCGAGATCCCCGTGGCTATGGCCCGCGGGATGACCGGCGCCACCACGGTAGCCGCGACCTCGCGGCTCGCCTACGCCGCCGGCGTTCACGTGTTCGCAACCGGCGGCATCGGTGGCGTCCACCGAGGCGAACCGCGCGACGTGTCGGCCGATCTCAAGGAGTTGAGCCGGACTCCGATCATCGTCGTGTGTGCGGGAGCCAAGTCGATCCTCGACCTGCCAGCGACACGCGAAGCCCTCGAGGCGCTCGGGATCCTCGTGATCGGTTGGAGGACGGACACCTTCCCCGCATTCTACGCCCGCTCGAGCGGCCTATCAGTCGATGTGACCGTGGAGACCCACTCGGAGGTTGCCGACATCTGGCAGGCCCACCGCCGCATCGACGCCGTCGGCGCGCTCCTGCTCTGCGTTCCCGTCCCCGCGGAGGCGGCGTTGCCGGAGCCAATGCTCGCGGAGGTCACGGACCGGGCGCTGGCGAAGGCGATGGCTGAGGGAGTGCGCGGGAAGGAGCTGACTCCCTTGCTCCTCCAGGAGCTGGCCAGGAGCACGGGTGGCGCGACCCTCGAGGCCAATGTCGCCCTTCTGCACCAGAACGCCCGGGTGGCAGCCGAAGTCGCGCGGGAGGTCGCCCGGTGGTGATTACCAAGGAGTCGGCCCGCCGGGAGGCGCGCGAACGACTGGCCGCTTCCATCGAGGGCGAGCGGGAGAAGGCGGGCGCCGCCATCGCCTCCGCGGTGTGGCGCATCCCCGAGGTTGCCGCGGCCAGGCGGATCCTTCTCTACGCGTCCACCCTTTACGAGGTGCCCACCGACGAAATCGCGAATGAGGCGAGGCGACGCGGAATCGAGCTCGTCTACCCCCGCTGCCTGCCTCGCTCCCTGGACATGACGGTGCACCTCGTCGAGTCGCTGGACCAGCTCCTGGAGGGCGGGAGCTACGGGATCCGCGAACCGGCCCCGCAGTGTGAGTCGGTGAGCGTTTCATCCATCGACCTTGCATTCGTGCCCGGCCTGGGATGGGATCGCCGGGGTCATCGACTTGGCAGGGGGGCGGGATACTACGATCGATTCTTCGCCGATTCACAGTGGCGAGGGCTGCGGGTGGGACTCTTCTACGCGTTCCAGGAGTTCCCGCGACTGCCGGAAGACCCCTGGGACATGCCCCTCGACATGATCGTGACGGAGCGGGAGTTCGTCCGGCCGGCGACCGGGGACGGAAGACCGGAAGGCAGCGAAGGGATGCTCTCGCACGAGGGCTGAAACAAGAGCCGCAACCGCCCTCCATAGGACGCCGCCGGATGCAATCACGCGAAGGGAGCCCTGGTAGGCTAGGCCGGGGGCCAGGTCGACGGGTTCGGTCGCTCCATAGCGAAACCGGAGTTGGCAACCCGCACCATAGGCGCCGTCTCCTCGTAGGTGTCCGTTGCCAGCGCGTTGCTAGCGTTCGCACCGTCTTCGTTCCGGATGGGCCTCTCGTACGACATCGACAGGGCTTCCAGTCTTCCGCACACCGGGCGATGGCTACCGTATAGATTCGTCCGTCTCCTGCCGAGAATTCGCGCTGTGGCGGGCGGGATGGCCCGTCCGCAACAGCCAGTTTCCGGGTAGCGGAGACCGTGCCGCGGTCAACTTCGCAGGGACGCCCGTCGTTCGTACCTGCAGTGAAGTCCCGAACATTCGAAGACGCTCACCGTCGGTCGCAGAATCGCACCCGTACGATCCACTCCCTTCCCTAGACGGATAGACATGTCGGTGATCCATGGGCTGCATCGCCCGTCCGAAATCGTCCGGCCGGATGCGCGGTCGGCGCTCACACGTCTCGCGCCTCTTGCGTTCGCTTTCGGCCTCCTCGCCATTCACACGCTGACACCCGCAGTCTCCGCCGCATCCAATACGAGCGGCGACAGCTTTCGGGACGACTTCGGTGTCGCTGCCGGGAACGACAAAGCTGCTCGATCGAAGAACATTGCGCTGGGGGACCTCGATGGGGATGGCGACCCCGACCTGGTCGTGACGAGGTGGGATACCGACGAGGTCGTTGTGGTTTTCAACACGGGCGGGGGGCGCTTTGCTACCGCGGCATCGTACCCCGTGATCCAACCGGTATCCGTCGACCTGGGCGATGTCGACGGGGATGGAGACCTGGACCTGGTAGCGGCGAGTCTATCCCGAAAAGTCTCCGTATTCCTGAACGACGGGAAGGGAGGGTTCGACCGTCGAACGGATATCGAGCAGCCGGCATCGCCCGGGACCGAGGATTCAATGATTCCTCTCGCCGGAGGCGCTGCCTCGCTCGCCGACCTCGACGGGGACGGCGACCTGGACCTGTTTACCATCGGGGATTTTACCCTCGCCATGGCGTTGCCGAACGATGGTACCGGGAACTTCTCTCTGCCCGCGGAAGTCGAACTTCACGAGATGGACGACGTCGTGACTGGCGTGACCCTTGGAGACCTGAATGGCGACGGACACCCGGATGCTGTCCTACCGCATGGTTCGGTATCGGTGCTCCTGAACAGTGGCTCCGGTCGGTTCGACTATCCGATCCAATACCCGGTCAGACGGGGCTCCCATGCCGAGGCAGTAGCGCTGGGCGACTTGGACGGGGATGGGGACCTCGATCTGATCGTGCAAGCCGACTTCATCGAACTGGGCTTGAACGATGGCAGCGGGGACTTCGGTCAGTTGATCGAAGTTGCTTCGGTAGGTGCGCCTTTCGACCTCGCTGTAGGTGATCTGGATGGAGATGGTGACCCCGATCTCGCCATCCTGACCGACTTTTCGGATGTCGTACGCGTGTTGCTCAACGAGGGCAACGGGAGCTTCGTCGCCACGGCTGATTACACACTGAGCGACTATGGTGCGTACCTCGAGTTCGCGGACCTTAACGGGGACGCAGACCTGGACGTGGTTGCGGTGAGCCGGGACTCTGCCACCCTGTGGGTGCTGGAGAATCAGGGCGGGGGCCGTTTGGTTCTGCGGGATGAGGGAATGACATTGTAATGGTCGGCGGCAGCGTTCGACGAATAGGAGCAACGATCGCGGGGCCTCTTCAACGCGCCGTACGAGACGGGCGGCGCTTCCACTGGCGATGGGGCGGACGTAGTTGTCCGCCCCGTTTCATGGGGTCGGCTGGGAGGAGCCTTGGGGATCACCCACAGGGTGAGCCTTCCGCCAGTTTCGTCCACTGGCCGTTCCGGTATCCGATGACGTTGTACCAGGACTGCGATTCCCCGAACACCCGCGTGACGATCTCCGGCTCGTCCTCGCCATTCAGGTCGACGTAGTCGACCAGCTTCGGTGCCGCCTTCCCGGTTGAGCGGTAGTCCCGGACCTCCGAGTACACCGGCATGTAGCCGCGCTGCGTCTCGTAGTCGGCGATGTAGAACACACTGTATCCCTCCGGGTTGGCCGGCCCCACCGCGAGCTCGTCCCCCACGAGGTAGGTGGCTGCCATCTCCGGATGCCCACCCGGCATCACCTCGATCGCTTGCAGGTCCCGCTGGGCACCCTGCCAGGTCCGCGGCCGCGGTAGTCCGGCCTGGAGGATGAGCCGTTCGGCGACGATCGAAGCGTAGGTGCGGATCGAACCCGTGATCTGCGGCGGCGAAAACTCGCCCCGAACCTGCGGGGATAGGCCCTGACGGAAGGCCAGGTACTCCCCCGCATCGACTGCAGCGGCGACCACGGTCAGGTTACCGGTGACGGTGGGCACCCCGCACGCCGTGATTGGCCCATTCGCCTGGGCTATGAAAGTCCCGACACGCGCCCCGCGGCGGAACACCTCGAACTGCGCGCCGATCGGCAGCACCGTCTGTCGGAACCGGCTCTCGTAAGCTTCCTGCGAGACACCCGCCGGCTTCGCGAGACCCCGCACTTCCTCCGCCCCCACCTCAGCGACCGGGATCAGCTGAGCGGTCCCGCCATCCTGGACGATGTGGAAGAGCACCGGCCCCGTGGGCAGCCCGAACTCCGCGAACACGGTCGCGTCCGACTCGATCTGGATCGCCGACGGCGGGGGCGGTGGGGGCACGATCTGAATGTCCGCACCACCCCAGATCACGTTGTCGCACCCCGGCACGGTGGCTACTATCAGGAGCGGAACGCTCCATGCGAGTCGGCGGCTTCGCATAGGGTTAGAAGTCGATGATCAGTCCGGTCGTCAGCAGCCGGTCATTCGGGCCAACGTCCTCGGGCGGTCTCGAATCGCGCTTGAACTGGTAGTCGATGGAAAGGGCGAGCCGCTCGGTCAGGAGGATCTTGAGCCCAGTGTCGGAGCGGAGCAAGTAGTCGGCCAGTTCGCCCCACACCGGCTGGTACATGGTGGTATGACGCAGGGTGATGCCGTCACGTAGCTGATGGCTCGTTCGCCCGCGGAAGCTCCAGCGCGCGGAGTGGCTCCTCGACGGCGATGGCTTCGGCAACAGGGGGCTCTGCGGGCTCGTACGGAAACGGGGCGCGGTCTGCTCAAAGGAGTGCAGGAGTGCTGCCGACAACGACGTCTCCAGGGAGCCGTCCGCCGAACGTCGGAAGGTATGTTTCGCCCCGGCACCCGTCGAAAGGCGCATGTCGAGCCGCTTGAACTCGTCTCGCTCGGCGTCGGCGAACATGAAAGGTGACCAGGGGGAGTTGGGTCGGAAGTCGAAAGCGAAGGACGCGGTATGGCTGAGGGTCACCAACTCCCCCTCGGCACGGCCGTAGCGGGACTGGATCGAACCGTCCAGGCGGTACCTGTCCCGTTGCAGGTGTGACACGCTGAAACCGCCTGTCAGCAGGCGCAGGACGCGGTTTCCACTCTGATCGGTGAAGCTCAGCTCAGCCGAGACCTTCCAGCGGTCCGGCGGGCGGGTCTGCCCTTCGGCCTGCGCGTTGAGGGGAGTGCTGACCACCATCTGCACGACGATGATCGAACAGGCGACGCGCGTAAGAAATGCAGGCGCGTTTATGGTACTCTCCTTGTTCGGTGGTGGTGTGATCGCGGGGTAAGGTAGGCCAACAACCTGGCTTCGGCCAACGGTGTGTCGGGGATCGGTTCCCCTTCGCGAGCACGGGCCAGCCCGGGTTCGACCGCTGTGGTACATCCTGTACGGACGCTGTGAATGCCCACGTCGATGAATGACGGTTCCGTCGGAGGCGATGGACGGTTCGAGATCCTGCTCCGGGGAATCATTATCGGGGTCGTGCTCGCGGTCGTTGCCTCTGCCGGCGCGCGGCTCGTACTCTCCCAGGTCGTCGACGTCCCGGCCGGTGGACTGATCGTCGTGGCGACCACCCTCGCCGCGTTCACCGTCGGGATCTGGGCTGGCGCGCCGGAACCCGGCGGGAAGCCGGAGCAACCTCGCCATCGATGGCTGCACGCGGGCGCACCGACGGCGGTGGCCGGGGCGTATGCGAGCTTCTCCACCCTCTATCAGCAAGTCTACCCGGGAGAGTTCTGGGCGGTTGCCAGCCTCGTCGTGGCCGTGGCCGTTCCGGCGTACGCTATCGGGATGATCCCGCTCGTCCTGGTGGCGAACGTCGACGAGAACGACGACGATGACGATGCCGACCCTCCCTTCCTCCGCTTCGGCGACCTCCTGCTCGGCCTGCTGATCGGCGCGGTTTCGGGCGCCCTGCTGGCCGGTCTCGTCGTACTGCCCCTGACCGGCCCCGGTTCCGCGCTCATGGGCGCGTCGGCACTGCTGCTACTCCCTCTCGCACTGCGCGAAAGAGCACCGATCGCTCGAGAGACGTTGCTTTACGAGACCGTCTCGCCGTTCGGTCGGTTGGAGGTCACGGAGGTCGAATTCACCGGCGAGCGCCAGCCGGAGCGGCGGCTGTACCTGAACGGCGAAGAGGAGTCGGGCGAGCTGGTCCGGAGCGGGGCGCCCACGATGGCGTACATCGCGGCCGCGGAGTCCTTCTTCGCGGCCGTGACGCCGCCGGGAGCCTCGTACCTCTTCCTGGGTGGCGGTGCGTACACGCTTCCGAGACGCCTGCTGGAGCGCGATCCGCGCGCGCACGCGGTGGTCGTCGAGCTCGACCCGGAGGTGATGCGGGTTGCCTATCAGTACTTTCACGTGAGTCCCAGGCATCGCATCACCTCCGTGAACGGGGACGCGCGAGCCTACCTCGAAGCCACTCACGAGAAGCGCTACGATCGGATCTACGTGGATGTGTACAACGGGCAGGAGACGCTGCCGTACTCGCTGATCACCGTCGAGGCGGCGCGTGCGATGCAAAGACTTCTGACTCCCGGCGGGATCGTGGGGATGAACCTGATCGGTGTCGTGGCGGGCGAGGAGATCAGACGCCCCTGGTCGGTCGTTCAGAGCTTCGCCGAGGTGTTCCCTTCCCTTGCAGTCTACACCCACCTCGGCAGGGACTATCCGGACGCGCAGAACCTGCTCCTGGCGGCGGGTGTCGATTCCGGCACGTCGTTTCCCCGTACGGCTGGCGTGTTCGACCTGTGGCCGCGCGAGGATTGGCCGTCTCCGGCAGGCCTCGTCGCGTTCCACGATCTGTTCGGCACCGACGCGGACGCTACCATCCAGCGTCGCGATCAGGCCGCGCGCGCTGGCGATCGGCGGATGTAAGCCCGACGGCTAGTGAGCCCGCCGCTGCTTCTTTCGCGCCTGATCGATCTGTGCCTGGTAGTGCTTCATCGCCTCTCGACGATACTCCAGGTGCCGCCGCATCTGCTCCGTCTGCTTCAACTTCTGACCCTCGGGTCCCCGGTAGCGCCGGGCACTCAACACCCTGTTGAGTAGCCGTAGCATCGGACCCGCGAAGTAGCGCAGGCGGAACGCTTGAAATCGCTTGCCTTCCTTCTGGTGCTGCTCGATCGCGTAGGGCAGCGCCATTAGCGAGTCCTGCACCTGTCGATGCAGGCTCTCCGTTGATCGCTTCTGCTTCTTCTTGGCCATCGCTTCCGCCAAAGGACGGGGTTGCTCTTCGGGTCGGTGAAATCGTTCAGCGACTCCGCCGCGATGAGGTCGACGGACGTCACCCCGATTCCAGTCAACCGTAATCTATCGTCCCGGATACGGATCGTGTGAGGGGCGACGGCCCAACCCGCGCTTCGAGCTTCCTCAGCGTCCCGCGAGGGCCTGCCACTCCTGCCCGCGGGCGGCGTTTTTCGCGGCTTCCTCAGTGTTCCCCACGTCCTGCTGCGCCTGTGCGAGCGCGAAGTGCGTGTAGGCGTAGTAGGTCGGGATGCCGCGCGTAGCGTCGTCCGGCCAGTGGCGCCATCCACCGGGCAGGTTCCGATAGATGTACTGCTCCCATAGCAGGGAGTGCGTGCGCGGCAGGTCCACGTACGCACCGAACGCTCCGGCCCATGGGTCCGTCGGAGAAAGGCTGAGCCGCACCAGTCCCTCGCGCTCGGTCTCCTCGGGAGCGAGCAATCGGAACGCCAGACCCTGCCTCGCCACGTGCGGAGCCAGTCCGAGCGACCGGTGCACGTTCGTCGTCATCGCGAAGTAGACCGGCCGGTCTCCCCACGCGTGCTGGATGATGGACAGCACGAACTGGTCGGCGGGGTACAGTACGGTACCGGCCCTCATCGGGACCCGAACGCCACGCGCCTCGAAGATGACGTCTTCCGGAAGCTGTGTAGCTCCCCACTGGGTGATCCGGTCGATCTCCTCGTCCGTCAGCGGTAGGATGGTGGCCGACGGGTAAGTGGGGTTCTCGTCACGGTAGATGGGGGCGGCCGAGTCAGGTCGGAACTCCCTCTGGCAGATGATGCGCGTCGGGTGCTGGGCGGCCTGGCCCGGCTGCTCGCAAGGCCTCGTCAGATCGCGGATCTGCTTCGCGTACCACGGTGTGTTCAGGTACGACCAGACCATCACCGTGACGTCCTGCCTGATCCCCTCGACCTCCTGCAGGTACCACAGCGGAAACGTATCGTTGTCCCCGTTGGTGAAGAGGACCCCGTACGGCTCGACGGAGTTGAGCATGTTGTACGCCCAATCCCGCGCCGCGTACTGGCCCGCCCGCGAGGCGTACGGCCAGTTGAGAACGAGGGGAAGGAGCGCGATCGCCATCACCGGCGAGGCTTTCCGCCAGCCGTCAGTCACACCGCCGAATCGCTCCGACAGCTGCAGCCACAGCGCGGTCAACCCGATTCCCGCCCAAAGCCCCCAGACCGAGAAGGAGACGATGAAGAAGTAATCGCGTTCCCTGACCTCCGCCGCCTCCGGACCCAGCTCGGCGACGATCGGGTGGCTGTACCCGTACTTGAAGTTCAGATAGAAGACGAGGCCGACCGATAAGGTCGCGAACAGCGTGGCGACGTAGGCGAAGCTTGTGCGGTCACGCTTCCAGTGGCGGAGCGCGCCGAAAACACCGAGCCCCAGGAAGAGCAGAGTGAACGGAAGCCGCTCCGCCGCGAACCAGCCATCACTTCCCATCAACGAGCGGGCCCACTGCCAGTCGAAATACTGGAAGTAGTTGAGCATCTGGTCGAAGAACGGCGCGAGCCGCTCCGTGACCGGGGGCTTGGCGTACTGCTCCCGCTGGAGCGCCTGCGACAGCTGCTCGCACCCCGCCGAGCCGAACGTCAGCACGCTGACGATCGCATCGACCAGCGATTCGCACGTCGGCTGCGCCTCGTTGATAACCGGGTTCAGCCCCGAGCGGATCGGGAGGAAGAGATGGACCGACAGCCCGACGAAGCCCAGGATGGCTCCCCAGAGGTACAGCCGCCAGCTAGCCAACACCGACGGCTTCACCATCATCACCAGCACCAGGATCGCCGGCGCGGCCAGGAATGCCATCAGGTGGTTCCCGACCGACAAGGCCAGCAGGAAGATCATCAGCACCAGCACGTTGTCGTCGTGCCAGGCGATCCTGGACGTCTGCAGCCGGTGTTCCTCCACGTGGTCCCGCCACAGAAAAGCGAGCCACGAGAGCAGGGCGATCGTGAACAGGCTGACGGTATAGACCTTCTCGTTGACGTTGCTCTGGTTCCAGACCGTGAACGCCGTGGCGGAGAGGAGTACCGAGGCCGCCGCGCCCGCGCGCCGCACCACCTCGTGCGTGGTGAAGGACGAGAGGATCCGGTAGACGACCAGATACCAGAACACGGATGCCCCCGCCGTCATGAAGGCGGAGAACAGGTTGATCCGCACAGCGACCGGGAGTCCCGTTGGCGTCAGCAGGAGCTCCCAGGCCCTGGCGATCAGGACGAAGAGGGGGTTACCGGGCGGGTGCGGGATCCCCAGGATGTGCGCGGTCGCGATGTACTCACTCGTGTCCCAGAATGCCGTCGTCGGGGCGAGGGT
Organism: uncultured Gemmatimonas sp.; assembly: GCA_964544905.1. GTDB lineage: Bacteria > Gemmatimonadota > Gemmatimonadetes > Longimicrobiales > Longimicrobiaceae > WHSP01. Next base: position 13,750 of record CAZJEH010000014.1, read on the forward strand.
GATGGCGTACAGGGCGAATACGACAGCGCCCGCAATCAACGAGGCCAGGTAGGGCGGTCCCGATGGCTGGGTATTCCCTGAGCCCGCCTTCGCTTGACGTGCCGGTTCGTTAGATGTCGCTGAGCTCATCTCGCCTGTCGCGGGGGAGTCCGTTCGCGAGCGAAAAGCGCATAAACGTAAGGGTGCGTGGAGGGACTGTCCACGCGGGCTGGCCGCGGCGAGGTCGCCTGCGGGTCGCTCTTCGGTCGGAAGCCGCAAGCGGTCCGGCCGGGATCCCCTGCGTCCACGCTTCGGTCACCGTGAAGTGCCACCCCGCCGACCGATCCGGTGGACGGCCAGGACCGTCCCCGATGCATCGGCCTGCAGTATCGACGGATCCGGCCTGGATCACATCCGCACCCCCCGAGCTACCAGGAGAACTCGAGTCCGAGCCTCGCGAAGATGTGGTTCACGATCCCCTCGTCGTCCCCGTAGTTGGATATGTAGTCGTTCACTCCGTAGCGCAGGCGGATGTTGCGGGTCGCCTGAATGGCGCTGGCCACACCGAGATTGACCGCGAAGTCGCTTGGCCCGTCCTCATAACGGGTCTGCCCGACCCCAGCCTCGATCAGCACCGGCAGCATCCCTTCGGCTCCGCCGCGCGGTACGTAGGAGAACTCGATGCCCGCGCTCCAGTGGTCGACCTTCAGATCTCGCTGCTGCGCGGCGTTCACGATGCCCGTATTCGAGCGCTGGAAGTTGCCGAAGGCCGCCCATTGATCGGCGAACCGGTAGCCGACCCGTCCCCCGTAAGCCAGGCCGGCGTCGAGCTCGATGTTGTCGACCGGGAGACCGCCGAAAAACCCATACGCGAGATAGGGTTCGACGAGCAGGTTCCCTCCCAGCTGCGCCTGCGACGGAGCCGCCCAAAGGCACGCGAAAACCACCATTCCCGTCATTATCCACGTCTTCATTCGTTTACTCCTCTACGGGGGATCCGATTCATTGCTGTGGCGTCGCCGGAGCTGGCGGAGGCGGCCGCGCACCGGATCGACAGGATCGACCCTCAGGTGACCGACTGCGACGACGGTTTGCGGCGAACCCCGCTCCCATCCGGCGTTCGGCGCACTCTGTACTGCCGCTCGGCACCCGATAGTTCCGTCGGAGATCGAACTGCCGCCGGTCCCCGTGGACCCACGCGAACCGGTGATGCACGCAAGACCCGATTCCACACGCGTTTGACAGGCGACCCGGCACGGAGGGAGATTAGCGGCGTTTCCCAGCATCCACGCCATTCCGGGCCCATATGCCGCTTCAACCGACCTTCGAGGAGTTCGTCTCCCTGGCACGCCGCGGAACGCTCGTGCCCGTTTATCGCGAGCTCCTCTTCGATACCGATACCGCCGTCTCGGCCTACCGGAAGCTTGCCCGGCCGCCTTTCGGCTTCCTTCTCGAGTCCGTGGTAGGGGGCGAAACCTGGGCCCGCTACACGTTTTTCGGCACAGAGCCGAGGGAAGCATGGCGGCTCGTGCGCAACCGCATCGACACCTGGACTCCGGAAAGCGGCTGGACAACCGGCGAGGAGTCGAGCGATCCGCTCGGCGACCTCGATCGCCGTCTAGCGCGAATGCAGCCCGTCGACCTCCCGGGCCTGCCCCGCTTCTGGGCAGGTGCGGTCGGTTACTTCGGGTACGACGTCGTGCGGCTGATCGAGCGTCTCCCCGATTCGCCTCCCGATGAGCTCGGGCTTCCGGACGCCCTTTTCATGCTAACGGGGGCCATCATCGCGGTCGATAATCTGTTCGGGCGCGCGAAGGTGATCGTGGGCGTCGATGTGGAAGGGGCGGACCGGGTCGAAATGCGGCGTCGCTACGATGCCGCTGCGGAACGGATCGACCAGCTGATCGACCGTCTCCGACGGGAGGCACCGCTCCCGCCCATCGACCTGCCGGCGGTTCCCGCCAGCGACCCGGAGTTCAGGAGCAGCGTCACCCGTTCGCAGTTCGAGGACGGGGTCCGCAGGATTCAGGACTATATCGCCGCTGGAGACGCCTTCCAGGTCGTCCTCTCACAGCGGCTATCGGTGCCGCTCCAGGGTTCGCCCTTCGACCTGTACCGGATTCTGCGGACGCTCAACCCGTCCCCGTACCTGTTCTACCTGGACCTGGACGGGTTCCAGCTCGTGGGTTCGTCGCCCGAAGTCCTGGTTCGCGTCGAGGATGGTCGGGTGGTGGTTCGTCCCATCGCCGGCACACGGCGGAGGGGTGCCAGCCCGGCGGAGGACGAGGCGCTTGCTCTCGACCTCCTCGCGGATCCGAAGGAGCGAGCGGAGCACCTGATGCTGCTGGACCTCGGCCGCAACGATGTCGGCCGCGTCTCTCGCTACGGATCGGTGCGTGTTCCGGAGCGGATGGTCATCGAGAAGTATTCGCACGTCCTGCACATGGTCTCCACGGTCGAGGGCGACCTGCGCGAGGGGGTCACACCGATGGACGTGCTGCGCGCCTCGTTCCCGGCCGGAACGGTCTCCGGCGCACCCAAGGTGCGAGCCATGGAGATCATCGACGAGCTGGAGACGACACGTCGCGGGCCGTACGCGGGCGCTGTCGGCTATATCTCGGCCGGCGGCCGGGCGCTCGACCTGGCCATCGCGATCCGCACCGTGATCGCTACCGGTGGTCAGGCCCACGTGCAGGCCGGGGCCGGGATCGTCGCCGACTCCGACCCGTCGAGCGAGTACGAGGAGACGTTGAACAAGGCGCGCGGAATGCTTAGAGCCATTCAGATGGTCCCCGGACGTGGCGTCTAAGCTATTTCTGTACCGGGCATTGCAGACAGCGGGTCGGGCGTGGTGCAACTATTGCGGGACGTGAGCGAAGGGCAGACTGCCTGAGACCGCACCCTCTGCGGTCGGGCGCCGGTACCCGGGAGCCACCTGCCGCGGCCCCCCGTTCCAGGCCGCCGCCCGGGGTCGGCAAACGGTCAGGTGCGATAGGATCTAACTCCTTGTCTGATACATACGGAGCACCCGGGGCGAGATCGAGGAAGCAATCGGACACGCCCCCTTGCTTGGATCGAACGATCGTTCTATTTAACCGGCCGTTTTTTTCCGGGTCACCACGGGCGATCGCTCGGGCGACGCCCGAAGTTGTTAGAGGGAAAGGAGGTGTCGGTAACGTCGCCGGGAGGCACGCCGTCCCGGCCGGACCGACAATCCGACGCGTCCGGCCGAAGGATAGCCGCCTCGCCGAACCCCATCGGGTCGGCTCAGCGCATTCTGGGCTGCGGACGTACTCGTTTTTCGCGGAGATTCTATGATGCTTCATCGTGGGCTAGCGGTCCTGTTGTTGGTGTTCGCGGTGCCTCTCGCGGCGGTCGCGCAGCAGCAGGGAACGGTGCAGGGGACGATCACCGATGCGGTGACCCTCCAGCCCCTCTCCGGTGCGCAGGTGCAGATCGTTGGGACCGGACTGGGCACGCTGACGAATGCCCAGGGTCGGTACACGATCCTGAATGTTCCGGCCGGCAGCCAGACCGTCCGAGTCAATATCATCGGCTACACGCCGGAGGAGCAGACCATCAACGTCGGTGCGGGAAGTACGGTGACGGCCGACTTCAGCATGGATCAGACGGCGCTGGTGCTCGAGGGAGTCGTGGTGACCGCGCTCGGTATCGAGCGCGAGGCGCGGACACTGGGCGTGGCCGCCCAGACGCTCCCGGGCTCTGAGCTTCCACGGATCGAGCCGAACCTGGTGAACTCGATCTCCGGGCGCGTGGCGGGCGTGAACATCACGAACGCTGGCCCGCAGGGCGGCACATCGCGGATCGTCATCCGGGGTGAGAACTCGATCACCGGCAGCAACCAGCCACTCTTCATCGTCGACGGCATCCCCATCGACAACTATTCCACGGGTGGCAACCTGAACACGGGACAGGGCGGGTTCGACTACGGTAACGCCGTCCAGGATCTCGATCCGTCGATGATCGAGTCGATGACGGTGTTGAGGGGCCCGAACGCCGCGGCGCTGTATGGGTCTCGTGCGTCGAATGGCGTCGTGCTGATCACCACCCGCAAGGGACCGTCGGCTGGTGGCGCTCAGATCACGGTCAGTCACAGCACGAGCTTCGAGAGTCCGCTGCGACTTCCGGACTACCAGAACAAGTACGGCCAGGGAGTCGACGGCGAGTTCGCCTTCTGGGATGGCCTCAACGGCGGGTTGCACGACGGAGAGGACGTGAGCTGGGGCCCGCCGCTCGACCAGGGGCTGATGATCCCGCAGTGGAACAGCCCGATCGATCCCGGGACCGGCGAGCGGATCCCGCTTCCGTGGGTGTCGAACCCCGACAACGTAAGGAAGTTCTTCGACCTCGGGCGGACGTCGAACACGAACCTGACGCTCGCGGCGTCCAACGAGCGGCTCAGCGGTCGGTTCGGTATGACTCGTTTCGACATGAACGCGATGATGCCGGGCCAGAGGCTGGACCGTACGACGCTGTCGTTCGGCGGGACCATGCAGGCGTCCGACCGGCTGGACCTGAACACGTCGATCCAGTACATCCAGCACCAGGGACGTAACCGGCCCGGAATCGCGTACGGCGGCGACAACCCGATGAACCAGATCGTCTGGGGTGCCCGCCAGGTCGACTTCCGTGAGCTTCGGGATCGTTACGACGAGGTCCGTGGGGATGACGAGCCGCTCGCCATCCGCGGGCTGCACTACAACTGGAACTATCTGTTCCACAACAACCCGTACTTCCTCCAGTACGAGAATCCCAATCGGGACGAGCGCAACCGGGTCATCGGCCAGATCCAGGTGGGCTATCAGGTCGCCGACTGGCTGAGGGCGAGTGCGCGCACGGGTACCGACTGGTACCGGGACGACCGGATCAAGATGTTCGCGGCGAAGACGGTGGGTGGTCTCTATACCACCAACCCGCTGACGCTGAGCCGCGAGTTCGTGGGGCCGAACGGAGCGTTCGCGACCTGGGGGATCTCCTTCCAGGAGACCAACAGCGACTTTCTGTTGACGGCGAGCCCGGAACTGAATTCCGACTTCAGCATCTCCGCGAACTTCGGCGCCAACCGGCGGGACTGGGAGCGGACGCAGGAGTACACCTGGGTTCGCAACCTGGTGACCCCGGGCATCTTCACAACCGCCAACGCCGCGGAGACCCCGCAGCTGGATGACGTGATCTCGCGCAAGCGGGTCAACAGCCTGCTGGGACAGATCGACCTCGGCTACCGGGATTACCTCTATCTCACGGTTACCGGGCGGAACGACTGGTCTTCGACACTGCCGGAGGACCACCGGTCGTATTTCTACCCGTCCGTCGCTGCCAGCTTCATCTTCACCGACGCCATCAGCGCGCTGGCGGACTCGCCGCTGACGTACGGGAAGTTGCGAGCGAGCTGGGCGGAGGTCGGTAGCGACACCGATCCGTATCAGCTCGTGAACACGTTCACGGCCGGCCGCATCTTCGGGACTCTGCCGACTTTCCAGGTTCCGAACACACTGCGCAACGCGGCACTGCGGCCCGAGCGCACGCGTTCGGTGGAGTTCGGGGTCGAGCTGGGTGCGCTCGACGACCGTCTGGGGCTCGATCTCACCTACTACCGGTCGGAGACGCGTGACCAGTTGATGCCGGTCGAGATCTCACGCACGACCGGTTTCGAACGTCAGATGATCAATGCTGGAACGGTGCGGAACTGGGGATGGGAGGCGCTGGTGCGCGCGACCCCCGTGCTGACCCGTACCTTCCAGTGGTCGACCGCCTTCACGTTCTCGCGCAACCGGAACAAGGTCGTCGAGCTGACGGACGGGGTGAACGGCCTCATGCTCAGCAACGGCGACTTCTGGGGCGTGGAGAACTGGGCACGAGTCGGCGAGCCGCTGGGACAGCTGGTAGCCACGACCCAGATTCGTCGCGCGCCGGATGGACAGCCGGTCATCAGTGCCGCCAGCGGGGTGCCGCTGTGGGATGAGGTCCCGAAGGTAATCGGCAACTCGAGTCCCGACTGGCGTGGCGGGTGGACGAACGAGTTCCACTACGGCCCGGTTTCACTGACCGGCCTGGTGGACATTCGCCGGGGCGGTGAGGTCTACTCGGTCACGCACATGTTCGGGCGGCTGTCCGGCGTGCTGAAGGAGACGCTCGAGGGTCGCTGCATCCATGCCGATGAGCCGCGTCCCGGCTATCCCGTCTGTGATGAGGAAAGCGGGCTCGTGCTGCCCGGGGTGAACCGGATCATCAACGGCGCGGATACGACCTACGTCCCCAACGAGACCGTAACCGACGCCCACACGCGCTGGCTCTATGCGACGGTGACACCGGAAGCGCACGTCGTGGACGCGAGCTTCGTCAAGCTCCGCGAGGTGACGCTCAGCTACGACCTGCCCACCACCCTGACCAACCGCCTGCGGGTATCGGGGCTCACGCTGGGGCTGGTCGGTCGCAACCTGGCCCTCTGGACGGAGAACCCGCACATCGACCCCGAGACCGCGTTCGACAACACGAACGTCCAGGGGTTGGAGTACGGGCAGATCCCATCGGCAAGGAGCATCGGGTTTACCGTCACGGTCCGTCCATAGGCCCAGAGCGAGATGATTCAGATGAGAAGCCATAAACGACTTGTCGTGGTCGCGGCCCTGGCGGGGATGGGAATGCTCGCCGGTTGTGATCGCGGTCTGACAGACATCAACAGGAATCCGAACTCGCCCGAGCAGGTGCCGGTCTCCTACCTGCTCGCGAGCGGGCAGTGGAATACCGTGGTGTCCTCGGGAAGCGCCGGGTTCCACAACTACTGGACGTTGCTGTACCACACGTCGCTGTGGAGTCAGCACGTCGCGCAGTCGTACGAGTTCACGCAGGACCGCTACGCGCCGAGGGCGGGAATCGCCAGCCAGATCTGGGACAACGCCTACGCCGGGGCCATTGCGGACTTCGAGGAGGTGAAGACGATCGCGCTCGAGGAGGAGAGGTCCAACCTCTGGGCGGCCGCGGAGATCATGCAGGTTTACAACTTCCTCACGCTGACCGATCTCTTCGGCGACATCCCGTACTCCGAGGCACTCAAGCTCGATGAGGGGATTCGCACGCCGAAGTATGATCCGCAGGCGGAGATCTATCCTGACCTCCTCGCGAGGCTGGAGGCCGCTGTCGGGATGATCGACGTGAACGAGAGCACCGCTTCGTGGGCGTCGGGTGACCTCATCTACGGTGGCCAGATCGAGCGGTGGCGGCGGTTCGGCAACTCGCTGCGGCTGCGCGCCGCGATGCGGGTGGCGGACACGCCGCTCGGCCAGACGACCCGGAACGCCTTCGCCGATGCCTGGGGCGACGGGGTGATGCAGACAGTCACGGACGCCGCCAAAGTGGTATTCGCGGGCGAGGCTCCGAGCGTCAACAGCCTCTACCAGAACATCATTCAGGGTGGCCGGACCGCCGACTTCCGGGTGTCCAAGGCGATGGTGGACACGCTGGTCGCCCGCTCGGATCCGCGGCTGGCGGTGTATGCCCAGCCGACGGTCAGCGGGGGTGTATACCGCGGGATGCCGAACGGTATGGATCCGGCGAATACAACCATCGACGGGCGACCGGGGTCGCCCAACGACTACTCGCAGATCGGCGAGTACTTCCTCACTCCAACCTCGCCGGCGGTGCTCATGTCAGCCGCGGAGGTCTATTTCCTGGGCGCGGAAGCGGCCGCGAGGGGCTGGATCGCGGCCAGCGCCGAGGACCTGTACGAGGAAGGGATCCGCGCCTCGATGGCTGAGTACGGCATCGGTGCTGCCGCGATCAACACCTATCTCCAGCGGCCGAACGTCGCGTACGACGGGCTGCAGAGCATCTATCTGCAGAAGTGGATCGCGCTCTTCCTGCAGGGGCCGGAGGCGTTCAACGAGTTCCGGCGGACGGGTTCCCCGAACCTGCAACTGGCGGCGAATGCCACGTTGCCGGACTTCCCCCAGCGGCTGCTCTACCCGCCGGAGGAGGGTCTCTACAACCCGGACAACTTCCCGAAGAACGTCGATCTGCTGACGCCGGTTTGGTGGTCCGCCAAAGCACAGTAGGCAGGAGGGTGAATCTGTGATCGGGGCTGGGGCCGGGCGACCGGTCTCAGTCCCGATGTCCCTGCGGAGGTTTCGATGCGCCATTTCCTGGCAGTGGCCCTGGTGCTCAGTGCAGCCTGCGCCGGACCCCGCGAATACCGCCCGGTCAGCGAATCCCGCAACATCATCACTCGAGCGCAGCTCCGGGAGTACGCAGCTTCCAGCGCCTTCGAGGTCATTCAGCGCCTCCGCCCGCAGTGGCTGCGCCTGAGGGAGGAGCAGTCGCTGGATGGGCCCAATGACCTCGCCGTTTACGTCGACAATGCGCGAATGGGAGGGCGCGAGAGCCTGCGGTTCATCACCGTCGACGCCGTCGAGTACATCCAGTACTACGATGCCGCGGCGGCGACCCTGCGTTGGGGGATGGGGCACGGGTACGGCGCGATCCTCGTGTCGACCGTGCCTGCGCTGGAGTAGGAAAACCCCACCGAACAGATTATCTTATCTGTAGACCGCGTGCATTGGTGGCGCGGTCTTCGGGTCCCTACCCGTGTACTACGATGCGCCTGTCCATCCTGCTGCTACTTCTGATGGTGGCTGGCTGCGCTTCCCGCGGCATCACCATCGGTGTTCCCGAGGACGCCCGCCGCTCTACAGGACGCTTCAGCAACGTCATCTCGCACGAGCAGGTGGTAGCGAGCACGGCGTCCAACGCCCTCGAGCTCATCCGCGCTCTGCGTCCCGAGTGGCTCGTGATCCGGGACGAATGGTCGATCACTGAGCCGAACGACCTCGTCGTCTACGTCAACAACGCGAAGATGGGTGGCAGGGCATCGCTCAGGGAGATCACCCTCGGGGGTGTCGAGTCGATTCGGTTCTATCCCTCGCGGGACGCCTACCAGCGGTGGGGGTGGGGTCACGCCCACGGTGTCATCCTGATCTCCACCTACAACTACACGCGCGCGCCCGATTAGGCAGCCGTCTGCGGATTGCGAGCGGCTGGTCCACCTCTTGCGCTGATCGGCGCAAATGGCCAACCCGCCGCCGCCCATCCGCGACCGCCGTACCGGAACTCCCGACCGCCGACAGAATCCGTCCGGTCCGATGGACGACCGGCGCACCCGATTTTCGCTCGGCTACTTCTTCCTTGCGTTCCTCCTCCTCATCGCCCTTCAGACTCTCCTTGGTCGTCGGAACTCGGAGCAGATCCCGTACAGCGCTCTGAAGGAGCGCATCGTAGCCGGCCAGGTGGAGAGCGTGCGGATCAGTCCGGCATCGATCGAGGCCGTTCCGGCGGCAACCATCGTCGACAGTACAGGCGTCCAGGTCTGGCGGTCCACCCCGGTCCCGATGCAGGACGACGAGCTGATCCAGTTGATGGAGCAGCACGATGTCGAGTACGACGGGGCGCTACAGGGCTGGCTTTCGCAGGCGCTGCTGTGGCTGCTCCCTCTCGGTCTCCTGCTCGTCTTCTGGTTCTTCATGCTGAGGCGGATGAACCCGACGCAGGGAGTGTTGACGGTCGGGAAAAGCCGCGCTCGGATCGTCGGGGAGGAAGGAACGGGGGTGACCTTCGCGGATGTCGCCGGCGTGGACGAGGCTAAGCAGGAGACCGTCGAGGTCGTCGAGTTCCTGAGGAGTCCGGAGAAGTTCGTGCAGCTTGGTGCGAAGATCCCCAAGGGAGTGCTCCTCGTGGGGCCGCCGGGGACCGGCAAGACCCTGCTGGCGCGGGCGGTTGCGGGCGAGGCAGGGGTGACCTTCTTCTCGATCTCCGGTGCCGAATTCGTGGAGATGTTCGTGGGCGTGGGCGCCGCCCGGGTGCGTGACCTGTTCGCGCAGGCGAAGGCGCAGGCGCCCTGCATCATCTTCATCGACGAACTGGACGCGCTGGGGAAGGCGCGTGGGGCCGGGGGGATTGTCGGAGGGCACGACGAGCGCGAGCAAACCCTCAACCAGCTCCTCGTGGAGATGGATGGGTTCGGGCCGCGCCTCGGTGTCATCATCATGGCGGCCACCAACCGGCCGGAGATCCTCGATCCGGCACTGCTTCGCCCTGGCCGCTTCGACAGGCAGATCGTCGTCGATCGCCCGGACCTGAAAGGGCGGCTGGACATCCTCCGGATACACGCCAGGGACATCAAGCTGGCACCGGACGTAAACCTCGAGCAGGTCGCCCGGCGAACCCCCGGGTTCGTCGGGGCGGACCTGGCGAATCTCCTGAATGAGGCGGCACTACTCGCGGCGCGGCGCGACCTGGCCGCCGTCGGCATGCAGGAGATCGACGACGCCATCGACCGCATCATCGCCGGTCTCGAGAAGCGGAACCGGCTGATCAACGACAAGGAGAGGCGCATCGTGGCGTATCACGAAGCGGGACACGCGATCGTCGCCGAGCGTGTGCCCACAGCCGATCCCGTCCACAAGATCTCCATCATTCCGCGCGGGGTCGCGGCGCTGGGCTACACGCAGCAGCTCCCCACGGAGGACCGGTACCTGCTGACGAAGCAGGAGCTGATGGACAGGATCGCCGTACTGCTGGGGGGGCGGGTCGCGGAAGAGATCGTCTTCGACGAGATCTCGACCGGTGCCGGCAACGACCTCGAACGGGTCACCGACCTCGCACGCCGGATGGTGATGGAGTACGGGATGTCGCGCGAATTGGGGCCGATCAACTACCGGGGCACCCCCGCGCCGACTTTCCTCCCCGACGGAGACGGTGTCGCGGCAACCGATGGCCGCAGGTACTCGGAGGAGACAGCCCGCGCGATCGACCGGGAGATTCGTGGGATCGTCGACGGGACGTACGACCGGGTTCGGAAGATCCTGGAAGCCGATCGGGAGGCCCTGGAGGCACTCTCCCAGGCGTTGCTCGAGCGGGAGGTGGTGGACGAGGCGGAGCTGAGGCAGATCATGGGGCTCCCAGTGCGCACGAAAGCTCCGGCGGAGGAACGCGTCGTCCACACGCCTCCAGCCGGGTCCGGCGGTGGTGAAGGCCTCACCGAGGTCGGTAGCTGAATCGGGAGGAATAGGACATGACTCAGGATAGAGAGCAGCCGAGCCAGCCGGTGCGTAGTCCGCTCACAGCGGCGGAGCAGGACCATCCGGAGCCGGAGCGGCCGCTCAACGTGCTGGAAGAACGCGGGCAGAGCATTCAGGAGCTGGAGCATCCACCGCATGCGGAGGGGGATCGCGAGGATATCGAGGACAGCCTGCGGCGGCAGGGAGGTGAGTAGGAAGTACGGCGTCGACTCCTGGCCGTTCCTGAACGCTGTTGCGCTGAGCGCATAGTACTCGCATTCCCTGCGCGAGTCGGCGGCTGCCTGGGCGCGGGGCGCTGTCTCCTGGCCGCTCACCGGCGGCCTGGCCGCCGGCTCCGGTCTTCTCGGCGGGGAATGCGCGGCAGACCTACGTGGACCGGCCGTCGAGCAGCTCTGCGATGATCTTCGCCCCCCGCTCGGCCGCACCCAAACCGCCGCGGACGTAGGAGCGGGCTCGGTCGCCGGCTTCAGCGCGGAGCGCCCCGTCGCGCATCCACGTAGCCAGCGCGCCCGCCAGCGCCTCCCCATCCAATACGGAAAGCGCACCCCCGACAGAGATCAGCTCGCCGGCTTCGCGGGAGTTGGAGTATCGGGGCCCGAACAGGACGGGAGCCCCGAACGCCGCCGGCTCGAGCACGGAATGGAGGCCGGTCGTCCCGAATCCGCCGCCAACATACGCCACATCGGCGAGCGCGTAGAGGTCTCCCAGCACGCCTACCCGATCCACCACCAGCACCTCCGGCGGTGGCCCGGTGGGCTCCAGCTCCGACAGCTTCGTCCCCGTCAGTCCGTGGGCTGCGAGGCGCCGCCCGAGGCCAGCGAGGTGCTCGACCGTAGGCTCGTGCGGGGCGATGATGAGCCGTGCCGGGCCTTTCTCGGTCAGCGCGGCGAAAGCAGCAATCAGCTGCTCTTCGTCCGGCGGCCAGGTGGATCCCGCGACCAGCGTAGGGCGCGCCGGATCCCGGAGCCTGGAGACGAGCTCCGAACCTCGTGCGGCGTGGGCGCGCTGCCATACCTGGTCGAAGCGCGCGTCGCCCATGACGACGCGGCGCTCCTCAGGAACGCCGAGCACGGCGTACCGATCGGCGTCGGCCCGCGAGATCGCGGCTACTACCGCCAGGCGCTGGTGCGTCGATGCGAGCAGCTGCCTCGACAGCGGGTTGAGCCGGGATGATGTGGCGGGGAGCGTCGCGCTCAGCAGCAGCACGGGGATGCGACGTTCCGCGGCGGCGGCCGTCAGGTTCGGCCAGACCTCGGTCTTCGAGAACGCGATGGCGGCGGGGGCGAGCGCGTTGAGCATCCTCCGCATGTCGCCGGGCAGGTCGAGCGGAAGGTAGTCGGCTACGTCGGCCGGCACTGACGCGGCGAGCGACTCGGCGGAGGGGGAGAAGTGGGTATAGGCAAGCTGCACATCCGGCCGCAGGGACCGAACCGCCTCCATGACCGCGCGCGCCTGAAGGCCCTCCCCGACGCTCGGAGCGTGGAACCACACCAGAGGCCGAGTCCGGTCGCGGCTCGTCGCGGCCCAGCGTTCGATCCGCTCCACGGCACCGCGGCGTCCTCGGACTCCCCTGGCGACCTTGCCGTCACCGCGCCCGGCTAGAGGCGCGATGCCCGCCGCTACGTACATCCCCGCCGTGTAGATCCGGTCGATCAGTCCCATGTGCCAGAATCTATCGGCGCGACCCAGTGGCGGCACGCCGGGGCGGCGCAACTACAGGACCGACGTGAGGCGGCGACGGGGAACGGGGGCTCGAACGCCCGGACATTGCCTCTCGCGCAACTGCGGCTCCGCGCGAGTCTCGAAACCGTGAAGCCCCGGCCGCCATCCATCTGCTTCCCCGCTCCATTCCATGCCGCCGCCGCATCCAGTAGCTTTCACGGACCATGAAAGACCGGATCGTCGTCCGCGGTGCGCGGCAGCACAACCTCAAGAACCTCGACATTGACATCCCGCGGCGAGCCCTGGTGGTCATCACCGGCCCGTCCGGTTCGGGCAAGTCTTCGCTTGCGTTCGACACCATCTACGCGGAGGGCCAGCGGCGCTACGTGGAGTCGCTCTCGACGTACGCGAAGCAGTTCCTCGAGCGGATGGAAAAGCCCGATGTCGATCGAGTCGAGGGGATTTCCCCGACGGTCGCCATCGAGCAGCGCAACCCCACCAAGACGAGCCGCTCGACCGTCGGTACCGCCACCGAGGTGCACGACTACCTCCGCCTGCTGTGGGCGCGTGTGGGACGAACCATCTGCCCGGGCGATGGCGTCCATCCCTGCGGACGGGAGGTAAGGCCCGATACGGTCGAGAGCGCCGCCGACCGCGTTCTCGGTCTCCCCCCGGGCAGCCGCGTGCTGATCTGCTTTCCGCTCCCCGTCTCCGCGAAGGTTACCCACGCGCTCATCGTCGAGAACCTGCGGGCGCTGGGTTTCCTTCGCGTGCTGGCGAACGGGCGCGAGGTGCATCTGGACGACATCCCCGAGGGGACCGACCTCGCCGGTCAGGACCTGCTCGTGGTCGTCGATCGCCTGAGGGTGGATCCCGAGGAGCGCTCCCGATTCGCCGATTCGCTCCATGCCGCCTTCCGCGAGGGCGAGGGAGAGGCGGTCGTCGTTCTCCCAGACGCGAGCGGGCCAACGCCGTCGGCGTTCCCGACCGGCGGGACAGACGCTGACAACGTGCTCCGCTTCACGGAGCGTTTCCAGTGCCCGATCCACCCGTGGATCCACTTCCCGGCGCCGACACCGCAGCTGTTCTCCTTCAACAATCCGTACGGCTCGTGCCCCACGTGCACCGGGTTCGGCGCCGTCCTGCAGTACGATCCGGCACTGATCGTCCCCAACCCGGCCCGTTCGCTGGCCGAGGGGGCGGTCGATCCCTGGAGCAAGCCGCGCTATGGCGCCCGCCGGGCCCGCCTGGCGGAGCTCGCCGCGCGGATGGGGGTGTCGATGGAGACCCCGTGGGCCGAGCTGCCGCAGGAATTCAAGGACGCGGTGATCCACGGGACGCGTGACTTCGAGGGGGTGCTCTCGTTCCTCGAAGGGCTCGAGGAGAAGCGCTACAAGCAGTACATCCGCGTCTTCCTGCGGCAATACCAGAGCGCCCTGGACTGCCCTACCTGCAGGGGGACGAAGCTTCGCGAGGAGTCCCTTCGGGTTCGTATCGGGGGCCGATCCATCGCCGATGTCGCGGCGCTCACCCTCGAGGAGCTGAACGATTGGATCGCCGGGATCAACGGGCCGGACTCGCCGCTTTCCGACACCGAGAAGCGGATCGCCGAATCGATTCGGCGGGAGCTCACGGCTCGAATCGGTTTCCTCAACGACGTCGGCATTGGCTACCTCACGCTCGATCGGCAGACACGGACGCTCTCGGGCGGGGAAGCGCAGCGCATTTCTCTCGCGAACGCCCTCGGGAGCAGCCTTGTCGATGCCGTCTACGTCCTGGATGAGCCGACGATCGGGCTCCACCCGGTGGACAACGACCGACTGCTCGGCCTGCTCCTCCGGCTGCGGGATGCCGGCAACTCGGTGCTCGTCGTGGAGCACGACCCCGCCGCGATGCACATCGCGGATCACCTGATCGAGCTCGGGCCGGGGAGTGGCGAGGCGGGGGGCTCCCTCGTGTTCGCGGGTGCGCCGCGCGAGGCGATGGCCGCGGGGACACTGACGGGGCGGTACCTCGCCGGCGTCGAATCGATTCCCATCCCCCAGCGCCGGCGCATCGAGGGCGTGCCTCGGCTGAAGGTCTACGGCGCGCGAGAGCACAACCTTCAGGGTATCGACGTCGAGTTTCCTCTCCGGGCGCTCTCGGTCGTGACGGGCGTTTCCGGGTCGGGGAAGTCCACCCTCGTCCACGACGTCCTCTACCGGGCCGTCGAACGGGCCCTGTCAGGCGGGGAGACGACGGCGAAGCGCCATCTGGGCGAGGCGGTCGGTCAGGTCGACCGGGTGACGGGCATCGAGCGGTTGAAGGAGGTCGTGCTCGTCGACCAGTCGCCGATCGGGAGAACGCCCCGCTCCAACCCCGTCACCTACATCAAAGCGTACGATGAGGTCCGGCGCATCTTCGCCTCTCTCCCCGAATCGAAGCGCCGAGGCTTCACGGCCCGTCATTTCTCGTTCAATCTCGAGGGTGGTCGCTGCGAAGCGTGCAAGGGCGACGGCCAGGTCCAGGTGGAGATGGTGTTCATGGCCGACGTGTTCGTCCCGTGCGAAGTCTGCGGCGGGGCGCGCTTCCGTCCGGAAGTGCTCGAAGTCGTCTACAGGGGCCGCGGGTCGGGCCGGCCGGGGGCGAACATCGCTGACGTCCTGGCCATGACGGTCGACGAGGCCATCCGTTTCTTCCTCCAGGAGGACCGGCTGGGCGAGGCGCTCTGGCATCTCCAGCAGGTCGGGCTCGGCTATCTCCGGTTGGGGCAGCCGGCCCCGACGCTGTCCGGCGGCGAGGCCCAGCGCATCAAGATCGCCCGGGAGCTGGCCATGGGCGTCCGCCGCAGCGGGCGGAAGCTGTACATACTGGACGAGCCGACGACCGGGCTTCACCTTCACGACATCCGGAAGCTTCTGAAAGTGCTGGATGATCTCGTCGACGCGGGGCATACCGTGATCCTGATCGAGCACAACCTCGATGTTATCAAGACGGCGGACTGGATCGTGGATCTCGGTCCCGGCGCCGGTCCCCGCGGCGGGCGGGTGGTGGCGATGGGTCGGCCAGAAGACGTCGCCCGTGTACCCGAGAGCGTGACCGGCCGCTATCTCGCCCAGATCCTCACGCCGGGCCTCGATCGAGCTGCCGGATAAGAGAGTCGTCCCTCGCCGAAACTGTGCGACGTGGCTCCCGTAGATACCGGTGGGGTAGACGAGAGAGCCTCCGGGGTAAGCTCGGACATTCTCACTTTCGGATACAACGATGCCTCGAATCACACGTGGCTTGATGAGCCTCCTGCCGCTACTGGCACTGACCGCGACGGCGGTCGGGGCGCAGAGCGCGCAGGTGCAGACGTACGAGCTGTCGAACGGCCTGAAGGTGATCCTCGCACCGGACCCGTCCGTTCCCACCGTCGCGGTCAATGTCTGGTACGATGCGGGCAGCCGTCGCGAGCCCCGTGGGCGCTCGGGTTTCGCTCACCTCTTCGAGCCCCTGATGTTCCAGGGTTCGGACAACGTCGCTCCCGGCGAGCACTTCAGCCTCATCACGAGGGCGGGCGGAACCAACAATGCCTACCTGATCGTCGACAACACCGCCTTTCATCAGACGCTGCCGCCCAACCGCTACAACCTCGGGCTCTGGCTCGAGGCCGAACGGATGCGGTCGCTCCGGATAACCGAGGAAAACCTCCGTCGCGAGGTCGAGGTCGTGAAGGAGGAAAGACGTCTGAGCTATGAGAACTCCCCGTACGGAATGTCCAGACTGCAGGCGTGGTTCTATCTCCCCTACGACTCGACGAACTGCTTCCCGTACGCTCATTCGCAGATCGGCTCGGTCGAGGATCTCGACGCCTCCTCGCTGGCCGATGTCCAGCACTTCTTCGATACGTACTACGTCCCGAACAACGCGACTCTCACGATCGCGGGTTCGTTCGACCCCGACGAAGCACGTGCTCTGGTCGATGAGTACTTCGGCGGAATTCCTCGGTCGCCCGATCCTCCCGAGGTTCGCTGCGAGGATCCCTTCGTGAACCTCCCCCGACGGACGACGCTGGCTGATCCCAACGCAACCTTGCCGGCGGTGATGTACACGTACGGTGCCGTCCCCGCGCGACATCCCGATGCCAGCGCGCTGAACCTGCTCGTGTCCATCCTCGCCGAAGGTGAAAGCTCTCGCTTCAACCAGCAGCTGGTCCGCGAAGAGCAGGTAGCCGTCCAGGTGGACGCGTTCTTCTGGGAGCGACTCGGCCCCGGACTCATCTGGATCTTCGCCGTCGCCAACCAGGGTGTCGACATTGCGGGCGTGGAGCGAGCCCTCGACGCCGAGATCGAGCGCGTGCGAACCGAGGGCGTGACCCAGGACGAGCTCGACAAGGCCCGCAACAACTATCGTGCGAACGCCATCCGCGAGCTGGCGACCGCCAACGGAATCGCGGAGTCGCTCCAGTGGTCCAACCACATGCTCGGCGATCCCCTGGCATACCAGCGACGGATCGATTCGCTGGATACGATCACTGTAGAGGACATCCGCCGTGTGGCGAACGAATATCTGTCACCGGACAACCGCGCGGTGGTCGTCACCACGCCGGCGGCCGGAGGAGCTTCACAGCCATGAAGATGATGCCGACGAAGGTGCTCCGGCTTGTCTGTGTCGCGCCGGTTCTGGCGCTTGTGGCGTCCCGGCCCGGCGTGGCCCTCGCCCAGGCGTTCCCGACAGAGCCGCCGCCACCACTTCCCGAGCGAAGCATCGAGTTCCCGACTTTCGTCGATCGGACGCTGCCGAATGGACTCCGCCTCGTCGTCCTGGAGCACCGGTCCCAGCCGCTCGTCAGCGTAAACCTCTATGTCGGGGCCGGGGCGGCGTTCGTCAGTCCTGATCGGGCTGGTCTCGCAAGCATGACCGCGGATCTGCTCACCAAGGGAACGGTAGCCCGGACCGCGACCGAGATCGCGGCGGAGATCGAGCGCGTTGGCGGAAGTTTGAACGCGTCTGCCGGCGTCGACTGGGTCACCCTTTCGTCACAGGTGCTCGCGGAGGACCTCCCGCTCGCCCTGGAGCTCGTCAGCCAGTCTGCGATGCAGCCGACCTTCCCCGCCGAGGAGCTCGAACTGACTCGTCGTCGCACCCTTTCGTCGCTGCGGTCGGCACTCGGCAACGCGGCGGCGGTCGCACAGCGCATCTTCGACCGCGAAGTGTACGGAGCGTCGCACCCCTACGGCGTTTCGCCCGTCCCTTCGACGGTCGAGGCGGTGACTCGCGACGACATCGTCGCGTTCCACGACCGATTGTTCGCTGCCTCCAATGCGCTTCTGATTGTCGCAGGCGACGTGGACGCCGCCCGGGTGGAAGATCTGGTCGTCCGTCACTTCGGCAGCTGGAAGCGCGGCGAACCGGCGCGAGTCGAGTTCCCGACCACGCAGCACCAGGACCGAACCGAGATCCGTCTCGTTCATCGCCCGGGCTCCGCTCAGACGAACATCCTGATCGGCCACCTGGGATTCCGGCCCGCGACTCCGGACTACTTCCCGCTCGTCGTACTGAACGGCGTTCTCGGCGGGCATCCCGACGCGCGGCTCTTCAAGATCCTGCGCGAGCAGCGCGGATGGACGTACGGATCCTACTCGCGCTTCACGCGGCCCAGGGAGATCGGGGTGTTCGATGCCGAGGCGGAAACCCGGACGGAGGTGACCGACAGCGCGGTTGTGGAGATTCTCGCGCAGATGCGGCGGATACGTGAGGAACGGGTGCCCGAGGATGAGCTCGCCGCGACAAAGTCGTTCCTGGCGGGTTCCTTCCCCCTGCGCATCGAGACGGCGCAGCAGATCGCGACCAGCATCGCTACGACCCTGCTGCTCGGCCTGCCGGTGGAGAACCTGACCCAGTACCGCGAGCGGGTGCTCGCCGTCACCGCCGCCGACGTTCAGCGCGTGGCGCGCGAGTACTTACGGCCTGAGCAGGCGGTGGTTGTCGTGGTGGGCGATGCGGTCGAGCTTCTGCCGCGCCTCCAGACAATCGCACCGGTCAGGGTCTTCGATGTGGAGGGCGAACCGCTCGATCCGGCGAGCCTCACGCGGCCGCAGTGAGCGACATGGTTTCCTGACATCGTTCGTTCCGGCGGGGAGCGTGTGTCGAGAACGGCCCAAATTCTTCCAAAGGCCACTGGAAGCGACAGTCTTCACAAGAGCGTTGGATGCCTCAATCACTCATTCATGACGCGGAAGCCTGGTCATGTCCCGGTACCGTGTTCCGTCCCAGGGGGTTCGCTCACGCGTTCGAAACAGATGGCGACCGACGGCTTCGTGCACGAGCCGCCTGATGGGTCCCGGCCTTCGCCGGGACGACGGGGACGGATGGATCGTCTCGACGCTCCCTTGGAAGGCCGGTCCATGACTTGGCCATGACGCGGAGACCAGGTCGTGTCCCCGTACGATGGTCCACGTACAACGGGCTTTCCGCCTGCCCGTCGGAACCGGTGTGACCGAAGCCTTCGTGCATGAGACGGCTGATGATCCCGGCCTTCGAGGCTGTGTCAGAACTGCCGGATGGTCCTTCGTCGCACGGGCCCGGTGTGCGTCGGGTGCAACCGAAACCCACCATCGTCATCCCGGCGCAGGAGACTGTGTCAA